>CAXUMK010000261.1:0-8087 GCA_964251885.1 uncultured Segetibacter sp. | reverse complement strand
ATCCGTGGGTACATCAGTTTCCGGGAAGCAACAAAACGTTTTCGCGTCATTGGTTCAGCACACAAATAGCTAAGTTGTTAGAACCGATAGCGGTTAAAAACGCATCTCTTATCACAGGCGTGGCAGAAGGTTATTACAAAGGAGTTCAGGAAAGAAATCCGCAGTTGAATAAGAATTGTTTATTTGCAGGCATGCCTTATGGTGGTGAAGCAGCAGACCATGAAATGATTAATATGCTTCATATTGAACCATATCTTTTTAAGAAAAAAGAGCCGAAGCTTCAACTGGTATATGCGGGGGCAATGCTTCCAAAAGCTTACAAGCCATTAGAAGAAATTTTTAAAAGCATTCAACAAAACCGGGAAGTATTTTCAGATACAGAATTTCATTTCATAGGCACAGGCAAATTGGCAAACGATGCCGAGAGCTATAATTTAAAAGATCTTGCAGAGAAATATAATTTGTGGAATACTATTGTATTTGAGTACCCGCAACGAATACCCTATTTAGATGTATTAGTTCATCTGAATGCCGCTGATTGTGTGTTTATATTGGGAAGTACAGAGCCACATTATACTCCATCAAAAGTTTACCAGGCGGTGCTGTCGCAAAAACCGGTTATAGCCGTTTTGCATGCACAAAGTACTGCTGTTGAAGTTATACGGAAATCAAATGCAGGATTGGTTTTAGCATTTGCCGGAGAAGAAGGCTTAGAAGCAATTAAAAATGGATTTGCGCCTCTTTTCAAAGAATACAAAAGTTTTTGTAAAGCCTTCCAGGTCAGTTCAATTAACCGCCTGGAGTTTGATGCGTATTCTGCAAAGGGTATCACCGGGCAATTGGCCGGATTGTTAGAAAAGGCATTACATCACGTTTTATAGAAATGAAAGGTTTACACAAGCTAACTGCTGTTTTTAAATACATAAACAATCATCCTTTAGCCGGAAGGCACCGGATTTTTGCCTGCTCAAAATTTTTACTGTGGCAGTTCACTCAGCTTATCAATCCCGGTGAGAAAAAAGTTTCTTTTGCAGGCAAAACCTGCTTATCGGTAAATAAAGGAATGACCGGGGCTACAGGAAACATTTATCTTGGGCTTCACGATTTCTACGAGATGGGTTTCCTGCTGCACTTTCTAAGAAAAGAAGATGTATTTGCTGATATTGGCGCCAACATCGGAAGTTACTCCATTCTTGCTTCAGGGGTGAATAAAGCAACAACAATTGCCTTTGAACCATCTGCAACCACTTTCCTGCAACTTCAAAAAAACATTACAATCAATCATCTTGAAAACAAGGTTAAAGCGTTTAGTCTTGCTTTAGGTGCTAAGGTTGAAACATTGTATTTTACCACTGCCTTAGACACAATTAACCACGTAGTACCTGAATATGAAATGAAAAATACAGAAAACAGGGTTGAGGTAAATGTGGATACTTTAGATAACATTGCAAAAGAACAAGGCGTTCCCTCATTGATAAAAATAGATGTTGAAGGTTTTGAAACAGAAGTGATAAATGGGATGGAGAAAACCCTTGCAGACAAAACCTTAAAAGCCATCATTATAGAACTGAATGGTTCAGGGTTGCGCTATGGTTACGATGAAAACGAAATTCACAAAAAATTGCTGTCACACGGTTTTCAGCCTTACTTATATGATCCGTTTAAAAGGGCTTTTGAGGTAAGTCCTGGTTATGGAGCTTTTAACACATTGTATTTACGACATATCGATTTTGTAAAAGAGCGGGTAGCAAAGGCGGAGAAAATAAACATATTTAATGAAAGTTTTTAGATGAAGCAAAAACGCCTTGCCATCATTTCTACTCATCCTATTCAATACAATGCGCCATTATTCAGGCTGATACATGAATCTGATGTTTGTTTCTCAATCAAAGTTTTTTATACCTGGAGTCAATCGCAGCAAGAAGTTTTTGACAAAGAGTTTGGTGTAGCTGTAAAATGGGATATTCCTCTGCTGGAAGGGTATGATTATACGTTTGTCGCAAACACATCTTCTGCACCTGGTTCACATCACTTTAATGGCATAGTCAATTCGTCTTTGAATAAAGAAATAGAAGACTGGAAAGCCGATGCCGTGCTGATTTATGGCTGGGCTTTTTCAGGTCACCTAAAAGCAATCCGTTATTTTCATAAAAGAATACCGGTGCTTTTTCGCGGCGATTCTACTTTGTTGGATGAACCTGCGGGCTTTTCTGTTAAGAAGTTTTTAAGACGAACATCTCTCAAGTGGATTTACAGTCATATTGATTATGCTTTGTATGTTGGAACTGCTAATCAAAATTACTTTCTGGCAAATGGATTGAAACGAAATCAATTGCTGTTTGCACCACATGCGATTGACAACAACAGGTTTGCAGACCAGGCAGATGAATATGAAATAGCTTCAAAAAAATGGCGGACAGACTTAGGCATAAGCGCCAAAGAGAGCGTTTTTTTATTTGCTGCAAAGCTGACTAAAAAAAAGAATTCTGAATTATTGATTAAAGCCTTTCTTGCATTGGAAACCAAAGCCACTCTTTTAATAGTTGGTAACGGAGAACTTGAAACTGAATTAAAAGAAAAATACAAGACCTATCCCAACATTATTTTTATTGGCTTCCAAAATCAAAGCCTCATGCCTGTTGTGTATCGCTTAGGTAATGTATTTGTTTTGCCATCGCAAGGACCGGGAGAGACGTGGGGATTAGCAGTAAATGAAGCAATGGCTTGTGGACGTGCAGTAATTGCAAGTGACAAATGCGGATGCAGTACCGACCTTATATCAACCGGTAAGAACGGATATGTTTTTGAAAGTGGTGACCTCGCTTGCCTGCAAAAATGTATGCAGGCATCGTTGAAAAATTATAAGCACGCTGGCTTGTATTCGCAGCAGATCATTCAGAATTGGAATTATCAGAAGACGATAGATCAATTACAGGCGGTGTTGAGTTAAAATAGTATTTAATGAAGCGAATAGACATAGCAGGTTTATCAGGGTTAATGGTACTTGTTTCCGCTTTAAGTGCCGCAATGGCAAACAGTATCTACATTATCTTGGGGTTTGCTGTTGTGCTGCTGATTATCGTTCTTACATGGCGGCTTTACCTGCCGAATGTTTTTACATTCTTAATGGTTTATCACTGGCTGCAGGTGATTGCATACATCTTCTTTGTTAATACCGAATGGAAGGGAGATATGCATTTTCTCACCAATTCATCTGCACCTGCTTATTTATATTCCCTGGTCGGTCTTTTGGTCATGTCGTTTATTTTTGCTGAAGTCGCTTACAAAGATTTGCAGATTTCAATTGAGGTATTTGAAGAGTCGTTGAATAAAATCAATCCTAAAAAAGTACTTTACCTCTACCTGATTTTATACTTCCTGTCTGGTGTTTTAAGCCGTTCTGCATTTGCATTTGGAGGATTAACCCAGGTATTTTTAAACATTGCTCTGCTAAAGTGGGCAGGTTTTGTGCTGCTTGGGTATCTAAGTCTCCAAAACAAAGAATATCGCATTTTTTTTGTCATTGCTTTTATTCTTGATTTTGTTGGGGGTTTTTTAAGTTTCTTTTCATCATTCAAAGACGTCTTTTTTTATACTGCCGTTATTTTAATGACTTTCATTAAAAGGATCAACTTTAGTGTTAGCCTTAAAGCAGCAGCGGCAGGAGTATTGCTATTTTATTTAGCGGTAGTGTGGACAGTTGTGAAGGGCGATTACCGCAGTTTTATAAACGAAGGAAGCGGTCAGCAGGTAGTAAATGTTTCGCAGGAGAAGGCATTTGGTAAGCTGTCAGGTTTGGTGTCAAACTTGAATAAGGAAACGATCAATGACGGAATCGGTTCTTTTTTTTATCGCCTGCAGTATGTGTATCACTTTGCAAAAACAATGGACATGGTTCCGGCTGTTATACCCCATCAGCATGGAGCTTTATGGCGCGAGACGATTGAATTTACTACCATTCCCCGTGTACTCAACCCCAATAAAGGTTCTTTAGACAATTCTGTAAAAGCGAGTAAATATACAGGTATTCAATTTTCAGGAGCATTACGCGGGGTGTCTTTCAGCCTCGGGTATTTTGCCGATTGTTATGTTGATTTTGCTGTTCCGGGCATGTTTATCGCTCTCGCAGTTATCGCCTTTATTTTTGCTAAAATTTACCGCTTTTTTCTTCTTAAAGCAACAAGTAATATAGTGATCAATTATGCAATTGTAATCGCCTTTTTGTTCAGTTCTGCTACTTCGAAAGCGATGGTACCTTTATGTTTGGCCGTCTGTTTACCAGTTTTATTGTTTTTTTAATTTTGAAATACACCGTTTTTAAAAGGATGGAAAAGTTTATTTGCTATTAAAGCAGCAGCCGAAAAAGGGTTTACGGGTTAGTATGAGTACAAAACGAAAGCTGCTGATTTTTTACGACTGGTTTTATCCTGGCTTCAAAGCCGGTGGACCTATACAGTCTTTAACAAACCTTGCATCGTTTTTAATAAAAGAATTTGAAGTATATGTTGTTACAGGGGCGCACGACTTACACGAAACAAAAGCGTATAAAAGCGTCAAGATCAATAGCTGGAATACTATTAAATTACCCGGAAGTAAAGAAGCTATCTCGGTTTTTTACGCAGATACAAAAGCACTGAATACAAAACTAATTACTCACTTTCTTATACAAATAACTCCCGCCGTTATTTACTTGAATGGAATATTTTCTTACAGATTTTTTCTGCTTCCCCTGCTATCAGCAAAAAAAAAAGAAGTAAAAGTAGTCATCTGCCCCAGGGGAATGTTAAAAGAAGGCGCACTGTCAGGAAAATCATTTAAAAAGAAAGTCTATCTCGCCTGCCTTAAACTGTTTCGGCTGTTTAACCTGGTGTACTGGCATGCTACAACTATCGAAGAGGCAGCTGATATAGCTCTTCATTTTCCAGTTAATAAAGGAATAGTAGTCGCTTCTAATATTCCAAAAGCTCCACGTGCAAATGTTTCTTTTCTTTTGAAGAAAAAGGGCGAATTGAAGCTTGTTTATTTATCTCTGATCAATGAACACAAAAACCTGCTTCTGCTGCTGCAAATGCTGAAAGAGACGGATGCAAAAATTACACTGGATATTTATGGCCCTGTAACAGATGAAGCTTACTGGAGCAGGTGTGAAGTAATAATAAGTCAAATGCAGGAAAAAGTGACTTACAAAGGTCTTGTACAACCTGAGAATGTGCAGGAAGTACTTTCATGTTATCATGCCCTTATTTTGTTTACCAAAGGAGAAAATTTTGGACATGCCATATATGAAAGCTTAAGTGTTGGAAGACCTGTTATTACCAGTCATTTTACCCCCTGGCAAAACCTGTACGAAGAAAAGGCAGGCGTGAATGTAACTGTTGAAAATAAAAAGGAATGTCTGGAAAGAATAAATGAATTTGCTCAAATGAAACAGGAAGACTTCAATGTATTTTGTACAGGCGCCCATACGTTATCAGCAAACTATTATCAAAACCTGGATGCAGAGAAACAATATAAAGAGATGTTTTAGTAGTAATGTACATTTTATAAACATGCACCACTTATAATCCATCCCTGTAACTTTTATCTCTTTACATATAGCCCCGGCAACGGGGCTTTTTTTATGCTTTTTTAGTATGCCTTACTTATTTTTTTACTGGTTACATTTTTAACCTGACTTTCTGTATCTGGTTGGCAATTTTAAATCAAAAAGAACGTTTCTTTTATTTCAGCTTCTAAGGAAGTATCAATATGTATCAGAAATCAGTCATTAAGGTTGCTAATAATTAAACAGGATAATAAATACAGTTATTTTAGGAGAAACTTTTTTAAAAAATAAAGTGAAAATATTTCGAATATTAAAATCTGCGTATTATTTTTAATACAGGTTAAAAAAAGGTTAAATAGAATTAAGAATATTAAAACCTTTTAATAGCATTACTCAATAAGGCTTTATTTAGTTTTAGATAAGTGTTTTAAAATCATGACAATTGATATAAAAATAGCAGATAAAAAATCACCTTATTTATTCTTAATAAAGTTCTTGCTCACTTTTGTCGCTCTTTATTTGTTCTTTCCCTTTTACCGGGGTTTAACAGGAGAGGGAGGTAAAATGTATTCTTCATTTCTTGCTGATCATTTTAACCTGGTAAGAGGGCTTACAAAATTGCTTATAGGTTTTTCTAAGCTTTTATTACAGGCATTCGGTTACGACGTTTTTCAAAGAAATTATCATTCTCTTAAAATCGGGGCTTCAAGAGGTGTCATAGTAAATCCTTCTTGCCTGGGCTGGGCAGTGATGAGTTTTTGGTTTGCTTTTGTTTCCGCCAATAAGGGAAACTGGAAGTATAAGTTAAAGTGGGTATTAACCGGTCTGTCTGCAATTATGGTTTTGAATATAACAAGAATAGCTTTGATAGCATTGGCAAATCATTTAAACTGGTCACCTGTTACTTCATTAGATTATCACCAGACATTTAATGTAGCTTCTTACGGTTGTATAATACTTTTGATATTCCTCTATGTAAGAATGCAAAAAAAATATGAAAGAACGAGACTTTGAAAGAAAACAAACAAACCGTTAAGCTGTCTCAATATAATAATCAATGGTATCGTCCCGGAATGGGATGGAAGATTGCGTTATGGATAGTGGTAAATGTGATTTTCTTCAACAACGGTCTTGCTGTTTTCAATAGTTTAAAATGTTTTCTGCTCCGTTTATTTGGAGCAAAAGTTGGAAAAGGTGTTATTATTAAACCTTCGGTAAATATAAAATATCCCTGGCTGTTGCATATTGCCAACGATGTGTGGATAGGAGAGAAGGTTTGGATAGACAACACAGGTCTTATTGTGATAGGGAACGATGTATGCATTTCTCAAGGCGCCTTATTGCTTACGGGCAATCATAATTATAAAAAGTTAAAGTTCGATTTAATCATAGGTGCAATTACGCTTGAAGATGGCGTATGGCTTGGCGCCAACTCAGTAGTATGCCCCGGCGTAACCTGTAAAACCCACTCAGTGCTAACTGTTTCATCTGTTGCTACCTGCGATCTTGATGCCTATACTATTTACCAGGGAAACCCCGCCCTAATAATTAAACAAAGGATTATCAATTAATTCCTTTTCACGGAAAATAATTCAATGCATTCAGCGTTAAAGTAACTGAAAACCATTTTTTACTTATCTGCTAACACTAAGCAAATTAAAAGAGGAAACATTTCTTTTAAATGCTGTTGAATGAATTGTTTATAAGAAAATATTTTTTTAAAATCAAATCCGCCGGGGTCTCATGAAAGTTTCAATTATCACAGCTACTTACAATAGTGAACGTACCATTAAAGATACATTAGTCTCTGTGCAACAGCAGAGCTACAGCAATGTTGAACATATTATTGTTGACGGTGCTTCGTCAGACAAAACAGTTAACCTGCTTCAGTTGTACGGACATAAAGGTCCGTTGGTATGCGAAGCTGATAATGGAATTTATGATGCAATGAACAAAGGCGTTGCTATGGCAAGCGGAGACATTATCGGCATTTTAAATTCAGATGATTTTTACCCCGACTCAACTGTAATACAGAAAGTTGTGGAAGCATTTGAAAATTCTGACTGTGACGCTGTGTATGGCGACCTTGTATATGTAGACTCTCACAGTGCAAACAAAGTAGTACGTAAATGGATTGCCGGAAGCTATAATAAAAAGCAATTTTATAAAGGCTGGATGCCTCCTCATCCAACTGTGTTTGTAAGAAAAGAAGTGTATGAAAAGTTTGGTAAGTTTAACCTGAAGTTCAAAAGCTCATCCGACTATGAACTGATGCTGAGAATGATGTTTAAAAACAATATTAAAGTAGCGTATTTACCCAATGTCCTGGTTCACATGAGACAAGGTGGACAAAGCAACAAATCTTTTTTTAACAGGCTCATCGCCCACTTCGAAGACTATAAAGCCTGGTCTGCAAACGGCCTTTCCCCGAAGTGGTACACTGTACAAATGAAGCCGTTGAGTAAAATACATCAATTTATAATTGCAGAAAAGAGAAACTACTCCAATCCAATGTCTTTTGGCAATTTCATTCCCGAAAGTA
>CAXUMK010000260.1:6447-8135 GCA_964251885.1 uncultured Segetibacter sp. | reverse complement strand
GCCACATTGTAAAAGCAGTTTCATCTTTTACCGCAATACTGCCAACTGTTGCATAAGCGGCACCGCTTTCTAAAACGATTTCTACATCTTTCTCCGTTTTTATTCCTCCCCCAAAATCAATAACGAGGCTTGTTTTTCCTGCAATTGATTCAAGTACTTTCCAATTTTTAATTGTACCGGCTTTCGCGCCGTCCAGGTCAACAAGATGAAGCCGCGTTATTTGTGCATCCTCAAATTGTTTCGCAGCATCTAAAGGATTTTTATGGTAGATCGTTTTTTTAGAATAATCACCTTGGGTTAGACGAACGCATTTTCCATCAATGATATCTATGGCTGGGATGAGGGAAAACTTTTCTACTCTTGACAACGGCTGTGTTTTACTGTCTATACTTTTATTCATCTGCTTATTAGCGTTATAGTGCAAAGTCTCCCTTCAGGGAGATTTAGAGGGTTATAAAATTTTTCAAAATTTGCTCACCTGCATCTGCGCTCTTTTCTGTATGGAATTGCACTCCAAAGAAATTGTTTTTATTTAGTGCTGCGCTGAAAGGTTTAGTGTAATCAGTTGTAGCAATTGTATGCTGCCCAATAGATGCATAGTAACTGTGAACGAAATAACAATAACTATCTTCCTTCACATTTTTCATTAATGGAGACTTTAAATCGTAGATGTTGTTCCATCCCATCTGCGGAACTTTTAACCTCACCCTCGGTCCCTCTCCTGCAGGAGAGGGAGGCCAGGCAGACTTCTCCTGATTTTGATTTTGCACTAACACTTCGGCTTTTTTGATTACTTCATCTGTATTAAACTTTTTTACTTCTTCATCAAAAATTCCGAGGCATTCCGTATCATTTTCTTCACTGTAAGAACACATTAGCTGCATTCCCAGGCAGACACCGAGCACAGGCTGTTTCAAATCTTTTATAACCTTATCCAGATTTCTTGCTTTGAGATATTCCATTGCAGTACTCGCCTCGCCTACTCCGGGGAAAATTATTTTATCCGCTGATTGCAGTTTTTCGATATCATCAGTCACCTCTGCCTGCACTCCTATTCTTTCTAACGCAAACAACACCGATTGAATATTGCCTGCGTTGTATTTAACTATTGATAGTTTCATATTTAATCGTTGAAATAGGTGTAATACAACTCGTCTACACCATCTGAAAACCCCCACCCTATCGGTTTCAAACTATTTACAATTTCCCAACACTTCATTTTAAACTCGTTTTGATAATCATGTTTCTCTATTAGTTTCAATGCTTTTGCAAAAGCATTATAAGCAGAATCATAAAAGGGTTCATCAATATCACCATACTCGTTTGTAAACATAACAGCCATATCAAATCTGAAAAGGTATAGTTCGATAACATCTTTGGGATGAATGCTGATTTTTGCAAATTCATCTATTATCTTTTTAACTTCTCCCGACCTCGCTTTTGGATGTCCCCTTGCTGGAAAATATTCATTTTTTATTTTACTTTTTGCCGTTTCTAAAAGAGCATAAGTATCGCCACTTAAATCAACATCATAGAATGTTTTGACCTGGGAGAACTTAGAATATAACTTCTCCACCTCCTTTACAAGTTCTTCTTTACTTAACTCGTTCAAAAACTTTTTTAATTCTTTTTTCGAGGACACTTTAGATAGATATTATAGTTTGTAGAAACTCTTTTGTCGCTGTATT
>CAXUMK010000260.1:0-6437 GCA_964251885.1 uncultured Segetibacter sp. | reverse complement strand
ATTGAATATTGCCAGCGTTGTATTTAACTATTTTCAGAACCATGATTTATAGGATTTGATGGATTTTGAGGATAAATACTTTTTCGGATAATCATTTAATCCTTCTAAATCCAGGTTCAGACAATGGTTTGTAGAAACTCTTTTGTCGCTGTATTGATGTCTTTCCCATTTCCCAATGCCTTTATATAAGCACTGCCAATAATTGCGCCGTTGGTGTATTTACATGCTGCTTCAAATGTTTGCCGGTCTTTAATGCCAAAGCCGACAAGAACAGGATTTTTTAGATTCATAGCCTGCAGCTTTTGAAAATAGGCTTCCTGCCCGCTGATGTCTTTGTTATTTCCGGTTGTTGATGAAGAGGAGACTGCATATAGAAATCCCGTACTAAGAGCATCAATCTGCCTCAACCTGTCTTCCTTAGTTTCAGGAGTAACCAGAAATATTAGATTGAGGTTATACTTCTTTATAATTTTTCCATATTCGGTCTCATACTCGTACATCGGCAGATCAGGAAGTATCAACCCGTCAATACCAACTTCGGCAGCTTTTGCACAAAAGTTTTCAAAACCAAACTGCAACACAGGATTCATATAACCCATTAGAATGACCGGAAGCCCCCCAGCCCCTAAAGGGGAGCTATCGGAGCGGAAGTCTTTCAGTTGCTCAAATAATTTTGCGATAGTCATTCCGTTGTTTAAAGCTACTGCGCCGCTTTGCTGTATTACTTCTCCGTCGGCAAGCGGATCGCTGTAGGGCATGCCAAGTTCGATTAAGTCCGCGCCATTTTGTTGCAACGCTTTCATTACCTCCAGTGTACTTTCAAGCTTTGGAAAACCTGCTGTGCAATAGACGTTTAAGACTTTTTGCTGCTTGTGTTTAAATAACTCTTCAATCCTTGTCATCTTACTTATTTGATATCAATCTCCATTTTTATGTTTGCTCTTTTGTACTCAACCTCATCTAAAGGCACTTTTATAAATCCAAACTTCTTATACAAATGAATAGCAGGAAGTAATGCTGTGTTAGAATATAAGATTACTTTTTTTGCTCCCAGTTCTCTTGCTTTATCCAGGCAATGTTCAACCAGTTTATTTCCTATTTTATGTCCCTGAAATTCTTCATCAACAGCCATTTTTGATAGCTCATACACTCCATCCGAGACTTTTAACAAGGCAACAGTTCCAGCCACTTCATCATCAAACATTGCAAAAAATATATGTCCTCCTTTATCTATATAATAATGCCCCGGATTTGAAAGCATTTCTTCATCTTTCGGTTCTATTGCAAAATATTTTTGCAGCCATGCTTTGTTTAGCCTGGCAAAGTCTTTTGCATATTGCTCCGAGTAATTTAAAATATGAATTTGTTCCTGGCTCATGTTACCCCACCCTTGGTCCCTCTCCTTGAGGAGAGGGAGACCGGACTTTTGTTCTTTAATTAAGTTTTTGCACTAACATCTTTACAGTTGTTCTTTATTCAACTTTTTCATGCACCTCCTTACCTTTTATTGAATTTGGCTGACTGCTGCTAAAACGTTTTCTATATCATTCAACACTTCGTCATTCCAAAACCTAATTAGGGTTACGCCTAATTGTTGCATTTCATACGTTCTTCCTTTATCATATTCTGCATTGTCTTCGGTTGCATGAACTGCTCCATCTAATTCAATAACTAATTTCTTTTCATGGCAGTAGAAATCGGCAATGTAATTATATAAAGGATGTTGTCTTCTGAATTTTAAACCAGTTAGTTTTTTATTCCGTATCCGTTCCCATAAAATTTCTTCTGCATTTGTAGTCTCTTGCCTCAAAGCCCTTCCATACTTATACAATTTTGGCTTCGCTTTCTTGTGAAGATTATCATTATAAGTATCCATAGATTATTGTTATACTTTACGCCGTATAATATGTGTAGTGATTTTTTGGGAGCCGGGCTTCATTACTACTATTTTACATTGTTGCGTCGCACACTTGTACTTTTGTTTATCATTTAGCAATTCAGAATCTTATCCCGCATACAGTATAGTAGAGTAAACAAACGCAGTTCCAATGTCACTACAAATGCAAAATTATCTTCACCCGCCCAACCTCCTTCTCCTCAAGGAGAAGGACCGAGGATGAGGTCACTCCATTGCTTTCATATACGTTGCCAAGTCTTTATCACCTCTCCCACTCAAACATACCACCACAACTGAGTCATCATCTATCTGTATTCCCCCCCTCTCCACCCCGTGGAGAGGGGCCGGGGGTGAGGTCATTTGCTTCAAAGCGGAAAATGCATGAGCAGATTCCAAAGCCGGAATGATGCCTTCTAACTTAGCTAATTCAAAAGCAGCCTGCAACGCATCATCATCGGTAACATTGAGAAAAGTGCCGCGACCGCTGTCGTACAAATGAGCGTGCATAGGGCCGATTCCCGGGTAATCGAGACCGGCTGAAATACTGTGCGGCTCTACTACCTGTCCATCTTCTGTTTGCATAACCAGGCTTTTGCTTCCATGCAAAATACCGGCACGGCCAAGTTGTGTAGTGGCTGCACTCATGCCGCTGTTGATGCCATGACCGGCTGCTTCTACAGCAACAAGTTTTACGGAAGGCTCATCAATAAAGTGATAAAAAGCGCCTGCCGCATTGCTGCCCCCACCTACACAGGCAATTACATGAGATGGTAGTTCGCTTCCTGTTTTTTCTTTTAGCTGCCACTTAATTTCTTCGCTTATCACGCTTTGAAAACGGGCAACCATATCAGGGTAAGGGTGTGGACCGACCACGCTGCCAATAATATAATGGGTATGAACAGGTTCATTTATCCAGGCGCGGATGGCTTCATTGGTGGCATCTTTTAAGGTTCGGCTGCCGCTTTTAGCAGGTACAACGGTTGCACCCAGCATTTTCATCCGGGCAACATTTGGCGCCTGTCGTTCTATGTCAACCTCGCCCATATACACAACACACTCCATCCCTTTTAGTGCGCAAACTGTAGCGGTTGCTACACCGTGCTGACCAGCGCCTGTTTCGGCAATGATCCTTTTTTTACCAAGTCTTTGTGCAAGTAATATCTGCCCGACTGTATTGTTTATTTTATGTGCACCTGTATGGCAAAGGTCTTCCCGCTTCAGGTAAATTTGTGTGTTGAACTGTTTGCTTAAACGTTCAGCATAAAATAATGGGGTGGGTCTTCCGACATAATCTTTCAGCAATTCACGATACTCTTTTTGAAAAGAAGCCTCGGCCATTATCTCTAAATACCGCGTCTTCAACTGCTCTACATTGGGATGCAGCATTTCGGGTATGTATGCACCGCCAAATTTGCCGTAGTAGCCAAATTCATTTGGTCCTACTCCTTCTTTACCAATTGGCGATAAGGGTTTTTTTTCTGTAGTCGTCATTGTAATTCTATTTATTGAGGATGCGTCGTCTAATTAGCATAAAAGGAAAATTCTATACAAAACGAAGAGAGTTATTATAAAAGCAACTTTGGATATTCATTCAGAAACTTACCAAAAGACCAAAGAGCATCATCTAAGTGTTTCGGAGAAAATTTAGAGTTCATTTCTTCTTTGCAATCAAGATAAAACGGCAAATACTCCTTATAATAGATATTCAACTTTGTTTTATTATAATATGGAAGTTCTGCACTGTTAACCTGTTCTGTAATATATTTAAAAGCTCTATAAACATGCTGATCGAAAATGGGATACTTTTCAGGTTGTATAATATGCAATAAAAATATTTTCCAAACCGTAGATATTTCTTCAAATTCTTGGTTAAATAGTGATTGATTCCATTTTATTTTAAGTTCATTTATTATAGAAACCTTATTCAAAATTTTCTGCTCAAACGAATTAGCTTTCTTGTCGCTTAAAGGCATTCCATTTTTCCATTGAAATAATTTTTCTAAATCTGAAAGTTTAAGCTCATTTTTTAAAATTATATCGCTATACAACTCCATATTCGAATAAACGTAGGCTTTAGACCAAACGTCAATAAAATCATCCAAACTGGAAAAAGAATTTCTGGTTAATGTAACAAATAAATGTTTCTTATCAACACTTTGCATTATTATGGGTTTTACAATTTTTTGTAGGGTGTGCGAAAATGCGCTTTTGACCACTCTTCTATCTTCTCACCACCCCACCCTTTTTCTTCAAATAAATTATCCATTTCTTCTCTTGCCTTCTCAATAAAGTATTGTTGTGCCAAATCTCTTATTGCTTCCCAATCTTTTTCCAGAAGATTGACAGAGAACATTTTAAGCAGGTCTAATTGCGCTTTTGTAAACCTTCCGGTTGGGATAATATCTTTGACTTCCATAAAACATTTTTTACAAAGTTATTCTATAAAAGCAGGATGAAACAGAACATGATAAAAGCCCAATAGAATATCAACAAGCACAAGTGAGTGACACAACGATGTCGAAAAAAGTTATTCTGCCGGTCCCTAAATTATTTCCTTACACTCCAAATAGTCCCACAAAATCACGGTTCCGACATATTCTTTACAAACTCTCGCACTTTCGTCATGTCTTTTACCCCCGGCGATTTTTCAAAACGGCTGTTGATATCTATAGCAAACAGATCTTTGGCTACAGGCTCTTTTAAAAATTCTTTAAGACTTGCTTCATCTCCGGGCTCGATGCCTCCGCTTAGAAAAAACGGCTTATTCATATCCATGCCTTTGAGTTTGCTCCAGTTAAACTTTTTTCCTGTTCCGCCAAATCCTTCACCTTCTGTATCAAACATATACATGTCTGTATCGGTAAAATAGTTTTTGGTTTTCCAGTCAACCTGGTCGGTTTCAGTAATGCGGAAAGCCTTGATGACAGAGATATAATCTGACAATCTCGAACAATAATGCGGTGTTTCGTTGCCGTGCAACTGCACCATGTCGAGCCCGAAATTGTCAACGTGATTCATCACCTCGTCGTAAGAAGCATTTACAAATACGCCTATCTTAAACACCTTCAGTTTCGCCTTTTTAACGTCATATCCTTTTAAGTGACGCATTACAAAACGGGGCGACTTATGATAGAAAATCATGCCGGCAAACTGCACTCCTATTTCTCCCAGTACATGCATCTGCCTGATGTCGGTCATGCCGCAAACTTTGATACGGGGAGGCTTATAAATGTTTGAATCAGGGTTGGGTTGAGCATTGTCTTTTGCTTGCATTACTACATTTTTTACCCTTCCAGTTCAACTTTAGAGGCTGCTTTCAGGGCATTGACAAAATCAGCAAAAGCAATCGCCGGGTCAGCATGTTTCATAAAACTTTCTCCGATAAGAAAGCCCTTAAACCCATGCTGCCTCAAGTTAATGATTGTATCAACATCATTTATTCCACTCTCCGAAATCTTTATTTTATCAGCAGGTATTTTTTCACTTAAATCTATCGAACGGTTTACGTCAACGGTAAAGGTTTTTAAATCACGGTTGTTTACACCAACAATGTCGACTTCTGTACAAATATGCTGCAACTCCTGTTCATTATGAATTTCGAGCAAAACTTCCAGTCCGTGCCGCTTGGCATACAGCGCCAGTTCGTGCACACGTTGTGGAGTTAGGTTAGCGGCAATCAGCAAAATCACGCTTGCGCCAATTGCTTTTGCCTCGATAATCTGGTACTCGTCTATAATAAAATCCTTGCGCAAAATGGGCACCGAAACAATATCACGGGCATACATGATGTCTTCATTAGAGCCGCCAAAATAGTTCTCATCGGTAAGAATGGAAATACCGGATGCTCCATGCGCATCATAAGCCTCAACGACCGGCCCGATCTGCACATTGCCGTTTATAACCCCTTTTGAAGGCGACTTCCTCTTAAACTCTGCAATAATTCCGGTCGCTCCTTCGGTTAGCAACTGCGTTACCAGCGAGTTGCAGCCTGCATTGTAATAAGGAAAAGTTTTCAGTTCTTCAACCGGCAGCAGTTTTTTCTTTTGCTCTACCTCAATTCTTTTTGCTGCTATAATATTGTCGAGAATATTCATACTTATGCATTTTATCTGCTTTTTTTGGGGACGGGCAGTAGTTTATCAATTTAGCTTCTGTTGTGTCACTCACTTGTACTTTTTGTTTTTCATAGCGGCGAGACCTCATCCTCATTCCTTCTCCTTGAGGAGAAGGAGGCCGGGCAATGGTTTTTTAATTAGCTTTAGTAGTGACCTTTCGGCTATACAATTCTTTTCGTCTTTTAAGTATCACTCCTTTATACTTGTAGTTTTTCATAGCGGCGAAACCTCATCCTCGGTCCTTCTCCTAAAGGAGAAGGAGGCCGGGCTTTGGTTTTTTAATTGACTTAGTAGTAACCTTTCAGCTATACAATTCTTTTCTTCTTTTTCGACTTTCAACTTTAAACTTCCACCTTCCTTTCTCCTTTTGCCTTATTGCCTTTTACCTTACACCTTTTGTCTTTGCCTCTCACAACTCACCATTC
>CAXUMK010000259.1:0-8135 GCA_964251885.1 uncultured Segetibacter sp. | reverse complement strand
TTTTGAAGAAATACCGGGCGGCTCCATAAATCTATGCTTAAAGGATTACGTTCCCAAAATTGGTATTCTCTGTCACTTGCTTTAACCTTATATTTTGCAAGCTCTCCGGTATCAGTCTTTACTAACAAAAACTTCATTTGCTGTGCGGTGTATTTCAAAAAGCTTTGCTGTACTTTTGCTTTCTCATAGCCGTCCTGTATTTGCCAGATGAGGTGAATATGATTAGGCATTATTACAAAGCCATACACCTTTACTCTTCTATCAGTTACTAAGAACTGTAAACTACTTATTACAATTTCTTTCATCCTATCGTCTGCCAACAAATGTTTCCATTCTAATAGTGGCGGTAAAGAATTGAGGATAGTAATTGAAAGTTATTTCAAACATTTAGGTAAAGTAAGAGAATTGTTGCTGCTTATGCAAGAGGTTTATTTGCGCAAAAAGCTTGGCTAGACTACAGTTGCAGGTAATAACACCTTGCAACTGCGGCGCTGCAGAGAACACCTGCAAGGACAGAAAATATAAAACAAGTAAATTTGTGCAGTATGGCAGATGTAACTAATTATACAGAGGTCATCAACAGGCTTAAGCAGGAAATTGAAACTGCGCGGTTTAAGTAGCCCTGCGCTAACACTTAAACAAGCAGCGGCTTTGCAGAAATTAAAATAATATTATTCTCCGTCTCTATTTTTCAATTTCATTCTCTCTTTATATATAAATGTTGTCAGTTCTCTTGTTAAATGATCAAGAGATTGTGCAAATTGTTTTAAAAATCCTTTCATTTCGCCTCTTTCCTCTGCTGAAATAGTTGTGCTTTCAAGATGGTGTAAAACGCCAAGAATATTTGCAATTGGACTACGCAATTTATGGGAGGTCATAAACATCATTTCTTCCAGACCTTTTATATATTCTTCTTGTCGTTTCGTCCTGCTGGGGTCTCCTTTTTAGAGCCTTGTGTGATGGCTAAGGGACCCCGGCATGTGTACAGCGCAGGGTCTCATGCTAAACACACATTGCTCTGCTATGAAGACCCCGCTTCGACAAAAATTTTAATCAATACAGTGCAAATAATACTTTTGATTTAAGCGACAACATAGATTTTAGCGTAAGCAACCTTACATACGATGCCAACGGAAACATATTAACACAGAACCAAAACGGGTTGGTTATCAACAGCAGCAGTACGATAGACCAGTTAACCTATACGTATATCGGCAACAGCAACAAGCTAAAGAATGTAATAGATGGGGCAAACAGCACTACCACTACGCTTGGCGACTTCAGGTCTTCATCTGCGTACATGGCGGTTTTAGGAACAAAAACAGTAGCTAATGCTGCAAACTATACTGACTACAGCTATGATGTGAACGGCAACCTTACTACAGATAAGAATAAAGACATTACCGGCATCACTTATAACCACTTAAATCTTCCTTCTGTAATAACTGTTACAGGTAAAGGAACAATACAATATGTATATGATGCAGTAGGCAACAAGCTGAAAAAGATCGTACAGGAAACCGGCAAGGCAGATAAAACTACTGTGTACCTTTTCGGAACTTACCAGGATGAAATACTGCAGTTTTTGCCACAGGAAGAAGGCCGGATTAGAATGAAGGCCGACGCTTCATTTGTGTATGACTACTTTATAAAGGATCATTTGGGAAATGTGCGGATGGTACTGACTGAAGAACAGCAGTTATCTGTTTACCAGGCTAGTATTGAAACAGCAAACCGTGCTTTTGAAGTAGCATTATTTGGAGACAAAGTAAATACCACAGCAGCAAATAAACCTGGAGGGTTTGATGCGGATGGCAGTAATTTACAGGTATCGGCCGTAAACGGCACTACAGCAGAAGGACGGGTCGGCCCGGGTGTAATATTAAAGGTGATGGCAGGAGATAAATTTAAAGCCAAAAGCCAGGCATGGTATCAGCCGACCGGAATGGATAATACGACTGATAATACATTACAAAACATACTTCTAAACCTGTTAACACAGGCAACAAACGGTGTTGTATCTGCTGGTAAAGGTTCAATTGCAGCACAGGTGACTGGTTCAAATCTGCAGGGAGGCATGCAGCAGCTATTGTCCTCGCAGGCGCCAACTGCAGGTGCACCGAAAGCTTACTTAAATTGGATTCTGTTTGATGAAAAGAAATTTAGTAAAGTGGCAGGAGGCTTTGTACCTATACCCTCTATTACAGGTACAACCCAAAAACAATTACTGCAGGTTAACAGTGGCAACGATGTACAAATTACCCAGAATGGCTATCTTTATGTTTATGTAAGCAATGAGAGCAAAAGAAATGTATATTTTGATGACATAAGAATTGACCATACAAAGGGGCCTTTATTAGAGGAAACGCATTACTATCCGTTCGGGCTCACCATGAGCGGCATCTCAAGCAAAGCCGCAGGGTCTTTAACCAATAAATACAAATTCGGTGGTAAAGAATTAAATAGTAATGAGTTTAGCGATAATAGTGGATTAGAAACTTACGATTTTGGTGCAAGGAACTATGACCAACAAGTAGGCAGATGGTGGAGTGGCGACCCGAAGGCAGATAAACTTATGAGTGTTTCACCCTATAGCTATGCGTTGAACAATCCAATAGTTTATGTAGACCCTGATGGCAAATATCCCTGGACTTTCCATGTAAATTCTTTCATTGCTGCTCCTACTACTGGTGGCGGGTTTTTTAGAGGTGATGGACGTGGACCTTCAACATCTACTAACCCCCGAGAAGTAACATCCCGAGTAAAATCTGCTTTTACATTTGATACAGATAAAAGAGCAGTTACATCTCAATCGACATCGAGTGACTATACAATGTTTTATGGAGCCGCCGGTGCAAATGCTGGTTTGGGTTTTAATTTAGTGTCAATGGTAGCTGAAGGTTCACCACATATGAGTGCTCATACGGTATCTAATCTTAAGAATAAAAACAGTGGAGATACATATTCGCAAATCCAATTTAACCATTCAGGAAAAGACCCTATTACGCCTGAATTTGTTACCCCATCTTTAGATGTACATGGAAACTTGATTGTATCTGAGAATAAAGATAAAGGTACTCTTTCAATTACGGGAAGTTTTACGGGTGATGCTTTCCCCAGTAGTGAGGCATACATAGATGACCAAGGAAAAGGTAAATCGCAACAAAGACTGTTGTTAGGTGCATCGCAAGAGAGCGGCGGAATTTTAGATTTATTTGGTGATAATAAAGAAAGTCTTTTCAAGGTAGATATGACTGTTACATTTGACAATAAAGGTAGATTCACTGGGGTAAAACAAGGTGATAAGACCTATAGCGTTGATGAATGGAACAAGAAAGTTAAAAGCGAATTTGGAGTTAACAAATAAACCAACTTTTATGACTGTTAGCAATCGAATCGTTATTGCTTTTGTAGCTGTAATATGTTTTACTTCTTGTGGCAAGACTGGTGATGAGGAAATTTACATACTTCCCAATCATTACCAAGGGGCTGTATTTATTCTTTTTAATCAGAAAGACGGTGAACCTGAAAAACTTTTAGATGGAACTCGTGTATACGAAATACCTTCTAATGGAGTTCTTAGAACGAAGTTTTCTCCAAATAAAGGTTGGCATAAGCTCAACAAATACTATTATAGCAATGCAGGACAACGAAAGGAAATTCCCTATGAAATTGATAACAATGTGCCTGATTCTTTAGCCATTCGTATTTGTTGTCAATCTGCAGGAAATGCCAAAATAAATCCTGAATCTTCAAATCCAGTTTCTGTTGATTATTCATTATTTATTGTTGCGTCTAAAAGTAATATAGATAGCATTGCAGAAGAAGCACAAAAAATTAACGCAGCAAGTCTACTCATGAAGAACTAAAGTATAAAAACTTTTTGTGCCTATCTTGGTTACAGCGTTCGCGTTGCAGTGTCTTATGACTTGCAACTGTAGCGGGGGTAAGAAGATAAAAATACAAAGAAGCCATTGGTTAGTAAAATAGCCGGTGGCTTTTTTTATTGTGCATAAGCCTTTTTAGCTTTATGGTCTCTAAGAAAAGCATCCATCAAAGCAAACAAATGTGCTTTATCATTTTCAGGCAGTTGCTGTATATCAGTAATGCGTTTTACGATATTCTTTTCCAATAGTTCAGTTGTGTTGCCTGCTAAATAATCTAATGACACTTCCAGGGCATCAGCAATCTTTGCAGCCACTTCTACAGAGGGTTTTACTTCATCCCGTTCATATCTCTGCCTTTGCAGGTGTTCTTCACCTGCAAATATCGCCGAATCGAGTAGGAAGTAAGGGATTAATTCCCTTACTGTCCTCTCACACCACCGTACGTGCCGTTCGGCATACGGCGGTTTGATTAAAACGCTTTACTTGTTTATATGTTTTCGTTGATTAGGCTCCTCTTACTTTTTACTTTTGGTTTCCGACCTATCCTCAAGTAAGTAGTTCTCTTACGTGGTTCGGCTTTTTAACACCAACAATCAAACTTTCGACGTTCTCGCATTTTAATCATTCAGTCCTTCCTGTCTTTGTGAGACCTCCACACTTACGTGGCTCGTATCGGACAGTACTACGACCTCTGCTGACTTCTGCCTGCACCAAACATCCATTGCCTTACCGGCTTTAGATGTTGTTTCCTCTTTGGCACTCGCACGTACCACCAACGGATTGCACACAGACCTCCCGGAGTAAGATAACCCGCTTTCTATGGATGCAGCCTCTGTATTTACGTAACGATGCTCCATGCAGTAACAGGGCTTTTGTTTGTTGTGCAACATCACCCGCATCATCCCGCCTTGTATACAGTTTCTGTTCGTAGGCTCCCATATTTGCCGCCAGCTTCCTTTAGATTCCACCTCGCGATGGAGACCCTTGCTCTTGGCTAACACTCCTTACTGCAAAGCGTGTTCGGGACTTGCACCCTATAGCGTTATTATCATGTCCGGCGCACACAAAAGCTGTTGGTGAAGAACACCAACAGCGCGGCAACTGTTACAGGTAAAGGAACGATACGGTATGTGTATGATGCTGCGGGCAACAAGCTGAAAAAGATTGTACAGGAAACCGGCAAGGCTGATAAAATCACCCTGTACCTTTTCGGAACTTACCAGGATGAAATACTGCAGTTTTTGCCACAGGAAGAAGGCCGGATAAGAATGAAGGCCGATGCTTCATTTGTGTATGACTACTTTATAAAGGATCATTTGGGGAATGTGCGGATGACTTTAACCGAAGAACAAAAGACAGATGCGTATCCTGATGCCTCGCTTGAAACTTCATCTTTAAGCAATGAAAAGCTTTATTATGCAATACCTGATGCAGCAAGAACAGATCGTACTACTATACCTGGTTATCCCACAAATGATACGTATACAAATCCTAATCAATTTATACAAAAGCTAAAAGGGGATGCAACAAAAATCGGAACAAGTATAGTGTTACGAGTAATGGCTGGAGATCAGGTAAACATTCATGCGAATAGCTGGTGGACGAATAATAATGTTCCTGCAAATTCCGCAAATACCGCAAGTCCTATAACAGACATTGTTAACGCTTTAATGGCGGGTGTCCCTGGCGTATCGGGTAGCAAAGTTATAAGCGGGCAATTGAACACGACTATACTGAGCCCATCTGTAACCAGCATGCTGAATAATAGAAATACGAATAATTATATAACCAGCAAACCTAAAGCCTATTTGAACTGGATATTGTTTGATGAACAGTTTAATCAGGTATTAACCAATGATGGAAAGAACAGTGGTTTTGATCAGGTAGGAGCAGATAATGTATTCACAACGCATACAAAGGCAGGAATAGAATTAACAAAGAATGGCTATCTTTACGTATACGTAAGCAATGAGAGTACGGATATAAATGTGTTCTTTGATAATCTGCAGGTAACTCAAATTAGAGGACGGTTATTGGAGGAAACTCACTACTATCCTTTCGGGCTCACAATGGCGGGAATATCTTCTAAAGCAGCAGGCAGCATTCAAAACAAAAACAAGTTTAACGGTGGAAATGAATTGCAAAGCGGTGAGTTTAGTGATGGAAGTGGTTTAGAAACTTACGATGCTGTTCATAGAATGTATGACCCGCAACTAGGAAGGTTCCACCAGATAGATGCTCTTACTGATGTTGCCCATAAATTTTCTCCTTATGGATTTTCCAATAATAATCCAATTGGTTTTAATGACCCATTAGGCTTAAGTACAACTACGCCAGGGGTAAACCCAGACAATAAGGATGATAATGCAATACTTCCTGAAGTAGTTGTAACCTCTCACCGAAAGCCTGCAGCTGCATATGGCATTTATTAGCCTAGCTCTAATGCAAGTGAACATAAACAATGGAGAGATAATCAAAACTTGTATTATGGCAGAACATTAAATAATCAACCAGCCATTCAGAAAGGTGATCCATTATCGTACCGCTCAAGTGTAGGAATGTATAAAAAATGGGACATTGAAGAACGTAATTACCGAGCAATGCAGGCATGGGCAGTGGGGATAATAGCAAGTCCTGTTGTACTTTCAACTGTGTCTCCCAGTGCTATAATAGCTTCTTTAAGGTTGAAGTTAGTGCCAGTTGTGGTGGATGCAGGGATACAAACCATAGTAAATGGAATGCAACACAAGAATATATTTAGTAGTTATAACTTTGCGAGCGGGGCAGCTTCTTTATTAATTAATGCTCCAGAAGGAGCTACATTAAATAATATGATTGGAGTAGCATTTGCTAACTCAACAATAGGTGCTTCTGTAAACCTGTCTTCAAATTCATTAAGTGGTATTAGCCCCATTTTTTCATTTGACCCCCGTTCAATAATTATCAATACAGCATTTGGAACAGCTGCCGGACAGTATTCTAATTTTATAGGATCAGAAACAGGTAGTAGTACTTTTGGTGATGCCGCTGCCTCTCCTATTAATTTGGGTGGAGCAGTAATAGATCAAGGAACAAAAAAGAATGAATAATATGGACAAAAAGATTAATAAAATTGGGGGCATTGTTGTAGGAATTTGTCTTGTTGTAGGGATTTTTGTAATCTTTTACAAAAAACATCAATTCATGCAAAGCTATAATTTTACAATAGGAAAAATAACTACTGTAACAATACCAGGTTGGAAGAGTTCCGGTGACTATTCAATTTTATATGAATATAAGATACAGGGAAAGGAATATTTTAATAACGAAAATTATACGTTTTGCGACCGCCTTACTATGACCAAAGTAAGATCACTGTTGTTGAATAAAACGTTTCCTGTTGCTTACTCTATAAACGATGCATCTGTTTGTTCAATGGTTATCACAATTGAAAATTCCAAAAGATTCAATTATAAAATTTCAGATTCGTTATTAGTGTATGATTCGATTTTAACTTGTAAATAGCTATTCTCCAATAAAAGCCCCCCTTTAGTAGGCTTTTATTTATGCGTAAGCCTTACCGGTTTTAGCATCCCTGATAACAGCATTAGTCTGGAAAATAAGTTTGTCTTTTTTCGCCTGCGTTGGTGTTGCCGCCGCGCCGTTGCATGGTGTATCACCTGCAACTGTAGCTGGGGCAAGAAGATAAAATATAAAGAAGCCATTGGTTGTAAA
Source organism: uncultured Segetibacter sp. (assembly GCA_964251885.1). Classification (GTDB taxonomy): domain Bacteria; phylum Bacteroidota; class Bacteroidia; order Chitinophagales; family Chitinophagaceae; genus Segetibacter. Next base: position 534 of record CAXUMK010000259.1, on the reverse strand, counting down.
ATAGCCGGTGGCTTTTTTGGTTTAGTTAGCCAATTGTTTTTGCAAATCAGCTTTAAAAATAAAAGCATCGAGGAACTCTTTAACGAGCTTCTTTTTATCTGCGGGTAACTTCTCCACTTTACGAAACTGCGATAACAGTTCTTCATCGCTGATAGCTTCTTCTGATTTATTGTGCATAGTGCCGTTCATTAAAAAATCGGTTGTTACATCCAGGGCTTTAGCTATGCGGTTTAAAATATCTGCTGCGGGAGTTGCTTCTCCTCGTTCATATTTACCTATGTTAGAGAAATGCACCTTAGCGGCTTTGCCTAAGTCTTGTTGTGAAATCCCTTTCTTTTTTCTTGCTTCCAAAAGTCTGTCTGATAACTGCTGCTTCATAGCTTAAAGTATTGAGTAATGATACAAATGTATCAAATGCAGTATGTAAAATGATGGGTTGAATTGCGCCGTTGCAGGTGTTGTCACCTGCAACTGTAGCGGGGGTAAGCAGATAAGATATAAAGAAGCCATTGGTTAGTAAAATAGCCGGTGGCT
>CAXUMK010000258.1:0-8178 GCA_964251885.1 uncultured Segetibacter sp. | reverse complement strand
CCAAGGATGGAAATTAGCCCGATCTGTTCAAATAAATGTGTCCTAACGGTAGCCCGGAGAGAGGGGGCTAATGCCTTCTCCTTTGGAGAGGGAGCTATGTAGTAGGCGTTCTTTAATAGTTCTATCCACAAACGCAGGCGGCATATTTGTACACTCTTTGGGTTTATGTCAACACCAAACAAACAGTTTTCAATAAGCGTTCGCTTTTCATGAAACAAGGTTTCCTGCACCCTTTGCATTTCTGCGTTGGTGATATGTATTTTTTCATGACTGCCTGCTACAGAATAGGTAAAAAAGTTTCGTTCGCGGTCGGTTACCAGCAGTTCATCATTCTCTACGGTGGCTGTATGTGCAGTTAACCATTTCCCAGTTGTATCTGCTAATATGCCTAATTCGCTTTTAATGGCTATCAGTTCATTTAATGCCGATACAAGAAAATGACCAGAACCAACAGCGGGGTCGCAAATAGTAAGAGAATTGATGAGGGCATTGTATGCTAAAACAGCTTTTGCAGAGCGGTCATCAGCTATATAGTTGTGCAGGTCGTCAAATGTTTCCGCTTTCCATTTGTACTTTTCGGCAAACTTGTTTACCACTGCCTGCCTTATGCTTTGGCGGCACATATACATCGTAATAAAACCGGGCGTAAATATGGAGCCGTCTTTGTAGCCGTTAATTTTTTCAAAGATTAAACCCAGCACCGATGCGTTGATAAGCGTTTTTCTTTCTTCCTGTATTTCTTCGCTGCCTTCGCTTGCAAAGTCATAAGCATTCAAAAATGCAAACAGGTATTGCAGGGTGTTTAGCTTTGTTGCAATTGGTTTGTTCTTATCATCTTTCAAAACTGTTTTATCCAATAAGGGCATATCCACTTCGTCATCCAACTGGTTTATTCTGATTGTCTGCTCCTCCAGATTGGTTCTGTCAAACAAAGAACTGTTCAGGTAAGGGATGTGGCTGTATTTGGCTTTTACCCTGTCTGTGCGTTCGCTTTGCTTTTTGGCTAATACCAAAAAGAAGAGTTTGTACAATTCATCGTACTGGTTAATGACGTTGTAATTAAGAAACTTATAATCAGCGTTGCCTTTGTGGTATTTAAGTAATTGTGCTTCCAGCAGTTTTAAAAATAAAATCCGGTTTATCCATGTAATGCAAAGCTCTAAAGCAACACTAAACAGTTGCTCTCCTGTTGTGTCTCCATAAGAATAACGGTCGGTTACTTTATGAATGCAGTTTTCAGTTTCTAACTGCACAATAGTATTTTCAATCAATGAACCATCATTGCGTTTGCCTTCCTGTTTTCTTCTGATGATTTTCTTGTTGCCTTCTTTTACTTCTTCAAGACCTATTAAGTACAACAGTTCATTGTAAAACCCTTTGTCTAAGCTATTACTATCGTTGGCAAATGATAACTTTAAAAGATGTGTTGGTGAAAGAACTTTGAATAAAGGAATAAGTTCATTGTCGTTGTACCTGTCATTGTCACGTAAAGGTTTCTCAAACGTTCTTATATCGAAGTATGTAAATTCAATTTCTTCGTTTAATGCGCTTAGAAATGGTTTGGCAATTTCATTATAAAAAAGGTCGTTGTTGCTGCTTACTTTTTGTTTTGCCATCCATGCTTTATAATCTTTTACCAAAGTTGTATTCTTATAAAACAACCTTTCAAACTCGGGAGCATCAAATACAAACCATTCGTAAATATTGGTGATTACAATGTGCCTGATGTCGTTGTTGTTGTGCTCAATTCTTTCACGCAGGTAATACAGAATAATTTCGTGCATCGCCTTGCGGTTAAGGTCGCTTACAGTTACTATTTCTGTATTAGATGGTCTCTTTACTTCAAACAAAACACCTGCAGGTGATGAAGGATTAGTGCCTGTATGTATCACAAAATCAGTTCTGCCTTTGGTAGCTATGTGATAGTCTGGAGTGTAATAGGTATTCTTCAAAAAGTCCATTACTAGCCCTTTCATATTTTCCTCGCTTTCCTGAGGATTGATATGACCGAGAAGTAATTTGAAGTTGGCTTTAAATTTTTCGATTTCCGCCCGTTCCGGTTTTATAAGCCTGTAGGCCTTGTTTAGAGATTGTTTAAGGGTGAGTTGCTTTACATTCATACTTCTGTCAGGCTTACCGCTGGGTTTTAAGGCAAATTACAAATAAAGAGCCTACAGTTAGGATTTGCTGCGTAATGAATCTACCAGTACAAGTGAGTGACACAACGATGCTTAATAGAAATTCAAAAGCCGGTACCAAAAATGCTCTCCTCTTTCAGATGTTTCAAAAGCTCCTTCAGGGCGGTTGAGGTATTCTTTTAAGCCTGGTAAGCTTTCACCAACTGCCTTGCACTTCCCACTCCTTCAATACCTAATTCTATTACGTCGCCTTCTTTTAAATAGAGGTTTGGTTTCATGCCGAGGCCAACGCCGGCGGGTGTGCCGGTGGAGATAATGTCTCCGGCAAGCAGGGTCATAAACTGGCTGACATAGGAAATTAAAAAAGGGATTTTAAAAATGAGGTTTGCAGTCGTTCCGTCCTGCATCATTTTTCCGTTTAGTTTTAGCCAAAGGCGCAGGTTGTGGGCATCTTCTACTTCATCTTTAGTAACAAGGCAGGGACCTAATGGAGCGAAGGTATCGCAGCCTTTTCCCTTATCCCACGTGCCACCTCTTTCGAGTTGAAATTCCCTTTCGCTTATGTCGTTGTGCAGGCAATAACCAGCTACATAATTCATCGCATCACTTTCTTCTACATAACTTGCTTTTTTTCCGATCACCACAGCCAATTCTACTTCCCAGTCTGTCTTTACAGAGTTTTTAGGAATGATGACGTCATCATTAGGACCGCAGATGGCAGTCGTAGACTTTAAAAAAATGACCGGCTCTGCCGGAGGTTCGGCATTTGTTTCTTTTGCGTGGTCAATATAATTAAGGCCAATGCAAATAATTTTAGAAGGCCGTGCTACGGGACTTGCCAGCTTTACATCATCGGGTAATTGAGCGAACTGTTCTTTATTTTCATCCACAAACTGTTTCAAACGCGTAAAGCCGTCCCTTTCAAAAAAGGCTTCATTATAATCTTCATCAAAAGAAGACACATCAAAAAAATGGTCGTTTATTACTACGCCGGGTTTCTCTTTTACACCTTCTTTAAAACGTATTAATTTCATAGAAAGACTTTTAGTTATTCAATTTTATAAATCCGCCATCAATAGGATAATCGCTGCCTGTAATAAAAGAAGCTTCATCAGAACATAAATACAATATCAGGTGAGCAATTTCTACGGGTTTAGCCATGCGGCCAATGGGTTGTGTTTTACTTAGTTTCTCAAACATTTCCTGCTCTTTGCCGGGATAATTCTTTTTCAAAAACCCATCAACGAACGGAGTGTGTACACGGGCGGGAGAAATACAATTGCAACGTATGCCATCGTGTATATAATCTTTGGCAACAGATAATGTCATGGCATACACAGCGCCTTTGCTCATTGAATAGGCGAAGCGATCTGGAAGGCCGACACTGCTTGCAATCGAAGTCATGTTTAGAATTACTCCACCTTTTTGCTTCATTAATGGTATCGCTGCAAACAAACAATTGTAAACGCCTTTTACATTTACATTGTATATCCTGTCAAAATCTGCTTCACTTGTTGTATCTGCTTTTCCGATGTGTGAAATACCCGCGCTGTTAACGAGAATATCTATCTCACATATTCTATTCAGTGTTTCGCTTACCTGCTGCTGATTGGTTACATCGCAGCTATATGTTTTTATTTTACCTGAGCTTTCTTTTGTCTCCTCCCTAAGCGAGGCAAGCGCATCTGCATTTACATCCAGCGCATGCACGGCTGCTCCCTGCGCTGCAAATAACAGGGCAACCGCTTTGCCAATACCGCTTCCGGCACCTGTTATAACTGCATGTTTGTTTTGAATACTAAACATAAATGGATTTGAATTATTTGCTTTATTTTCAACTTATTGTTAAGCTCTTTGCTTTAGGACATTTGACGAATAGAAATATAATTGTACAAGTGAGTGACACAACGATGTTGAACAGAATTACAATGTTGGTCACCAAAAGCATTCTTAAAAATTATCACCCTAAACATTTGTAACCAGCTTTCTCTTTATTGCATGTCCATTCCAGCCATACCAGGCGACTACTACAAAACAGATCAATGGTACGATGTATGCAAAAGCGGTTGAATTTTTATCGGCAAGCACACCCATGACATAAGGAACCACTGCACCGCCCACAATCGACATAATGATGAATGAAGAAGCTCTTTTAGTATGTTGTCCCACACCTTCTACGCCTAATGCAAAAATGGTGGGAAACATAATCGACTCAAAGAAGAAAACAGCCATAAGAGCATATACCGAAAGCAAAGATTTATTGGCTATAACCAAAGCACACAGAAAAACATTAATGATCGCATACACTGTAAGCAACCTGGCGGCAGGAATTTTTTTCATTATAGCCGTACCAACAAAGCGTCCGATAGTAAATAACAACAGACTGATAGAAAGAAGATAAGAGGCTTTTTGATTGTTAATGCCGCTTCCTCCTTCGGTGCAGTAATTTATGAAGAGCGCTGCAACGCCAACCTGCCCCGCTACATAAAAAAACTGGGCAATGATGGCATTTGAAAAGTTGCGGTGGCTAAATAGAGACGTATGTGTTTTTGGTTCTGCAGCCAACGAATCTTCCTGCGCGATTTCTGGTAAAGGCGTTTTCAAAAATATACCAGCCATAACCAATACTACTACACCAATAATAATGTAAACAACCTTAACGGAATCAAGATTGCCTGCCTGTTTATTTTCACTAAAAAATACATTCGCCCCGATGATGGGACCGATAAATGAACCGACGCCATTAAAACTTTGCGAAAGGTTTAAACGAAAAGCAGAACTTTCGGGTTTACCTAATATGGCTACATAAGGATTGGCCGCTGTTTCAAGACAGGTAAGACCACAGGCAAGTATAAACAAGGCAAGCAAAAAGAAATTAAAGCTTAACTGTTGGGCAGCAGGAAAAAAGAGAAAAGCGCCAATGGAATACAACAGCAATCCCGTAATAATTCCCTTTTTATATCCAAACCTGTTCATAAATAAACCGGCCGGAAGGGCAGCCAAAAAATAAGCGCCAAAATAGGCGGCCTGCAGTAAAGTTGAACGGGTCTTGGTAACGCCTAATGCCTCCTGGAAGTGCTTGTTTAAAACATCTAAAAGACCATAAGCAGTGCCCCACAAAAAAAACAGGGTGGTCACCAAAATAAACGGAACAAGAAACTTTGAAGTATTTGCAGAAGTTGCAACTGGTTTAGAGTAAACAGAAGTAAGGGCCATAACAATCGTTTGATGCAGAAATTTATTAATTGAATGCTTTGCTTGTTTAGGTTCTCCACAGTACAGTATTAAAACTAACAAAACTTTTCTTATCAATACCAACTCTTAGAATCAATCGAAACATTCTCATTATCAAAATAACAAACGGCATAATTAAATCCCGTTTGCAGGCAAAAAGCGCCGTATTGACCGGCTTTGTTGATGGCAATAAAACCCACCTGGTTTTCTTTCGCTTTTACCGGGTCTTTTTTTACAATGCGCTCTACCGCTTTTTTGCAGGCTTCTGCAGGTGAAAGTCCCTGCCGCATCAATTCGACAACAAGGTGAGTACCGCATATTTTTATTACTTCCTCACCCAGCCCCGTTGCGGTGGCTGCGCCTACTTCATTATCAACAAAAAGCCCGGCACCAATAATAGGCGAGTCCCCTACCCTTCCCCTCATTTTAAAACCCATACCGCTCGTGGTGCAACTGCCGCTAAGGTTGCCTTGTGCATCCAGCGCCACCATCCCGATTGTGTCGTGGTTCCAGCTTCCATCCTCAAATTGCAGCGGGGCAAAAGGGCCGTGACCTTTGTTTTCTATGTTAACCCGTGGTTTGTATTCTGATTTTTTCAACCATTCTTTGTATGAATTCTCCGCATCGCCGGACAGTTTTTGCGCTTCTAAAGGAAAGCCCTCGCTCACTGCAAATTTTTGTGCGCCTTCCCCAACCAGCATTACATGCGGCGTTTTTTCCATTACCCTTCTTGCAACAGAAATAGGATGTTTTATCCGCTCGATTGCCGCAACACTTCCTGCATTTCCGTTTTCGTCCATGATAGATGCGTCTAAAGTTACAATGCCATCACGGTCGGGGTTTGCGCCCAAACCAACACAGCAATTGATAGAGTCTTCTGTAACTCTTACGCCGGCCTCCACGGCATCTAAAGCCCTGCCTTTTTTACTTAAAATTTGCCATGCAGCTTTGTTTGCATTGATGCCTTCTTTCCAGGTAGAAATCACGATCGGCCTGTAACCTTTTTGTTCGGCACCAAAGACTTTTGAGCTCAGCAAAGCACCTATTCCAAATGTGGAGAATTGAATAAAATTTCTTCGCTTTAGCATGGAGTTGTTTTTGAAAGTTTTGGCAGCCGCTGCAATTATACTGTGTAAGTGATAAAAAAGTGAATTTTTTTTGATCCAGACTGAATTACTACTATTAGTCCGCCGTTGCGTCGTCCCGCCTAAAGCGGGATACTTTTCATTCCTTATTCGACATGCTAAGGAGTCCCTGATTTATCTTTTGACCACTATAATTCAATAAATATAATGACTTAAACGAACTGTGTAAGTGTTATTCTAAAAACAAATGAAGATCGCAAAGGAGATAAAATTTTTTTAAACCAACGTAAAGGGATTATGCAGACTGATAGTATATTGCTAAATTAACAACTTACTTTGCAGTGTTTGCAAAGAATGTCAAAATAAATAAACAACTAAAAGATGTCTTTAGAACCAACTGATATTTTTGAAGCCTGCCGAAGAAATGACAGGGAACTGGCAGAAAAAGTTTTTGAAGCACACCCTGTTGCGATTGATGCAGAAGACATGCGGGGCTTTACACCATTAATACTTGCAGTCTATAACAACTCTGTTGATGTAGCAGATTTTCTTTTGCAAAATGGAGCAAAAGCAAATGCAAAAGATGCAGCCGGAAATACAGCGCTGATGGGCGTTAGTTTTAAAGGTCACACAGAGCTGGCTGAAAGACTAATTGATGCAGGTGCAGACGTTAACGAGAGAAATTCTAACGGCGCCACTGCCCTTACATTCGCCGCTACTTTTGGCCATCTTGCAATAGCAGAGATGCTGCTCAAAAAAGGAGCAGATACAGATGTAAAAGATGCAAGAGGCAAAACGCCGCTCGACCACGCAAGAATACAGGAGAACCGGGAAATGTATGATTTGATAGAAAAATACCGCACAAACGTTTAGGCTTTCCTGATTATATCTTGCTTATTTTTATGGCATGGCTTCAATTAAAAAGCTAAAAATCATTCAGCTTGCAGCTATTATTTTTTTAACAGTTTCGGGCGGCCCTTATGGTTTAGAACCGCTGTTAGGGTATGCGGGGCAAAATGCATCGTTGCTGCTTCTGCTGATTACACCACTGCTGTGGGATGTTCCGGCCATCTTTACCGTGCTTGAGATGAATAGTATGATGGCTGTAACGGGAGGATATTATCAATGGGTGAAAAGAGGCCTGGGATTGCGGTGGGCTTTTTACGAAGGCTGGTGGACATGGCTGTATACTTTTGCTGACCTTGCCATTTACCCGGTTCTTTTTATCGAGTATGCGGCTTTCTTTTTTCCTCAAATAAATGCTTATAAAGTTCCTGTTTGTCTTGCTGTCATTTGGGCTTCGGCTGCATTAAATATTAGGGGCATTGTGCCTGTCGGCAAAACTTCTATCGTTTTAGGCTCGCTTGTGCTGGTACCCTTTATCGTTCTTCTTATTGCGGCCCTGCACAAGTATCAGCATACATTTTACTTTCCTGCGCAAAGTTTAAAAGGTCATTCTTTTTCTTCGGTTGGCCTCGCTTTATACACCATTATGTGGAATTTTATCGGCTGGGATAATACCACTACTTACGCTGAGGAAGTTGAAAAACCAGGCAAAGCATACATCGCTTCTATCGTCACGGCTTTTGTTATTGTGCTGCTGATTTATGTGATAGCCATATATATCGCAATTCAATCAGGGATAAGTGCAGATACTTTAAACGAAAATGGCTTTCCTGCTTTGGGTACTTTGGTTGGAGGGCAATGGCTGGGGGCGATGA
>CAXUMK010000257.1:0-8208 GCA_964251885.1 uncultured Segetibacter sp. | reverse complement strand
AAAAGATGTGTCAAAGCAATATGTACCTGATGCTCGATATTGTGCTCAATCATACATCGCATTATCATGAATGGGCAAAGAAAGCCAGGCAGGGCGATACCCATTACCAAGACTATTTCTATTTTTACGATGACCGCAGTTTGCCAGATGAATTTGAGAAGACATTACCCGACATTTTTCCCGAAAGCGCACCGGGCAGTTTTACTTTTGTTCCTGAGTGCGGCAAATGGGTAATGACAGTTTTTCACAACTACCAATGGGATTTGAATTATACCAATCCGCTTGTTTTTGTTGAAATGCTGGATGTCATATTTTTTTATGCAAACCTCGGCGTTGATATTTTGCGCATCGATGCACCGGCATTTATCTGGAAACAATTAGGAACAAAGTGCCAGAACTTACCTCAGGCACATTCTATTCTGCAGCTTATTAAGCAATGTGTGCAGGTCACTGCTCCGGGTATGGCGCTTTTAGGTGAAGCTATTGTTGCGCCAAAAGAAATCTTGAAATATTTTGGCACCGGGCAATATAAAGCAAGGGAATGTGACTTTGCATACAATGCCACCCAAATGGCGTTGCAATGGGATGCACTGGCTACGGGTGATATTCGTGTAATGATGGCGGCTCAGCACGAACTTCTCAAAAAGCCATTTGGTACAAGTTGGATTACTTATACAAGAAGTCATGATGATATTGGTTTAGGTTACGAGGATTATATGATAGAGCAGGCGGGTTTCAACGCATACCGGCACAGAAGTTTTTTAAAGAATTATTTCTCAGGCTCTTTTCCCGGTTCGCCTGCAAAAGGAGCTTTATTTTCTGTAAACCCTAAAACAGGCGATGCCCGCATAAGCGGCTCTTTTGCCTCGCTTTGCGGATTGGAAAAAGCTTTGGATGATAAAGACGGGCATGCAATAGAATTATCTGTAAAAAAGATATTGATCATGCAGGCGATGAGCTTTTTTATCGGTGGCGTTCCGATGTTGTTTTATGGAGAGGAAGTGGGCTATACCAACGATTATTCTTACCTCAGTGATCCCGGCAAAAGTTACGATAACCGCTGGATGCACCGGCCGGTAGTTGATTGGGAGAAAATAAAAAAAACTGAACAGAAGGGAACAATAGAAGAACGCGTCTTTTCAGCAACACAGCAACTCTTGCAAATCAGGAAGAATTTGCCTGTACTTGCCGATCACAGCAATCTTACATGGCTTACTCCGCCAAATATTCATGTGGCTGCTTTTATGCGAACGATGGATGAAAAACGGATTTACTGCCTGTTCAATTTCGGCAGCGAAAAAGCTGATGTCTCCTGGTATACTTTTAGAGAGCGGGGCAATGCACCTAAAAAAGTATATGACCATTGGAGCAATGAACAATACTTTGTAGCAGAAGATGATGAGTTTCTGGTGATGGAACCATATAGTTTTCATTTGTTTGAGTAGTAACATGGAGAGACTTTTCAAAAGGCGCTTATTCTTTTTATGTTATGACTTAATGATAAGGTAATAAGGTTTTTTCTTTCTCTTTTCTATCCGTTACTAAGGTAATAAGGTTTTTTAAGCCGGTTCTGTAACCGCACTGCTTTATTATGGGGTGTATTCCAGATTGTCGCTCTTGCGGTTGTCTTTTTGTAAGTTCTATCATTCGTCATTGAGAGGTACGAAGCAATCCCAATTGAGACACTGAAACATTGAGTCATTAATGCATCGTCACTAGGTTACCAATTGGCCGGGTAGAAAATTAACGACGATGTGGTAGATAAAATGTTAGGTTATGCAATGCTAAACCGCTCCTTCTCCGCGAGGAGAAGGAGCCGGAGGATGAGGTGAACAAAGCGTAAAAGAGTGCGACGCAAGGATGATTCATAGTAGAAATTCTGCCCGGCCCAAAAAATCTTTGTACATTCTTACGGCCAGCAGTAGCATCTCTAAAAACCAGTATTATCAGCTAACAAAAAAGTATTACCAGATGAATTATATGAGTATGTGCATTGCTTCTGTTTTGCAGGCTGATAATGACATAGCTGATGATACAGATGAACAAAAGAATAAGTATTGTAAGAATGATCCATCTAAAAATGTTGATCTTTATTTTCTCTTTCCGCTGCCTTTTGGCGGTCAAATGCTGCTGCAGCTTTTTATTTAGCTGGGTAACCTGCGTCTTTAAATTTTCTTTGTTTTCTATTTTTGAAAGACCTTCCAAAGCATCGGCATCAAAAGGGTCGCCGGCTATTTTCTTTTCGACGAAAGATTTTTCTTCTTCAGATAAATGATCATTCAGGTAGTTAAGAAGTTCCTTTTCAGTCAACTGCTCTTCATTGTGCGATAATATGTTTGTAAGGTCAGCCATTTACTTTTTTCATTTTTTTCTCAACGATCATTTTCAGGTTACGCTTTCCGTTTTGAATATAACTTTTTACCTGCAGTAGATTAAAACCGGTAAAATCTGTTATCTGCTGGTAAGATTTCTTCTGCAGGTAAAATAAAGTTACACATAGTTTCTGCTCTGCATTCAACTCATTTAATCCCTCTTCAATACAAACCAGCGTTTTATCTTTTTCCAGCAGGTCTGCTTTGGTGTGTAAGTCTTCGTCTGATGCAGCCATTTTTTCAGACAACTCTACCGGTGCACGTCCATGACGGTCCCGTATCTTCATGAGACAATAGTTTTTGGCTATCATATACAGCCAGCTTTTAAAATAATCTACTTTGTATTTATTTACTTCTGTTATCACTTTAAGAAATATCTGCTGCACTGCATCTTTTGCTTCTTCTTCATCCTTCAGATATTTCATACAAACACCAAACAGCAGCAGCGTATAGCGTTCGAGCAGAACACCGAGCCATTGCGTACCATCGCTGTAAAATTTGTTCAGCAGTTCTTTATCTTCGATATGTGCAAATGCATCTTTAGCCACGCTTCAATGTAAATGTTTTTTTATTAAGATGCTGCTACGATGATTTTTCCATATCACTATTAACTTTATTCTATGCCTTTTTTTGTTTGTGTTGTTCCGGTTTGTCCTGTGCGTGCAGAAGCATCTCACAGAAGTGAACAGGTCACCCAGTTGCTGTTTGGTGAAGTATGCGAATTGCTTGAGAGAGCTAACGATTTTATACGCATAAAATTGTTGTACGATAAATACGAAGGCTGGTGCCAGGAAACTCAGTTGGAAGAAGTAGAGCAGGATACGAACATAAATCAATCGAAACTTGCGGGAGAATGGATAAACAAAATACTTTTCAATGATAAACCGATGTATATCCCGTTTGGAAGCACTCTCCCCTCGAATGGTTTATTAGGGAAGAATACAATTGCATTTAACGGAGTTTCAATTGACCCGAAACAAAACAATTTAAATGAAGATTTGCTGAAAAGCCTTACCTCCGTTTTTATAAACACATCTTATCTGTGGGGCGGAAGGTCGGTCTTTGGAATTGATTGCAGCGGCTTTACCCAAATTATGTATCAATGTTTGAATATTCCAATTTTAAGAGATGCTTCTCAACAGGCTACCGAGGGCGATGTCGTTGGGTTTCTGGAGGAAGTGAAATGTGGCGACCTCGCTTTTTTTGATAACGAAGCAGGAAAAATTACGCATGTAGGAATACTGCTGAATGCAGCCACTATCATTCACGCATCAGGAAAAGTAAGGAAAGATACTATTGATAATTTTGGAATAGTCAGCAGCGATACCGGCAAGCGGACACATACTTTGCGAATGATAAAAAGAATAGTGCGTTAAGCTTATTGCCTGGTAGTATGTAACTCTGCAGTCGCAGCACGAGCAGCAGGCGGCGTAAGATGACTTTTGTCTTTTTCAAAAAAGAGCATTCTGATAGAAAGGAGCATCATGGTTACTGCAAAGAACTTTTTTAAGGTTTGCTCGGTAAACGATACAGACAATTTACTTCCAATATAACCACCTGCAATAAAAGCAAGCGCAACAATGATTGCATAGCTCAATTTAATGCGGCCTTGCTGGTAAAATTCACCAACAGTAAATATTCCAATCAGTAAAATTAATATGGCTAAAGAAGTACCTTGTGCTTCTTTCTGGCTAAAACCTAAAAGAAGCACAAGGGCAGGAACGATAATAATTCCACCGCCAACTCCTACAAGCCCGCTCAATATACCGGCTGCAAGGCCAGCTAAAATCAAAAGGAAAATTGTTTGAGTTGACATAAGATTTATTTCACTTTTTCCGGCAATAGGTAAGCCGGATTATCTTACAGTTTCGTTATTTAAAAGTTTCTTTGTACAAATTCATCGCTTCCTGTATAATTTTTAACGCTGTGCTTTTATCCTGAAATTCTTCTACTTTAACCGTCTTGTTCTCCAATGTTTTATATTCTTCAAAGAAATGCCGCAACTCTCCGAAAAAATGTTTTGGCAGTTCTTCTATATTATTTATGTAGTTGATAGAAGGGTCATTCGCATTTACAGCAATTATTTTGTCATCACCATCGCCGCCATCAATCATTTGCATTACACCTATCACTTTGGCAGTTACCAAGCACATTGGTACGATACTGATGCTCGACAAAACAAGAATATCCAGCGGGTCTTTATCGTCTCCGTAAGTCTGCGGAATAAAGCCATAATTAGATGGATAATAAAAGGATGAATAAATAACCCTGTCTAACCGTAAAAGCCCACTTGATTTATCAATTTCATATTTAGCTCTTGAGCCCTGTGGAATTTCGATGACGGCATTCACCACTCTTGGTGCCTGTTCTCCGGTTTCCACTCCATGCCAGGGATGCAAAACATTCATTAACTTTTCCATATTATTTTTGATGGTTTGATGTTTTTTCTAAGTAAGACTGCAAAACATATATTAATGCTGCAATATTACAACTTTGCTTTTACCAAACTTGACAAAGAAAACCTGAACTTACTCTTCAATATTTTAGCTTATTAGCAAAATTCGGAAGTAAGATTTATTCCTTTCTCTTAGAAATTATTGATCGCCTGAAAAGGTGTATTTGAAATCAACTTTCCATTCACCTTTCGATTTAATCACTTTTATTTTTTGAGGGCGGTTTTTAAATGAATTGCTGAAATTGATGGTTGTAAGGCTGTCAGGCACAACATCTTTTACCTCTGAAATATTTATAGAAGCATTGCTGTAACCGGTTTTTTCCTGTTCGCTCATTTTATTAAATTCCTGGCTCCATTTGTTAAGCCAGAATTTATTGTCTTCGTCCTGCAGCATGTATTTGTTAGCGGTATTAAATTTTCCTTTCAGTGTTTGCTGAATAAATTCTCTGCCTGCATCTAATGCGTTTTCGGGAGTATGATACTCCTCGCCGGCATTATTACACGACAACAAAAAGAGAATGGAAAGGAGGCTAAGAAAATATTTCATTTATTGTAGGATACGATTTTAAGTGACACTTTATAAAAAAGATATGAAGGACGGGAAAAGCTAATTAACCCTGTAAAGAATAGAATCGGGAAATCTTCGTCCATTAGAAGAATTGCCGAAAAAATTGACGCGTCCAATTTCCTTTCCTGTTTTAATTAACATTCTTAATTGTTTAAATAGCGGGTCTTTTGAGTCTAAAAGTCTAATATCATTTAATGATAATTGAAGACCTTTTTCAATAATAATTTTGTGTATTTGCCTAAATACAAGTTGCGACCCTGTAACATCCAAATCAGGAATACCTAAGAGTAAATCCCACCCTTCGGGTTCTTCGTTTCTTGTCAACAGAGCAACAGGATATCTATAACCTAACCTATCAAGAGCTTCTATAAGCTTTTTTCCTTCTGAATATAAATTCTCTACCAATATTGCCGTATCCATAATAATACTCCTCCTGTTCGTGTTGTTATTGAATTATACAATTGTTGAGCTTTTATTTGTGTAAAAATATTGTATCTGCTTGTTTCATTCCAATCTTTTACTATTGCCCAATTAGCAGCAAAGTTAACATTTGCTCTTTCATAATTAGACCGTATAGCTTCAAGTCCTGCAGACCTTACAAGATCTTTAAGATTATGAGTGTATATTTCCTGAATAAATTTTTTATCAGGAATATCACTTTTTCGCATCTGCTTTGCTATACATGCTTTTAAAGCGCATTCTACAGCATAACCCGATAAGTAATATGCACCGCTAAAAGCTAAATTGTCAAGTAAAAGTTTTGCTTCCTGTATTCTTACTGCAGAAAGATTTTGTAATTCTCTTCTTGTCATTCTTATTGTTATACAGGAAAATTAATGATTTTAAATCGAAACGGAGATTTCTCATTTTTAGTTTTTATAGTTGTCAATACAGTGTCATAAACTTAACTTTTTAAGGTTTTTTGGGAGACAAGCATTTACTCTTTCTTCTGCTCCGGTTGTGTCACTCACTTATACCGCATCTTTTCATAGCAGCTATACACTGCGACTACTAAATGCATATTGACTAAATGCCCCAATGACTTATTGACCAAATCACCCAATAACGATCTAAACCTAAATAAAACAGGCAGCAAATACTGCTGCCTGTTTTAAAACTTACTTTAACATCGTAAAGAATTACCTGTGATTTACCTGGAAACCCTGAACATGCTCATTCTCTTTTTCACGGTCATAAGCTCTAATAATTGCTTTCACTAATTTGTGCCTTACCACATCTTCTTCATCCAGTTCTATGTGGGCAATTCCATCAATATTCTTCAAAATACGCGACGCTTTTTCTAATCCGCTTCTTTGATTTTTTGGCAGATCTACCTGGGTAGGATCGCCTGTAATGATTGCTTTGGCGTTTGCTCCAATTCTCGTAAGAAACATTTTAAGCTGCAGGTCATTTGTATTTTGCGCTTCATCCAAAATGATAAAAGCATTGTCTAAAGTACGTCCGCGCATATAGGCAAGCGGAGCGATTTCAATGGTGCGGGTACTCATGTAATAACCAAGCTTATCGGCTGGTATCATATCGTCGAGCGCATCGTACAAAGGCCGCAGGTAAGGGTCAATTTTTTCTTTCAGATCTCCGGGAAGAAAACCCAAGTTTTCACCGGCTTCAACTGCTGGCCTGGTAAGAATTATTTTTTTAACAACCTTATTTTTAAGGGCTCTTACAGCCATCGCAACCGCGGTATAAGTTTTACCGGTTCCTGCGGGTCCGACAGCAAAAAGAATGTCGTTTCTGTCACCAGCCTGCACCATTTTTTTCTGATTGGCAGTTCTGGCTCTTACGGTTTTCCCATTTGGCCCAAAAACAAGAATGTCGTTTGGATTTCTTTCTACAAAATTATCAATCACTTCTGCATCGTCTCCACCTAATATCTGTTCAAAATAGTTTTCACTCAGATGACCATTGCGTTCGAGATACTGAAGAATAAGGTCAATTTTTTCTTTAGCGTTGTCAATTTGTTCCGGGGCTCCACTCAATTTTACCTGTGTGCCACGACTTAAGATTTTTAATAGCGGAAATTTCTTTTTTAAGAGGTCCAGTTTCCCATTGTTTACACCAAAAAATTCAATAGGATTTACTGTTTCAAGATTAATAATAGTGTCTGTCAAATTATTTCAGGTTTTAAGTTTTTAGAATTGCGCTGATGTCTTTTTGTAAAACCTTCAGCACCTGTTTTATATCTATCCAAATGTAAATCATCCCATAGTTAAAACACATACTACATTATACACAACATGTGAATTAGATGTGAAAGTTAATTGCAAGCTTTTTTGTATTTGTCTTTATCCTTCCCGCTTTATAAGTTTCCAGTAAACGGGACAAGTTGTGCATTGCTGAATAAAGAAAAAAAGTACAAGTGTGCGACGCAACGATGTCTCATAGTAGTAATATAGTTCGGCTCATAAAAAACTCATTGCACATTTAAGCAGCGCTCAGTATAAACAAAACATTCATCCCTGCAAAATCAGCATTACAGCTATTATTGCTGTAAAATAAATCGAACAGTATAACAGAAATTTTTAGAGTTTTTTCTACATTACACCTTGCTAATCTTCATCCATAATTGCAAGCGCGGCAAAAAACGGGATGAATGGCTTGCATTACTCTCTTTCAACGATTAGTTTCGCAATCAAATTTTAAAAGAAAAATAAAATGAAGAAAATAACAATTGTTTCTGCCATGTTAGGGATAGCGATGTTTACTCACTCCGGCGCTTCTGCCCAGTTTTTGAAGAAGCTAAAAGACAAAGCTTCTGACGTAGCTAACAAAATGACCGACAAAAAGATAGATCA
>CAXUMK010000256.1:0-8227 GCA_964251885.1 uncultured Segetibacter sp. | reverse complement strand
GCTTAAAAGAAAGTTTTGATTTTTTTGAGCCAGGCTGCAGTACTTCTATCGCGCATCGTTGCGTCGCACACTTGTACTTTTTTTTCATTATTCTGCCGTAAAAACCATTCATTTATTCTTTACAAGTAATACTGTTTGCCGCTCAACGTAAGTTCTGTCGTTCGTCATCACAAGGCCAACTTGTCCGAACAAAAGCGGGAAAGCAATCCCCTGCACAAATCTTCGCTAACCTACAAAGCTGACAATGGCAAAGGAGCAGCCACGCAAAACGCAAAAGAACAGCATGCAAAGGCGCAATGACGCAAAGGAACAATAGCAAGACATAATTCTTTGCGCCTTTGCGTGAAAACTCTAATGATATATATTACTGCGACTTAAAACTATATCACCATTCTCTGCTTCAAGGCTTCGTACAATATCATTCCTGCGGCCACGGATACATTTAATGATTCGAAATTTCCTTTCATCGGTATTTTAAATTGCTCATCGCAAGCTTTTAGCAAAGCCGGATAAATGCCTTTATCTTCGCTGCCCATGATGATAGCTGCGGGTTCTGCAAGATGTACATCAAAAAGATTTTTATCTGCACTCATTTCACTTGCAAAAACTTTTATCCCGTTCAGATGCAAATCATCCACTGCTTTCAGTAAGCTGTTTACCCGGCAAACCGCTACCTTCTCCAGTGCGCCTGCAGAGGTCGCTATCGCATCTTCGTTCAGCGCTCCAACTCCTTTGTCGGGAATAATGATTGCGTGAACACCGCAGCACAAAGCAGTTCTTGCCAGGGCGCCAATGTTTCTTACATCTGTTATTCCATCTAATATCAGGAACAAAGGCGCTTCACCTTTATCGAACACCGAAGAAATAACCTGCTGCAAATCCTGGTACTGAATTTTTGAAATGACTGCAACGCAACCTTCATGATTGCTTACGTTAAAACTATTCAGCTTTTCAACAGGAACTTTATTGATTGGGATTTGATTGTCTGCAGCCAGCTTTTTTATTTCATCAATTTCTTCACCATGCCCTGTGCTCACGAGATAAATTCTTTCCAATTGTTTGCCTTGCTGTAATGCTTCGATTACTTTACTTCTGCCGGTAATTAAAGTACTCTTTTTAGGTCTCGGTTTGTGTTGCTGGTTACGAAAATTCATAAAGGCAAAGTAAAGATAAATAGTCATTAAGTCATTGAGTCAATAAGTCAATAAGGCATTAAGGCAATAAGTAAATAAGCCATAGCATCATTAAACAACTGAGCAATTGAGCCATTAAACCATTGAGCCACTGCCGGTAACAAAAAAGCCTTCATTCTTAGAACAAAGGCTTTTTTAAAAGTATACTACAGGATTTATTGCAGCTTAAAAGTTTCTTTTACTTTATCTACGTAGTCGAGTTTTTCCCAAGTGAACAGTTCAACTTCTACTGTCTTTACCTCGCCGGCAGGTGTTACAAATTGTTTGGTTACAATTTCAGGCTCACGGCCCATGTGGCCATAAGCAGCTGTTTCGCTGTAGATAGGTGATCTCAATTTTAAGCGTTGCTCGATAAAATAAGGACGCATGTCGAAGATGCCTTCGACTTGTTTTGCAATTTCCCCGTCCGACATTTCAACTTTAGCTGTTCCGTAAGTATTTACATAAATGCTGGTTGGTTCGGCAACTCCTATTGCATACGATACCTGCACCAGTACTTCGCTGCAAAGTCCTGCAGCAACCAGGTTTTTAGCTATGTGCCTTGTTGCATAAGCAGCGCTACGGTCAACCTTTGAAGGATCTTTACCGCTGAAAGCGCCTCCGCCGTGTGCGCCTTTACCACCATAAGTATCAACAATTATTTTACGGCCGGTTAAGCCGGTATCTCCGTGCGGTCCGCCTATTACAAACTTTCCGGTCGGGTTGATATGATACTTAATATCTTCAGTGAACAAATGAGCATATTTCTGGTACTTACTCTTAACTCTCGGAACTAAGATATTGATGACATCGCTTTTGATTTTTGCCAGCATAGTTTCTTCAGGCCCGAAATCATCATGCTGGGTAGAAACAACAATAGCGTCAATTCTTATTGGTTGATTGTTATCATCGTATTCTAAAGTAACCTGGCTTTTTGCATCGGGACGCAGATAGCTGATAATACTATTTTCTCTTCTTAAGACGGCTAACTCAAGCAATAGCTTATGAGCGAGATCGAGCGCCAAAGGCATATAAGAATCAGTTTCGTGACTTGCATAACCAAACATCATTCCCTGGTCGCCGGCGCCCTGCTCTTCCTGATTAACCTTATCAACTCCCTGGTTTATATCTGCCGATTGCTCGTGAATGGCCGATAAAACACCACAGCTATTTGCCTCAAACATATACTCGCTTTTGGTGTATCCTATTTTACGGATAACACCACGCGCTATTTCCTGCACATCGAGATAAGCCTTGCTTTTTACTTCGCCTGCAAGAATAACCTGACCGGTTGTAACCAAAGTTTCACAGGCAACTTTACTTTGTGGATCGAAAGCTAAAAAGTTATCAATTAAAGCATCGCTAATCTGATCAGCTACTTTGTCAGGGTGTCCTTCAGAAACACTTTCAGAGGTAAATAAATAAGGCATAATTAATTTGATGTTTTTAAAAATGGTTGCAAAGATAAGGGTTGGAAAGAATTTTATTTATAACCTCATTTATAACTTTGAATATACTATTCTCAGCCGCATTCTTAATTGATTGGAAGGATTCATACCGCCACCGCCAAGGCGTACCCTTCCTTCACCCACGTTATTGGCAATGGAAGGGATGACATAAAAGGCAGCAGCAACAGTTGTTGCCGGATATGGAGCAACATATATAAGAGAGTCATTGCTGGGGGCAGAAAGCCGTAAGATATAACTGCTGTCCCTTCTGGTAACTATCCCCTGCACATATCTGCTTACATCAAAACTATAAGCTTTTACAATTCCATACGGGGGTACTTCTTTATCCATAAGGTAACCACCAAATGCTGAGGTATTTGGTGTACCACTTGAGACTACAAAATCATTTGGAATATTATTCTTTACACTTTTACTGCTGTCGTAAATACTCAATAACAAGTAACGCGGAGGCGTAAATATCATGTCAAATGCAGGAGTAATGTCAGGAGCCTGAAATGTCATCAATTCTGCTTTATGAATGATAATATTAGGTAATGTTCTTAGAGCGGGAATTTTAACAGTCGTGAAAGTACCGGGCATTGTTTGAAGAAATACAAGACTGTCGTTTCTGGAAGTATTTGTGAAATATTGAGTTAATTGAGTACTATTATGATTACGCTGTATACAATTCGCATTACCTGAAACTGCAGAACCTGTACCAACGCTAAACCTGAAGTAACTAACACTTGAAGTTACCTTACCAGCCCCGGAGTCGGGACTTTGATAGTTGTAGAATAGTGCAAGTTTGGTATTAGTGTCTGCAAGGTTTACTCTTATAAGTGCATTACCGGCACTTCCCGGTACAACTGCAAAACCTTTAAAATGCTCGCGAAAAAGGGAGTCCGTTTCATAAGCATTGCCTGCGGTTGAGTCGTATTGTTTCATTAATTTCTGTGCAAATGAAGCTGAAAGTTTAATTCTTATTTGCATAGCTGCATTTTCGAAGCCATAGTTTACAGAGTCTTTCAAATGTGGTATATCAATAGTTTTCGTTCCTAAAACACTTCCGGTAGAAAAGGGTTTACTTACGGGATAAGCCGTATCTCCACGCAATGTTTCTGTCAATTCGCGCACCTCCCAGTTTTGGGAAACCGTCGTATCTCCGTACACACCTTTGTAGCTAAGGATCAAAACCGCACTGTCTGGTGTCAACGATGTGCCGCCGGGAAAAGAGTATTTGTAATAAGTTGGCTTTAATTCAAAATAGGTGGTGGCCTTTGTTGTTCCAAAAAGCGGATCGTTATTAATAATGCCTATAACATGGTCATCACTATAATACACTCTTGCAGAATCGCTGCGAAAGTCAAGATAATTATTTGTAAAAACATCGAGTGTGGTATCTAAAGTAGCCACTCCGTCAATGGGAGGAATTAACCCGCCGCCTATAGTAGTGGATTCGATTTTTGTGCAGGCTGAAACAAAGAAAAAAACAGCAATAGATATGCAGGCAAGCTTACGCATTTAGTTTGCAATAGATTAAATTATGAGGTTAAACTACTTAGAAGCAAGGTCGTTATACAATTCCAAATACTCTGTTAAATCAGTATCCCATCCCTTGAATGGTATCACCTTTTTGCCCTTTACTTTTGAGAATTCATCAACCAGTTTTTTATCAATGTTTTCTGATCCGAAAGTGATAGCATCGGCATTGTAAGCGGCGCCTCTTTGTAAAGCGTAGTTGGTAGCGTCCTTATACATATCGAGGTCTTTTTCTTTCATGCTGACGTGAATAAGGGCTTTTTTTGCGAAGTCCTCGCTAAGCTTTTCAGAGAAAGTTTCTGCGTTAAGGGTATATATAACTTTACTGTGAGCAAAAACAGGTTCTTTTTTGTACACCGTTTTCAGGTATAATGGTATTAACCCGGTCATCCAGCCGCTGCAATGAATAACATCAGGAGGCCATCCGAATTTCTTTACTGTTTCCAAAGCCCCTTTGCAAAAGAAGATGCTTCTTAAATCATTGTCATCGTACCATTTCTCATCTTCATCATTAAAAACAAATTTCCTCTTAAAAAAATCTTCATTGTCCAGAAAGTAAACCTGCAAGCGTGCGTTGGGAAGCGACGCTACTTTTATCTGCAAAGGATAGTCATCGTTGTCTACACTTACATTTATACCCGACAAACGAACCACTTCATGCAGGCGATGCCTTCTTTCATTAATAATTCCAAAACGAGGCATAATGCATCTTACTTCCAAACCTGCATCATTACTTTTAATTGCCAGCTTGTTCACAATCTCCGCAAATTCTGTCAGCTCTAAATAGGGAGACATCTCGTTGGCAATAAATAAAATTCTTTTCTTTGTTGACATTATTCCGATTGGTTTACTCGTTAAAACCCTTAAAAAAGAGTGTTCAAAACTAATCAATTTTATCCGAAATGCCTTATTGAGCATTTCAAACACTGAAACCCGTATAAATGATTTTATTTAAAGAGGCATTGGTTTTGGAAGAATATCTCCGGCAGCGTAAACTGAATGGAGGTACTATCGGCTTTTCTCCCACAATGGGTGCGTTGCATAAAGGCCATATTTCTTTAATCGAAAAATCAAAGA
Source organism: uncultured Segetibacter sp. (assembly GCA_964251885.1). Classification (GTDB taxonomy): domain Bacteria; phylum Bacteroidota; class Bacteroidia; order Chitinophagales; family Chitinophagaceae; genus Segetibacter. Next base: position 2,991 of record CAXUMK010000256.1, on the reverse strand, counting down.
GCATTTGTACTATAACGGTCGCGAGTATTTTCGTAAATCCTACCCAGTTCAACGACCCAAAAGATTTTGAAAAATACCCCGAAACCATCGAGAGTGATATTTTACTTCTTGAAAATGCGGGTTGCGATATTTTATTTCTTCCTTCTGTTGAAGAAATTTATCCCGGGGGAACGAATACCCAAAATGGTTACGACTTAGGAGAGATAGAGCATTTGCTGGAAGGCAAATACCGTCCTGGTCATTTCCAGGGAGTTTGCCAGGTGGTGCATAGGCTATTGAATATTGTACAGCCACATTCCCTTTTTATGGGTCAGAAAGATTACCAGCAATGCATGGTTGTTAAAAGGCTGATACAATTAATAAAAATGCCTGTTCAGCTTATCACCGTAAGTACCTGGCGTGAAGCTTCGGGCCTGGCAATGAGCAGCCGAAACCTGCGGTTGAGTGAAGAGCAAAAACAAAATGCTGCGGCCATTTCAGCAATACTTCAATATATAAAAGACAGATATGCTGCTGAAACTGTTGCCGAACTGCAAAGCTATGCGACCGCTTATTTATTATCTCACGGATTTGAAAAAGCAGATTATGTGGCGATAGCAGATGCAGAAACTTTGCAACCTGTACAGGATAAAACGAAGGCAAACGGGGTTGTGTGCCTCGTTGCAGCTTATATGGGAGAAGTGAGGTTAATAGATAACCTTGTGATTTCAGATTAAACCTTTTTTGCAGCAAACCGTTATCTCATACTCTGGTTTAGCCTATATTGCAACCTTAGCCATGAAAAAGAAAATTCTCAATATCTTAAAATATCTTGCATTTCTTGGCTTAGGAGTTTTTTTGGTGTGGTGGAGTTTGCACCAGATACCTCCAAAAGAATGGAAAGACTTTCGCGCTGCTTTTTCTACTGCTAACTACTGGCTGCTCGTTCCCGTATTTTTTATTTTAACGCTCAGCCACGCTTTACGTGCTTTGCGGTGGAAGATGCTGATATTGCCGATGGGTTACAATCCTTCTTTTGGCAATACTTTCTTTGCCGTTATGATAGGTTACCTTGCTAATCTTGCTGTGCCGCGCCTCGGGGAAGTTTTAAAGTGTACTATTCTTGCCAAATACGAACACGTACCTGCAGAAAAATTGGTCGGAACTATAGTTGCAGAACGGGCTTTCGATTTCGCCTGCCTCGTTCTTGTATTTTTATTGGCCTTTGCGCTGCAGTTTCAATTCATTGGAGACTTTGGTACACATCTTCTCAAAAGATTGTTCTTAAGTAAAAGCGGAAAATTCAACATTACAAAAATTGGTGTCGTTTTGGCTATTATTGTTATAGTTATTATTGTTCTGAAAATTTTATTCCGCCGGTTTCCTGAATTTAAACTGATAAAGGGCACAAAAAACATTGTAAGGGGTATCTGGCAAGGCATCGTAAGTGTAAAAGACCTGAAGCAGAAATGGGCGTTTATATTTTCAAGTCTTGGTATTTGGGGAATGTATCTGCTGGGTACGTGGATTGGTTTTTCAGGTACCGCCGGCACGGCAGGACTATCTTTGGAAACTGCAGTATCGGCCCTCGCTTTTGCAAGCATTGGTATGATTATCACTCCAGGCGGCATAGGAGCGTATGCATTTTTTCTGGCAAAAGTGTTACAGCAGCATGGCATCCCTTTCCCTATCGGCTTTGCCAATGGAACATTGCAATGGTTTGCTCAATTCCTGATCATTATATTTGTCGGTTTTATATCTCTTGGTTTGCTGCCCTACTATAACAAAAAAACAAAAAAAGATGAAGAGGCCGGAAGTAATACCATCAAAAATATATACCCGTGAAGAACTGGTAAAACAGGTAGCAAGATGGCGTTTTTTAGGAAAGACCATCTCTTTTACCAACGGCTGTTTCGACATTTTGCATGCTGGCCACATCGCATCGTTAAGTGAAGCTGCAAGAGAGGGAGACATACTAATTGTGGGCGTAAATACCGATGCAAGCACTAAAAGATTAAAAGGAGACACAAGACCCGTTAACAATGAGAACGGTCGTGCTTTGCTGCTTGCAAGCCTCGCCATTGTAGATGCTGTAACCCTGTTTGAAGAAGATACGCCGCTCGAATTGATCATTGCATTGATGCCCGATGTGATAGTAAAAGGCGGCGATTACACGATAGAGCAAATGATCGGCGCAAAAGAAGTGATAGCAAATGGCGGAAGAATAGTTATCAATCCTATAGTTGAAGGATTTTCTACGACTGGCATTATTGAAAAAATAAGAAAAGCAGGATAAATTCGGATACTTAAGGACCATTTTTCAGGTTAGAAAAAAGAAAATTTGGTAGCCGGCATTTGCAATTCCTTCGGCAGCCGTTGCGTCGCACACTTGTACTTTTGTTCATTATTTAGCAATGCACTACTTGTCCCGTTTACGAGGATCTGTGCGAGTGTGCATTATAAAAGCCCCTTCCGGGGTTTGGCGCATCAGTTCAGGGGTTTGGGGTATCACTTCTAAAATTTGTAATAATTATGAGCAATGAGAACTTTATTGGAAACCTGGCGTCTGAGTTGGGGCAGAGCGCATCAGTAAAAAATGTTTTTGGAGAACCTGTTACTGCAGGCGCAAAAACGATTATTCCTGTAGCGCAAATCGCTTATGGATTTGGCGGAGGGCATGGACGCGGATATAAAAGAGGTAAGAAAAAAGAATCGAAAAAAACGGACGAAGCATCGGGCAACGGCAATGATAAAGCACGTGGCGAAGGAGCAGGAGGTGGCGGCGGAATGTATGCAAAGGCAAAAGGGATTTATGAAATTACACCGACCCGCACCCGCTTTATTCCCGCTGACAATGCCAAGGGAATATGCATCGGTTTTATTGTAAAAGCCTTATTCTTCTCAAAAAAGAAAATCAATTAGAAGAGAATCAATACTAAAAACTTTACTGAAAGTGTTTTGAATAAACAGACAGAAGAAACACATATACCCGCAGAAGCCAACAGGTACTTT
>CAXUMK010000255.1:0-8231 GCA_964251885.1 uncultured Segetibacter sp. | reverse complement strand
TTTATGAGGCTACAGAGATTGCTCTACGAGCATAAAAAAAGAAGGATATGTAATGGGCCACAGAAGCCCATGCAGATGAAAAAAACATTTACGAAACAATTCGTGAATTTTTCGCACAGTCTGTCGTTGTGTCACTCACTTGTACGTCCTGTACATTATTCAGCTTTTAACCCAAAATCTACTTGCCTCACTGTCATAAACTGCATCAGTTCAGGCATTTTTTCTTTAAGTTATACTTCTCGGCTTATAAGTCTGTGCATTGCTGAATACAGAACAAAGTGCTTCAAGTGTGCGACGCAACAATGAAAAATAGTAGCAATACAGCCCGGCTCATAAAATTTCATTGCACATTTTCATACGGCTTTAAGTATAACGCCATTGCGTTAATGCCCGTCAAAGTTCAATTTATACTCTAATTTCTACATTGTCTTCAAAAAATTATTATCTACTATCTTTTTGTGCTATTTTTAAAACCCTAATTAATTTCTTTTCTGTCTTTTTAGTAACAATCAAACATATCACAACCAAAACCGATTATATGCGCTTTAAAATTTACACACGTTTTTTAGTACCCTTGGCACTTGTGTTTTTTTCATTTAGTCAGGCTTTTTCACAACTGCAGGCAAAAACCATAAGTGACATCCAGCTATTGCTGCAGGAAAAAGAATCGCGTTCTCCCGCTCAAAGAAAAATGGATTCGAGGTTATTACAGGCTGCAAGAGAAAAACAGGGACTGAAAATGGTATCGGGTGTTAACCTTGAACCGGTAAAAATGAATGCCCAAAAAGATGGAAAGGTAAACGTCGATATAAGTGCAGAAATAAGTGATGATCTGCTGAGTAAAATTAAAACGCTGGGCGGAACCATTGTGTATGCGTCAAAGGAACATCATACTGTCAGGGCGTCGATTGATCTTGCAAATGCTGAAACGATAGCTGGTTACAAAGGAGTTAAGTTTATACAACCTGCTGCAATTGCAAAAACGGTTGGTTCGGGTACTCCTAAAAATAATATAAACAAAAAAGGCACGGGTGCATCTGCTGTTACTTTCCCATCTCGGTCAGTAAATAGAACCATAGTCCGTAATAGATTTGAAAAGCGCGCTGCGCGGGTACGGGCAAAGCTAAAAGAGTTTCTGCAGCATTGGGGATCGGGAAGCGCAGGAGCGATTACCGGCGGCGGCGGAACTGTTATTTCCGAGGGTGATCGTACGCATAGAGCGGATGATGCCCGTAACACCTACGGCTATGAAGGCCAGGGAATAAGGATAGGTGTACTATCAGACAGCTACAATTCAACCGGGAGTGAGGCAGATGATGTTGCGACCGGCAATCTTCCGGGTAAAGGAAATCCCCTTGGAGATACAATCCCGGTTACTGTATTGGCCGATATAACAAATGGTACAGATGAAGGCCGTGCAATGCTGCAGATCATTCATGATCTTGCTCCTAAAGCTCAGCTTTTTTTTGCTACTGCTTATAATGGGGAAGCGAGTTTTGCTGATAACATTGTGGCTTTGCGCAGCGCACCGTACAATTGTGATATTATTGTTGATGACGTTGCCTACTCAGATGAACCCGCCTTTCAGGATGGAATTGTAGCGCAGGCTGTTAACACAATAACTGCAAGCGGCGGCCTTTATTTTTCATCTGCCGGTAATGAGGGCTCACTTGCAAAAGGAACCGCAGGTGTTTGGGAAGGAGATTTTAACGGAACCGGTTCTGATACCACTCTTACAGGCAGTACAAAAACAGGAAAATTACACAACTTTGGTACTGTTTCAAATCCTGTTTACAGCGATTCCCTTTTATCAACCGGCAGTTGGTATAATCTGCAGTGGGCAGATCCTTTAGGCGCTTCCTCTAATGACTATGATCTTTTTATTGTAAGTAAAACCGGTACAGTTAAGGCATCTTCTACCAATATTCAAAGTGGTACTCAAGACCCTTACGAAGAAATAGATCCGGCAACGTCTTCCAGTTTTGTTACAGGTGATCGTTTGGTTGTTTTTAAAACAGCATCTGCAGCAGTAAGGGCAATCAGTCTTAATTCAGCCGGTGGAACTCTTAAAAATGCTACTACTGGTCAAACCCACGGACACTCTGCTGCTGCAGGCGCTTTTAGTGTTGCAGCTACGCCTGCAAAAGCCGCTGCAGGTAATACGGCAGCAGGTCCATATCCCGGGCCTTTTGTCTCAACTAATCAGGTAGAATATTTTTCCTCGGACGGTCCACGGAGAGTTTTCTTTAATGCAGATTCCACACCTGTTACCCCGGGTAATTTTCTGTTTGGCTCAAATGGAGGAACTGTTCGTGCTAAACCAGATATAACTGCAGCCGATGGAGTTTCAACTTCTATGTCTTATTTTACCCCATTTTATGGAACATCAGCAGCAGCGCCGCATGCGGGGGCAATTGCGGCTTTACTTAAATCAGCCAAGCCATCTCTTACCTCTTCTCAAATAAGAACCATTCTTACGACAACTGCTCTCGATATCGAAACTTCAGGCTACGATAATAACAGTGGTTATGGCATTGTTCAGGCTTTCCAGGCTATGCAGGCATTAGCGCCAACCTCGTTATCTAATATCAGCCTTGATTCATTGTCAGCCACAGAAGGTTCTTTTAGTAATAATAACGGAGTAATTGATCCGGGTGAGTTAGGAAATATAGTTGTGCGGTTAAAAAACCCTTCTTTAGCTAATGCAACGGGTGTTACCGCGACCTTAACAACCACAACGCCGGGAATTACAGTTACACAGGGCTCTGCAGCTTATGGTGCAATCAGCTCTTCAGGAACTGCAATTAATACACTCACCCCGTTTACTATTGGTGTCAATTCCGGTGTGCCATGCGGAACCGTAATCAATTTTGTATTAACAGTAACATTTGGTGGCGGCGGCACGAGTCCTAAGGGGTTTCAGTTTAGCATAATTACAGGAACTCAACCTTATACAAATATTTCCTCTAAGCTCGGCTCTACTCCTCCTTCAGGAGCTGGCTTTACTGCAATTACCGGTACGCAAACAGGAAGAATAAACCGCTCTACAACCGGTGTTGTTTCATCGTGTGGTGTACCCAGGGCTGCACCTGGCTTAGCTGCAACCACCGGAGCAAGGCAATTTGATGCTTACACATTTACCAATACCAGCAATACGAGCCAATGTGTAAGTGTTACAATGTCAAGCCCCAATGCAGACAGCTTCTTCACAGTAGTGTATAATAAAAGTGGCTTCGTTCCTGTTAAACCTGATAGTAATTATCTCGGTGATGCAGGTAATTCATTTAGTCCGCAAACATTTAGTTTTACTGCACCAGCAGGCCAGGCATTTACCATAGTTATTCATGCTGTGCAGCCGGGACAGGCAATCGGTTTTCCATATAATTTAAATGTCAGCCTTACTAATTGTGCAGCCGGTCCTGCATGCAGCCCTGTTAATATTACCACAGCTTCTCTTGCAACCGGGGCAACAGGAACTTCGTATACTCAGTCCTTTACTGCTACAGGTGGCAGCAGCAGCGGAGTATACAACTTTACAATTATAGGTAATTTACCTGCCGGATTGTCCTTTAAAGGCAACACATTATCTGGTACGCCTACACAGGCAGGTAGTTTCCCTATACGCGTCGTAGCAAATGACCCAGCCGGATGTCCTGGTGATACGATGACCTATACACTTAAAATCACGGGAATTACTCCTGCTTCAATAACCGCAACTGCAGGTACACCACAAACAACTTATCCTACGACAGATTTCCCTGTTGCATTAAAAGCTATCGTAAAAGACAGTGTAGGCACTCCTTTACCCGGAGTGAATGTAGTATTTGCCGCCCCTGACACCGGAGCAAGCGGAACATTTTCGGGCGGACTATCAACTGTAACCATTGTAACAGACAGTAACGGCGTTGCAACAGCACCAACATTTACTGCCGATACAACTTCAGGCAGTTATCTTGTAACAGCATCTGTAACAGGGGTAGCAGATTCTGCAAAATTTAGTTTGACCAACTACTGTCCTTCAAGCTTTGTAGTAACCAGTAACGCAGACAGCGGTCCGGGAACATTGCGTGAAATCATTACCAATGCATGCCCCGGTATTACAGTTACCTTCGACCAAAGCGTAACACTTATCAATTTAACCAGCGGGCAGTTGGTTATAAAAAAGCCCATTACTATTACTGGTCCTGGAGCCAATTTGTTAACCATAAGTGCCGGAAATAATTCACGGGTTCTTTATATTTCTCCCGGAAGCAATACCGCCACTGTTAATATTTCCGGTCTTACTTTCAGGGATGGTAAAGTACCTGCAAACTCAGCCTATGGCGGAGGAGGTATTATGATAGATACAGGAATTGTAAATGTTACAGGCTGTGTTATTTCGAACAACGACGCTACCGCTATAACCACCAACTACTCTGATGCCGGTGGATTATATAATCGTAGCGCAGGTTCGGTTACAATAGACCATTCTTCTATAATAAATAATATCACTGATCGCCTTGGTGGTGGCATTGCACATTGGGGAAGCGCAAGGATGACTATTACTAACAGTACCATTTCAGGAAACGAGGCCACAGGTTTAACCAGTGACGCGGGTTTAGGAGGAGGATTATTTTATAATTACTTAACCACATTAACTAACTGCACTATTTATGGTAATACAGCGTACTTGTACGGAGGTAATATAGAGCAGAATGCAAGCACGCTTACCATGGGCAACACAATTGTTGGCGGAGGAGTATTGTCCGGAGCAGGATCTGCAAATGGTAAAGATTTTGATGGAGGCTTTAATTCAACCGGTTATAACATTATACAAGATACTGGAGCAACTACCATAAGTGGTAGTTCAACAGGTAATCAATATAGTGTAAATCCAAAGCTCCTTCCATTAGGTAATTATGGCGGAACAACACCAACTAATTTACCCATGCCTAACAGTCCTGCAATCAATGCCGGTAACCCTGCCCTTACTACGGGTACCGATCAGCGTGGATTGCCAAGATTGGTAGGAAGCCAGGCTGATATAGGTGCAGTAGAAACAAACTATATGTATGCAGCTTCAGCAGGTACAGGGCAGGTAACTCCTGTTCTTACAGCCTTCCCGCTGCCACTGCAGGCAAAGGTGACTGAGTCGGGTAATAATATTGCAGGCGTTTCTGTATTTTTCGCTGCACCAACCATCGGAGCAAGCGGTACCTTCGCTAACGGTTCCAACAGAGATACCGCCACAACCAATGCGTCAGGAGTTGCTGCTGCACATACCTTTACAGCCAATGATACAACGGGCACTTATAATGATACGGCCAGTATCGGTTCAGCTTTTGCAACTGTAACATATACGCTTACCAATTCCAATGCGCTTCCTTTAACTTTCAGTTCTGTTACAGCGTCAGCCTCTAATTGTACTATTCAAATAGACTGGAAAACACTTACAGAAATTAATACGAAAGACTTTACTGTTGAGTATAGTACCGATGGAACGAACTTCTCGCCTTTAGCTACTCTTCCTGCAAAAGGCAACAGTACCTCGGTTCAGGATTATAGCTACTCGCATGTATCAACAGCGGATGGCATTAATTACTACAGAATAAAGCAGACAGATAAAAATGGAGACTATACTTACAGTAGCGTGGTAATAGTCACAAACAGTTGCGGCAAACAACCTATTGTTGCCTATCCTAATCCTGTTACTGATAAACTTACTGTAATCCTTCCCGGAACGCAAAAACGTACACTTACCATATTTGATGCTGCAGGCCGTAGAATTACCCAGATAAGTGTGAGCGGAGGAACGCACGAGATCAATTCTTCGCGTTGGATAAAAGGAATTTACACTCTCTCAGTTACTCAGCAGGGGCAGGCCAATTATGTACTTAAAATAATAAAACAATAGGCTGTCCTTCGTAAGAGACAATTCTAACATTCTTTTTTAAAACTCTCCTGGTAATTCATCAGGAGAGTTTTTATTTCTATTCAACCTAGTGTCTCTATGTGTTTCAAAAATGATTGAACACATAGGTACATAGGAATATAAGGGCACATAGATTTTCTATGATTTCTATTGAAACTATTGTCTCTATGTGTTTCAAATATATTCTGCACTTTTTTAAACACATAAACACATAGAAATGTAAGGGCTTGTCGAATAAAGAACAAAAAGTAAAAGTGTGCGACGCAACGTCTGACACATAGTAGTAATTCAGCTTGGTTCAATAAAACCTACTCACCTTTTTATCCCTTACGGAATATAGTAAAATGGAAAGCATAGCTACACCAGCTCTATCACCGTAATTTCTGGCAAAATGCCCACTCTGCCGGGATAGCCGATAAATCCGTAGCCACGGTTTACATACAGTTTCTGGTTGCCTTCTTCGTACAGGCCGGCCCATTGTTTATACACCCATTGTACCGGGCTCCATTTAAAAAATGGTGTTTCAAGGCCAAATTGCATTCCGTGCGTATGACCGGCAAGTGCAAGGTCAATGTCCCCGTATTTAGGGCGCACCTCGGCATCCCAATGGGTGGGGTCGTGGCTCATTAAAATCTTAAATGCATATTTTTCAGTACCCGGATAGGCCAGATCCATCCTGCCATGTTTTGGAAAACGTTTTAAAGCGCTCCAGTTCTCGATTCCAAGTAAAGCGATGCTGTCACCATTTCGTGTAAGGGGCACATGCTCATTCATCAAAAGCCTCCAGCCGAGTTGCTTATGCACCACTTTTAAATCCTCGAGATTTTTACTTTTTGCAGCTGCAGATTCCCAATCTACATAATCTCCGTAATCGTGGTTTCCAAGCGTACTGTAAACTCCCATCGGAGCTTTTAACCTGCTGAAAACATCCATATAATCCTGCATTTCCGTGGCGCGGTCATTTACAAGGTCACCTGTAAATAATATGATGTCAGCATTTTCTTTCAGCACAAGGTCTGCACCTTTGCTTACCGCTTTTTTGTTTGCGAAGCTTCCTGAATGTATATCGCTTATCTGCACAATTTTCAAACCCTTAAACCCTGCCGGCAAATTTTTGTAACTAAGCTGTATCCTTTTTACATGATAGTTGTATTTATTGCTGAAACCGTAGATGAACGAGGTTAAAAAAGTTCCGCCAACGCCAATGCCCAGCCAGCTTAAAAAAGCTGAGCGGCTCAGGTTCCAGGCGGCGTTTGTATCTGTTTCACTGATATTTTCAGGAAACATTTTACTTAAGACCCAGGTAATACTTCTTCTTATATCATCCAGCAAAAAAAAGATAGTCGCTAATAATTTTGCTATAAATAAACCTGCAACAGTAGCAAAAAGATAGTTGCGAACATTTTTGGGCCAGTTGTCTGTATTTAAATAAGGAAACACCAGCACAAAAGCAACAGATGAAACAGAAATTGTCCAGTAAACAGAATAAACGATCATTTTTGTTTTTTCCGACGCTTCTGAGGTCAATGCTTTTACAACCTGGAAAACATACAGGTCAAGCAAAATCATAATAACGATAATTATCCACCAGCTACTTCTGTTACGCATATCTGTTTTTTTGTAAAAGTAAAATGAAGAGTTCTAATCAGATGTGTTAAAACGGTTGAAAACTTCACACCAGCATATTAACTCCTAAAACCGCTATTTGTTTACATTAGTGTATTTTTGGCGCGAAAGCGGGAAGAAGTTTCAGGTTACAACTTTCTGAAACCCCTAACAGAGCCTTCGCAATTTTAAATGAATTTCTAACCGGATACAAGAAACGGAAAAATTTAAATGGGAAGAATTATAGGTGTGGCAAATCAAAAAGGCGGAGTGGGTAAAACGACATCAGCAATAAACCTGGCGGCCAGTTTTGCTGTGCTCGATTACAAAACGCTGCTGGTTGATGCAGATCCGCAGGCAAACAGTACTACCGGAGTGGGTTTCGATTTACACAATATAACCAGCAGTTTATACGATTGTATGGTTAACAACGCGGTATCTCAAGATGTCATTTTAAAAACCGACATGCCCAATTTAGACGTTATTCCCTCACATATAGACCTTGTGGGTGCTGAGATAGAAATGATCAATTATCCCAACCGCGAAAATGTGATGAAACATTTGCTTGCAACGGTAAAAAACCAGTACGATTTCATTGTAATTGATTGCTCGCCTTCGCTTGGCTTAATAACAGTAAATGCGCTTGTGGCCTCAGACAGTGTGATCGTGCCGGTACAATGCGAATTTTTTGCGCTGGAAGGATTGGGCAAATTAT
>CAXUMK010000254.1:237-8245 GCA_964251885.1 uncultured Segetibacter sp. | reverse complement strand
CAAGGACAGTGTTTTTTGCAGCAGCAAACAAGAATGATTCTTTAGGTACCACAACTGGTGTCTTAACTGCGCCTTATGACTTTTTAAACCCTGATTACCGCCCTGCAGCAGGTTCTCTGGCTCTTAGCAATTACGATTTCTCTGATGCCACTCTACCAATTACGCTTGTTAAGTTTGAAGGGCAAAGAGTAAAAAGTGAGAACTTCTTACATTGGGAAACTGCAACAGAAATCAATAACACCGGTTTTGATTTGCAACGCAGCGCCGACGGGATTAGCTATAGTTCTATTCAATTTATTCAGTCAAAAGCAATAGGTGGAAACAGTACTGTTAAGCTTGTTTACGATTTTGATGATACCCAGGCTTTCGATGCACTATCATACTACAGGTTAAAGCAAATAGATAAAGATGGCAGGTTTGCGTATTCAAATGTGGTTCTTCTGTCAAAATCAGGCATCAATGAACTTACATTTGCTAATGTATATCCTAACCCGGTAGCTGACAACCTTAATTTGACTTTGTTGTCTCCGGTAAATCAGTCTGCAACTTTTGTTATCAATGATATGTATGGCCGCAGAGTATCTCAAAAAGCCGTAAGGTTAAATGCAGGAAGAAATAATTATCAGATGAACGTTAAATTATTCCCGGCAGGCAATTATTTAATCAATGTAATTCTTGCTGATGGAAGCCAGAATAAAATACAGAAGTTTATAAAACAATAGCAGGTTAACAACTAATCGCTTTTTTTAAAAAAGAGGCTGTTCCGAAATTCCGGAACAGCCTCTTTGCTTTTACAGAATAGTTTTATAAAAATGTTAAATTTTTTGTTCTTATTGCCGGTAATAATTAGGTAACATTCCGTTTACAATTCGTTCATATTCCAATTTTAATCTTTGAATTATCTTATCGTAAAAGATTTTCTCTACTTAAAAGTATTGCTACATCAATCTAAAAATCAAACGATGCGGGTATTAAAATCTACTTTCCTCCTTCTTTTTTCTCTTGTTTTATTTACACCCTTTATTTCCTTTTCGCAGGAAACCGGCGCTACACTAAGCGGACATATTACTGACGATAAAAAAGCCCTTTTAAATGGTGCAACCATTGCTCTGAAACACGAGCCGACAGGTACGCTTACCACAACACAAACGAATAGTAAAGGCATATTCTATATTCCCAACCTGCGTGTTGGCGGACCGTATACGATCACCATTACTTATGTTGGTTTCAAAGATGTCGTTTTAAACGATGTGAATCTGGGTCTCGGCAACAATCCCAATCTCGATTTAAACCTTCAGTCAGCAAGCAAAGATTTAATGGAAGTGGTAGTCAGCGGCACCAGAAGAGCGCCTGCTGCGGGACTAACAGTTGGCCGTGCACAATTAAATACCTTGCCTACATTAGGCAGAAGCTTAAGCGACTTTACAAGGCTTACTCCTCAATCTAATAACAACTCATTTGCAGGTAGCAATTTCCGCTACAACAATCTTACTATAGATGGCGCTGCAAATAATGATGCGATCGGTTTCAGTAATTCATTTGGCGGAACAAGCGGTGGCGGTCAGTCAGGCGCTGCGGGTGCAGGCACACGTACCAATCCTTACAGTCTTGATGTAATCCAGGAAGTGCAGGTGCAGCTTGCTCCCTTCGATGTGAAGCTTGGTAATTTTACCGGGGGCAGCGTAAATGCAGTAACCAAAAGCGGAACAAATGATGTGCATGGTTCTTTGTATGGTTATGGACGTAACAAGATATTGATGGGCAAAAGTGTCGATGGAAGAAAGACAAGCATCGGTTCAGACTTTTATGACTACCAGTACGGAGCTACAGTAAGCGGACCGATTGTAAAAAACAAAGCCTTCTTTATTGTCAACTTTGAACAGACACGCCGCCAGGAACCTACTTTTTATAACGCCGGTGATCCCGGATCTGCAGTATCTGTTGCTGATGCGACCGCCATCTACAACCAGTTGAAGACAAAGTATAATTATGATGCGGGTTCATATTTAGGCGCTTACAAAGTATTTACAAATAGTGATAAATTATTTGCCCGGTTAGACTTCAACCTCAATTCTAAAAATACACTAACCGTTCGGGGTATTTATACAAACGGATGGGGAAATAACCTGGAGCGTACAAGTACCAATTTTCAGTTTGGTTCAACAGACTTTACGCAATACACAAAGAACATAAACTTAACGGCAGAGCTAAAAACGAAGTTTAGTAACAGCCTGAATAACCAGTTGAATGTAAGCTACATCAATGTACACGAGTACAGGGATTTCCCCGGTACTTTAGCTCCTTTAATGGATATTGGTGGTGGTGCAATATGGGCAGGAACGTGGAGAGAAGCTTCTATTTACAATATGAAGCAGCAAACGTTTGAGATCACCGATAACCTGACTTATACAAAGGGAATTAACAAATTCACCTTTGGTACACACAACGAACTGTATGACCTTACTTATGGATTTGTCAATTCGTGGAATGGACGTTGGGAATATTCTAATCTAAGCAGCTTTCTTGCTGATAAGCCAAGCCGTATTCGCGGAGCTTATTCTATTGATTCTAAATTTCCTAACGACAGAAACGCATTGTACAATAACCCTCCAAATCCATACACCGTTGCTTTGCTAAGCGCTTATGCGCAGGATGAAATTTCTGTAAGTAAAAAATTCAGGTTGTCCCCCGGATTGCGTATTGATTATTCTGCTCTTGGAGAAGAAATACCTGTAGATAAAGATTTTGTAACGGATAAGAACAACAGCGGCGGTTCTACCTACTCCAATACTCCCTTTAACCAGTTATCGAATAAATGGCTGGGCAAACCAACGCTTTCGCCAAGACTTGGTTTTAACTACGATGTAAAAGGTAATCAAAGCATCGTATTACGTGGTGGTGTGGGCGTTTTTGTTGGCCGTATGCCTTTTGCATGGCTTGGTTATGCTGAAACATTAGCAGGCGGTACTTATAATAACATAGATTTTAAACCCGCTGCAAATAATACCATTGGCGGTAATACGGTCGTTCCTTTGGCTATCAATCCTCTAAACTTAAAAGATACCATCAACGCACACGCCCTCGCAAGTGCGAATGCAGCCACCACCAGAGAAGTTGATGTGATTGATAATAACTTTAAACTTCCCCGCGTATTGCGTACCAATATTGCTGCAGACTTTAAATTTGGAAAAGGATATAAATTGTCTCTGGATGTCTTATATACCAAAACGTTGTACGATGTTAAGTTTCAGCAGATAAATATTAAAGACCAGGTTGAATATTATACTACTGGTCCAACTCAATCTCCTGTGTATACCGGCGGTAAACTTAATTCTGCGTATTCAAATGTGTATTTGCTTACCAATACAACCGAAGGATACCGTTACAATCTAACGGCGCAATTAGGCAAAACAACCAATGGTATAAGGGTCGGTACACATTCATTAAACCTGAATTGGAGCGCCGCTTATACTTATGGAGTAAGTAAAGATATCAGCAACGGTATCAGAAATTCTTTCCAGTCTAACTTTGAGTTGAACCCGGCTATTGTGCCAAACAGTCCGCAATTGTCTTATTCAAATTTTGATTTACGCCATCGTATTGTAGGCACATTGGGAACCGGCTTCGTTTGGAACAATATGAACACGACTTCACTTACTTTCTTTTATTCAGGTCAGTCTGGCAACCCTTACAGTGTTGTGTATAACTCAAGCGGCAATCCTTTCGGGAACGCTGCAAATGCAAACCTTCCTTATATTCCTAAAAATCAAAGCGACATCAGGTTGGTTGATAAAGGAAGCTATACCGCTGCACAACAATGGACAGACTTAGACAACCTGATCTCCAATGATAAATACTTAAGCAGCAGAAGAGGTCAGTATGCAGAAAGAAATGGCTTGCGCACTCCATGGAACCACGAGCTGGATTTGAAGCTGATGCACGAATTCAGGTTAAGCAAAACAGACAAGAGCAAGTCACTTCAGATCAGCTTAGATATATTCAATGTATTAAACCTGATAAACAACGACTGGGGACACATTACTTTCGTAACCAACGTAAATAACTACACAGTCAACCTTTTAAACTTTGTCGGATATTCAAATGATGCAAACGGTAATCCTATAGCTGGTTCGGGCGTAGCTGTAGGTAAGCCATCATCTGGCTATGTTCCTACATTCACCTTTAACAAACCAACCGGTTTAAATGGAAACTATTACACTGTTGACCCAATCAACTCCCGCTTTCAGGGACAGTTAGGTGTTAAGTTCAACTTTTAATTTCTTAAAATATGCCTGCAGGAAAACGTCTCTTTTACAGAGGCGTTTTTTGTTTCTATTAAGAGTTGAATAGATAAGCTTTTGAAGCAGGTGTGTCTGCTATCGCCTGCGCTCATACTCTTGTTGCGGATTTTTTTTGTGTTGTCCGCTCAACTTTTGACCGCACTATTTTTTACATCAACTGTATTTCTAAAGCGACTGAAAGATGACTATAAATATAAAACCCCTTCCTTTTGGAAGAGGTTTTAATTAATCCCAGAAAACCCCCATTTTCTTAGAACAAAGAACAGGAGTTTATTGAAAGAAAACAATCACATATTTATGTGGTATTGTTGTGTTTTCTGAGATATCACCTTATACAATAACAATTATACTTAAGCCGTATAAGGTGTAATACATTTTATGAGCCGGGCTGTATTGCTACTATTAAAAATTGTTGCGTCGCACACTTTTACGATTTGTCCCACATTCAGCATTGCACTACTTGTCCCGTTAGCGGAAAACTTACAAAGCGGCGAGTATAAAAACGCTATTTATTTATTCTTCAAAAGTTTCTGGAAGAGAAATATTAAACGTAATATTGCGATATAATGGGAGCAACAAAATCACACGAGTTTGGGGTAAGTGAAAATAAGCTGGCAAAAATTGCAAAGGCTTTAGCGCATCCTGCAAGAATTGCTATTTTAAATTTGTTGGCAAAGCGGCAAACATGTGTTTGCGGAGATATAGTGGATGAAATACCTCTTTCGCAAAGCACAGTTTCGCAGCATTTAAAAGAACTGAAAGAAGCTGGGTTAATAACCGGGGAAATAGAAGGCGCAAAAGTTTGCTACTGTATTGATGCTAAAGAATGGATAGCGGCCCAGGCAGCATTGAACCAGATGTTTGAAACATATAAAGGTGGCAGCAATTGTTGCTAACCTTTTTTTGCTTTTATTAATCGTAATATTTCGATAATTACCTAACCCCTAACCCCTCTCCACAGGTGGAGAGGGGATAAAAACAAACAAAAAATAAAACATAAATACATGGAAACACAAGACAACGTAAAAGACATGGTAAGGCAGAAGTATTCAGAAATTGCTTTGCAGGATAAAGAAGTCAATCAATCGTCGTGTTGTGGCTCGGGTTGCTGCAGCACAGAAGTATATAACATTATGGCGGACGACTACACAGCTTTGGAAGGGTATAATGCTGATGCTGATTTGGGATTAGGATGCGGGCTGCCGACACAGTTTGCCAAAATAAAAAAAGGTGATGTAGTCATAGACTTAGGCAGCGGTGCAGGCAATGATGCATTTATCGCAAGAAATGAAACAGGCGAAACAGGTAAAGTAATCGGGATAGACTTTACACCGGCAATGATTGAAAGAGCAAGAATAAATGCTGAAGCAAGAGGAGTTCACAATGTTGAATTCAGGCAGGGTGACATAGAAAAGATGCCCGTAACAGCAAACGTTGCTGATGTAATCGTTAGTAATTGTGTGCTTAACCTTGTTCCAAATAAAGATGGTGTGTTTAAAGAAATATTCAGAACACTAAAGCCAGGCGGTCACTTCTCTATTTCTGACATTGTGTTGGAAGGCGAATTGCCAAAACAGATAAAAGAAGCTGCCGAAATGTATGCAGGTTGTGTTGCAGGAGCTATTCAAAAACAAGTGTATATGGAACTGATACACGCAAACGGATTTGCAAACATCACTGTTCAAAAAGACAAGGCCATCATTATTCCTGATGACATTTTAAGCAACTACTTATCAGAAGAGCAAATTGAAGCATTTAAACAATCAGGTACAGGTATCAGAAGCATCACTGTATATGCTGAAAAGCCCCCAAATCCCGCGAAGGGGGGACTTGAAGCGATGTGTTGCGGTCCTGATTGTTGTAATTAAGGTATATGAAGAAATATTTTGCGGAAGCATTAGGCACTTTTGCATTGGTTTGTTGTGGTGCAGTATGGAAATTTCTAATAACGATAAACAAACATCGAATTAATACAATGAAACGCATACTGGTTTTATGTACAGGCAATAGTTGCAGAAGTCAGATAGCGGAAGGCTATTTAAGAAAGTTTGCAGACGGCAAAGCAGAAGTGTATAGTGCAGGTGTGGAAATACATGGAGTTAATAAGCGGGCTATACAAATAATGAAAGAAGATCGTATCGATATATTGCACCATACCTCTAATAGCATAAATGAATACATACACCTGAATTTTGATTTTGTCATTACCGTATGTGACAATGCAAAAGAAAGATGCCCGTTCTTTCCATCCGGCGCAAAAAAATATCATTACAATTTTCCGGACCCTGCAAAAGCCGCAGGAAGCGAAGAGCACATCATGCAACAGTTTAGGGAAGTAAGAGATATGATTAAAAGCTATTGTCTGCTCTTTATAGAAAATAACCTGTAATTCAAACTGCCTGGGCATACAGGTTTTACTATACTTTCCGCCTCATAAGTTTTTAGCTAATGGGACAAGAAGTGCTTTGCCGAATAGAATTTGTGAACAACATACAACCTTATTACCTTAGTAACACAACATACCTGCCCAAAAATAACTAACCTTATTACCTTATATCTTCCATTTTAGAGTCTTCAGATAGTGCTTTGTGAATGCATCATATTCTTCTGCAAACGTTACTTTTTTAAAATGTTTAGAATAAGGTAATAAGGTCTTTTCTTTCTCTTTTCTATCCGTTACTAAGGTAATAAGGTTTTTTATGCCGGTATATGTAAAGCAGTGCTTATGCTGTTCAGATAAAGTTATACAATCACTTTCTGTATATTCTTAATCTTGGTACATTGTTGCTTTTCAAAAAAAGCCCATAAAGCTATACAAGTACAAGTGTGCGACGCAACGATGACTCATAGTAGCAATACAGCCCGGCTCATAAATATATTGCACATTTTTTACGGCTTACGTATAGTTGCTTTCCAGTACAATAATCATGGTAAGCTTCTTATTACCTCATTCCCTCCGAAAAGTTTTCTTAACCTTTTCATCTCATTCTCTTCACAATTTCTTTATATACAAAATTGAACTTTGACAAGCATAAAAGTATAACAAGCATCGTTTAAGTTTTCTTATGTAAACCACCTGTTTCTACAGGTAGTTTTTCTTACTTCTTCATGCTGTATTCCTTTATTGAAATCCTTATTCTGTCATACCTAAAACACTTTGTCATGGTGCTAACCCAAAAACAGTATCCTTTGCTGAAAGGCAACAGCATTTATCAAAAAGCTTCTCCTTTTTTTGCCAGGCTTCATCGTTATTCAACCGTTATCAGCAACCTGGCCGCTTCAGCAGTTTCCATCATCTTTCTTACATTCTTTTCCGATTTTTACTCGCCTTTAAAACATCCGCACATTAGATGAAGAAATACAAACGGGTGGTGGATATATTGGTAATTTCAGATGTTCATTTAGGCACGTATGGTTGTCATGCAAAAGAGTTGCTGCACTACTTAAAGAGTATCAGGCCCAGGCTGGTTATACTCAATGGCGACATTATAGACATCTGGCAATTCAGCAAAAGTTACTGGCCCAAAAGCCACATGAAAGTGGTGAAGCATATAATCGGCTGGATTGGAAAGGGCATTAAAACTTACTATATAACCGGCAACCACGATGAAATGCTGCGCAAGTTTGCAGGCTTGAAAATGGGTTCATTGCGGCTTGTAAACAAAGTGGTTCTTGACCTGCCGGATAATAAGAAAGCGTGGTTTTTT
>CAXUMK010000254.1:0-227 GCA_964251885.1 uncultured Segetibacter sp. | reverse complement strand
GGATGGCAGACAAGCCTGGATATTTCATGGAGATGTGTTTGATGTAACCATGCAACATTCCAAGTGGCTTGCTAAGCTCGGCGCAGTCGGTTACGACACTTTGATTTTGATAAACAGGTTTGTGAATTTCCTTTCAGAAAAAGTGTTTAATAAAGGCAAGCTTTCTTTCTCTAAAAAGATAAAAAACAGTGTAAAATCTGCGGTTAAGTTCGTCAACAATTTTGAGC
>CAXUMK010000253.1:0-8276 GCA_964251885.1 uncultured Segetibacter sp. | reverse complement strand
AACTGCTACAAATTATTACTAAAATAACCAAATAAAGATGTGTCCACACGGTAGCTCTTGTACTTTTATTCTTTATTCAACAAACCGGTGAGTTACTCATATTCCTTAACAACTATAACTGCCACCACAAAAACAACAAATGCCGCTTAATGTATCGTGTTACATTAAGCGGCATTTGTTGTTTTATTATTATTATTATTGCCTCTTTAGGAGTTGGGGCTGGTCTCTTTTTCTTTTTCCTGGTCGCGCAATGCTTTTACTTCATCGTGTGATGCTTTTAGAACCTGCTTTTGCTGTGAAACCATTTCATGAAGATAAGCAGGTAAAGCTTTAGACTCCAAAGCAGTATTATACGCTTTTTGGGCGGCATCTTCACCGGTCTCACAATTCTTTAAAACAGTCAAACGGTCATGACCTGTAAATATCGCTTTTACATCCATCCAGCCTCTGTATATTTTACCGCTGTTTGTAGTGCCTGTATCCATGTCTTTTCCCAAAACCTGTACTTCTTTGCCAAGTGCATTTCTTGCCTCACGGCTTTGATCTATCATTGTGGCAAATATGACCTTGAGATCAGAATCTTTTTGTGTCAATTCTTCTATAGCACGTTCGTAACCAACAATACGATCATTATTTATCTGAATAAGATCGTTTAAAATTTCTATTGTTTGTGTTTGTTCAGCTTCCATAATTGTTTTTTTTAAATTACTAAAATCTTGTGCCATAGCCCCATAAATCCCCGAAGGGGGTAAACCCCTAAATCCCCTAAAGGGGACTTGAAGAACCAAACCAACCTTCGGTTTGCTCCCTTTAGGGCGGGGGGTATGGGCAAAAAAATTGGGGAAGTAAGAATACTCCCCCGTTTCCCATTTTAATCTACAATAGCTTCATGAGTAAGAAGCTAGGCGCTTATTCGTATTTCCTGCCTTTGGTGAACCAGAAATCACGGTAAGAAATAGTGAAATTTATTTGCGTATAATTTTCTCTTATAAGTCCGTTAGCAGTTGTACCCCTGCTGCCGACCATTAATGAAGTACTAAAGCCCAATGGATTTCTGATGGAGTTTAAGCCAAAGCCGATCGTAGCTCCAAAATCTTTCAACTGCTCCTGGTTAATCTGCAAGTAAGAGTTGTTATAAAAAACACCAGCCTGGTAGTAAAAACGTACATAATTCGCATTTCCTTTCAGGTGTTTGTCCATTTCAAAACCGGCAGAGTAGCGGTCGCTGTTTACAAGAGCGTAATTCAATCCTTTATAATTTAAACGCGACCAATCCTGGTGTCTGTAGTCAGCAGCAAAAATAAGCCGTTTATCAAAAGTAAGCGCCAAACCGCCCACAGCCGTTGATGGAATATTATAATCGCCTGTGCTCACCAACTGATCAGCTACAACAGTAGTTGTTCCGTCGACTACCGAATAGCTGTACTGGGCATCTAACTTTGTTTTTGCTGCATAAGTAGCGCCCATTGCCAATTCTACTTTTTTGCTTAGCATGCCATTGTATTGCAAACCATAAGTAATGTATGGATTGGTCATGTAAATATTTCGCGTAGTGGTATATACATCAGAAGAAATATCAGAACTCAACTGCTCCGTCTGCTGCAGCGAGCCAAAGAGATACCCAAGCTGTATGCCTGCCCGTAGATTTTTGGTAATGCTGTAAGCGTTTGACCAGTACACTTCATTCAATCCTCCTGAGCCTGAGTAGTACCCATTGAGATTAAAGGCGGTGCCGACAACAGGTTTTGGTGCAGAAAAAGAATAATTTGATGTGCTGAAAGGCATCAAACCGGCACTGGTTCCCCATTTTTTGGTCAGTTTTATGCCTATAGCTAATCTTTCCATCGAAATGTCGGCTGAGCGTACGCTGTTCACGCCTGTGCTCAATTGCGCATAACCAACGGTTTTATATCTTCCTGTTAATTCTGCTGTAAAAAACTGGTCATCAAGTTTACTAAGAGACGCGGGATTTGATTGATTCAAATATCTGTTAGAATATAAAGCCACTCCCGTACTTCCCATTCCTGACCATTTGCCATAAGAGTTTGTTTCTACATCGCCGATGCCTAAAATCGAATACGGCGAGGTGTTATTTTGTGCACACAACTTGCCGCAAGACAGTATTGCTACCAGCACAATTTGTAAAATTTTTATTCGCATCGTATTTATTTGGAAACGGTTAAATAGTATAATTGCAATTGAACTCCCGGTGTTGCACTGTGGTTATCTCCTAAAATTAGACGGTTAAAATTGGTGGTGTTGGCAGGCGCAGGCGGCGACAACAGCACTCCGTTGCTGTTATTCTGCTCGATAGCCAACTGGCCAGTTATATAAGCGGTTACATCATAAGTATATTTTGTATTCACCCCGTACAAATTGTCTATCACCAGGTTGCCGTATTGAACAGTAGAAGCTCCGCCAGCCCCGGTTGCAGTTAAATCAGCGCCAAACTGGTTAAGATAGGTTGTTGATGATAGCCTGATATAAGGTGGTAATGTGGTATTATTATTAAAGCTGCCCCTTAAAGGTGTAATAACAAGTTGAGCTCTTACCAATTTTACATATTGAGGTATTTGTAAAAAATTTCGCAAATAGGGAAAGCTCACTTTAATAACCGCTCCGCTTACCGACTGCAGAAAACTGGTGTTATTCGTAGCTGATGAAGGGATTTGATTGTTAGAAGAGCTTAGATTAGACAGTGCTGAACCGCTTCTGTCAGCAGTTATCTGGTTAAACTGCATAGAAGAGTTAGAAAGAATAAAGTCAATAGATTTACTTTGGGTAATGACTCCCGGTTCGCGATAATGCAAACGCATAATGATGCTGTCAGAAAATCCGAAGATATAGCCTGAAGAACCGGCAGAAACACGAAGACCTTTAAAATATGTTAAAAACACGTTGGTGGTCTTTATCACATCATCGGCATTTTTAAATTTATCCATCAGATCCTTACCTGCAGCGTCGGAAAGTCTTATAGAGATAGTATCTGTAACAGAAGGCCTTATCACCATACTTTTACTTCCCAATGCATCGGGATAAGTTGCAAAGCTGTTTACATTATACAGTGAACTTCTATTTTGTGCGTATTCTATTTGTTCTGCAAGCCGGTACACATTTATCAGTAAGGGACGTGTAGTATCCCCATAGTAGCTTTTATTGGGCTTAATGATCAGTTCCAAAGAGTCGTAACTGCTTTTGCTGTATACATCAGAAAAAGCCGGTGGTGTAAGCTGAAAATAAGACTGGGCAGTAACCGACCCAAAATAGGGATCGCTGTATTGGCCGATCACAGCCCTGCCAGTACCAGAGGAAACAAAAGAGTCGACTAATACGGTTGATATAGCAGGGGTAGCCGTATCTACAGAAACAATACTGGTAAAGCTGTTGTTAAGATAATCTGTTCCAAAAGTAATGTCAGGTTTGGTGCAGGCGGTAAAGCAAAATGAGAGAGTGAGAAAAGGTAAGAAAATAAAGAATAACTTCTTTTTGTACATTGCCTGCTGCATTTATTAAATTAAGATGGAGCAGCAATGTTATAACGGTGGCGTGTTACAGTTTTGTTAGTATCTGTTAAAAAGGAATAAGCATCTGCAAAAGCAGAGAATTCAGCGATAAAGAGTAAAATTATTACAACAAAAAGCCACCTAAATCCATCAATAAGGACTTGAAGAAAATCCAATCTAATTCTGCTTTGCCATGTTTTAGTATTTGTTTTTTTTGGGAACCATCAGTTGTATTTCATGGCGGCTTTGGTTGCGTCGCACACTTGTGCCGTATCTTTTACGGCAGCCTTTGAAGAAAATACACGAAAAACATAAGTTGGTAAAGTAGAACTTATTACCATTGATAATTGTACAACGAACTTATCTAACACCTTTTTAGGTTGGTAGATGAAATACGGCCGTTTGTCGCTGTTTTTCTACTGCAAATCCTATTTAACGAAATAGGTCGAAGCCATGTAAATATTTTGGTGCAAAATTTTACTTATGAGTTTAAAAAACCTGATTGGCTTTGCATTTTTGCTTCCCGCCTTTCTAATGTCTTGCAAAAAATCTACTCCAAGTCCCACAACCAGCGGCGACTTTATAACCCGTTCAGAATTGGATGGTGTAGCAAGGTCTGAAGCAGTGACATTTGTAATAGGTGATACAGCCTATTTAGCTACAGGCTTCGACGGTCTTAACCGCCTTAATGACGTCTGGAAATTTGATCCGGTTGGAGGGTGGAATGTAAAAGCTCGTTTTCCCGGAGTAGCCCGAAACTCCGCTGTTGGATTTTCAATAGGCAGTAATGGTTACTTAGGAACTGGATACGACGGAGCCAATAATCTGAATGACTTTTGGCAATTCAATCCTGCTTTAAACACTTGGACCCGGAAAGCTGATTTTGCAGGATCGCCACGCTATGATGCCGTAGGTTTTGGTATTTTAAATAACGGCTACATTAGTACCGGCTTCGACGGCAACTACCTTAAAGATTTGTGGATATATAATCCTGTTGCAGACAATTGGACACAGGGGGTAAGTTTGGGGGGATTGAAAAGATCAGGAGCAGTAGCTTTTGTGTATAACAACAAGGCATATATAACCACAGGCAACAATAATGGCTCAGTATCTACAGTAAACGATTTGTGGATGTACGACCCATCTACGTTAGCATGGACTGCAGAAAGGAAAATTTCAAATGTAAGCTCGGATACTTACGACGATGGTTATACCAGTATAGTCAGGAATAATGCAGTTGCTTTTGTAATGGGTAGCAAAGCTTATATTACAACAGGTTTAGGTGCGAGTGGAGCTGATATTAATGATACCTGGGAGTACGACTTTGCAACCGACCTGTGGGCTCAAAAGTCAAGTTTTGAAGGAACGGCCAGAGACGGTGCAGTATCATTTACTGTCAAAGCACGAGGATTTTTAGGTACGGGTAAAAACAGCACACAACCTTTTGATGACTTATTTGAATTTGATCCTAATGCAACACTTGTTACAGGTAACTAAGAAAAACGTTTTTATTGCTTTTGTTGCCTCTCTTTTTATAGTCTTACTAATTGTATTGGTATATGATCCTCATAAGAAACGGGGAGACGATTTGCTGCCTGTTAATCTTACTGCTATACGTACACCTTACGGTTGGGGCTACAAAATTTTTGTAGATAATAAAATTTTTATAACCCAGGAAACAATTCCGGCAATTGAAGGCAACCATCCTTTTAAAAGTAAAGAAGCTGCATTAGCAGTTGGTAAACTGACCGTAAAAAAATTAGTAAGCGGAAAAATACCTTCGATCACTCCTGAAGAGTTAGACTCATTGAAAGTGCTTGAATGATGAATGAACGTTTATAAATGAATTTCATTTTCCGGTTGAAAGCTTATTGAGTATTAATCTATTTTCTGCATGTCAATTGTTTTTCAAACAACTGGCATGCAGATTTTTTTTACTTCAGAACTGATAAGTTTCCCGTAAACGGGACAAGTTGTGCATGGCTGAATAATGAACAAAGCGCATAAGAGTGCGACGCAACGTAAGCCTCATAGTAGTAATTAAGCCCGGCTCAAAAAATCTACCTGCTTTTATGTCTCTTTCGCTGCACAGGTGTAAATTGTAAATGGATTGGCTTCCATGTCTCCTCCCCATTATTGCTCTCCATCTTGCATTTTGGTTCTTGCTGTCTTTACTGCCTTTTTTTCTGCAGCCGCACATTACCACGCATCACTCAACACACCTGATTCGTTTCTTTTAGACCTTGTGTATGTATCCAAAGTATTCATCTGGATTATTCTCTTCTACCTTAATGCTTACGTTTTAATACCTTTCTTTTCTACAAAAGAAAATTCGCATGTTTAATGTGCTGGCAATGGCTGTATAGAAATTAACATGAAGGCAACAAAAGGTATATTACTTTTCTGCATCAGAAAAAGGCACAACAATTTAAAAAACGAAGTACAGGATAAAACAAGCGGCATCGGTTTGCAAAATGTAAAAAGAAGACTCGATCTACTGTACACTGGCCGGTACGAACTGCTTATAAATAAAGATACAGACTGGTTCAACGTTTCTTTATCACTAAAAATCATTTAATGTTACGATGTATTGCAATCGACGATGAAGAGTTAGCGCTTGAACTACTTGAAGACAACATTAGTAAAATACCTTTTCTTCAGCTTGAAGGAAAGTGCAAAAATGCCCTGGAGGCTCTCGAACTTTTGCATAAGATTGAGGTTGATCTTATTTTTCTCGATATACAAATGCCCGGCCTTACCGGTCTTCAGTTTTTGCAGGCACTGCCTAACAGGCCAATGTGCATACTCGTGACTGCTTACGATAAGTATGCTTTACAGGCATTTGACCTGAACGTAATTGACTACCTGCTGAAACCTGTATCGCTGGAAAGATTTATAAGAGCGAGCACCAAAGCGCTGGAACTGCATTTGCTGAAAGAAAAGCACGTTATAAACAATACCGCAGAACCTAATCATCTTTTTATAAATGTAGATTACAGCCTGCTCAAGGTTGTATTTACAGATATTTTATGGGTAGAAGGTTTGCGGGATTATATAAAAATACACTTAACCAGTTCTCCAAAACCCATTGTTACCAGGCTGAGCATGAAGGCGATTGAAGACCAGCTTCCTTCTTCGCTGTTTTTAAGAATTCACAAGTCCTATATTATCTCGAGGGAGCAGGTTACTGCAATAAGAAGAAATACCGTATTTATTGGCTCCAACGAATTTCCTGTAGGCGACAATTATAAAGACATTATTCCCGCTTTGATCGGTAACCGGCCTCCTCCAAATGCAGACGTGATGTAAGATGTATATCGTTCGTCATTGTGAGGCACGAAGCAATCCTACAAAAGAACTGCACGCAAAGGCGCAATGACGCAAAGGAACAACAACATAAAGGCATTCAACAATACATAATCTTTGCGCCCTTGCGCCTTTGCGTGAAAACCGACTCGGCCATGAAATGGATACAGTACGAATAGATAAAAATGTGAGTAGAATTTTTTTTGAACCGGGCTTTATTACTACTATGAGTCAGCGTTGCGTCGCACTCTTGTACTTTTCATTCTTTATTCGACAAGCCAAAAAGTCGTTCATATCCCTTGCAACTATAACAATAAATTGATCTCTGGTAATGACTGCAGTTATCAATAGCTTTTATCTTCCATTGTATCAAGAATGCTCATGTAGCTCACATACCTGTCTACATGAATTTCTCCTTTGTTCACAGCGTCTTTAATGGCGCAGCCCGGTTCATTTGTGTGCATGCAATTGTTGAACTGACAATCATTCAATCGTTTTCTCATTTCAGGAAAATAATGCGAAAGTTCCTGCCTGGTTATATCAACCAATCCAAACTCTCTAAGGCCTGGGGTGTCTATCACTTTTCCGCCAAAAGGCAGATCAAACATTTCGGCAAAGGTGGTAGTATGCAT
Source organism: uncultured Segetibacter sp. (assembly GCA_964251885.1). Lineage (GTDB taxonomy): Bacteria > Bacteroidota > Bacteroidia > Chitinophagales > Chitinophagaceae > Segetibacter. The sequence goes on along the minus strand of CAXUMK010000253.1, from coordinate 835 downwards.
TCCTTTTCCGCTCCAGTCGCTCACCTCTTTTGTACGCAGACGCAGTTCAGGAAAAATGGCATTGATGAGCGACGACTTCCCCACCCCGCTGTGACCACTCAATAATGTTGTTTTACCATCCAGCAGTTCTCTTACTTCGCTTACTCCCATATTGTCTACAACACTTGCAAGCAGCACTTTGTAACCAACCGTTTGGTACATGTCTTTAAATTCTTCAAACTTTTCCATTTCCTTTTTACGGTACACATCAGCCTTATTAAAAACAATTACTGCAGGCACATGAAATGCCTCTGAAGAAACCAAAAAACGGTCGATAAAACCCTGCGATGTTTTGGGATCTCTGATTGTAGCGAACAAAAAACCCTGGTCGAGGTTTGAAGCGACAATGTGATGCTGGTTTTTATTATGGGGAGAAACCCTTGCAATATAATTTTTACGGTCGCAAATTTCCGTGATGGTAGCCGTGCTTTCAAGCTCATTTTCCAATACCATATCTACCGTATCGCCTACTGCGATCGGGTTGGTAGAAGTAGACCCGCCGATCTTTAAAACGCCTTTTGTACGGGCATTAAAAATTCTTCCCTCTTCATTTTTTGCCACATACCAGCTTCCCGTTGATTTATAAATAAGCGCCTTCATACATACGAAGGTAATACATGTACAAACCGAAGGAATACCAGGACGTAATTTAGTGGTTACGAAAATAAGAGTTTTAGGAGAGAGGTAAATTCAACGGATTGAAATCAGTTGTATAATATGAGACGAGGCTATGCCTCTTCAGTACTTGCCTCGTTGACGTGAAATTACGAGAGCCGGGTATGTGCCGAACCTACGG
>CAXUMK010000252.1:0-8280 GCA_964251885.1 uncultured Segetibacter sp. | reverse complement strand
GAACAAAGCGTATAAGTGTGCGACGCAACGATGAAAAATAGTAGCACTAAAGCCCGGCTCATAAAAAGCATTTTGGATTTTAAACGGTTAGAACTTCTCTTATCACAATCGCAAACTACTCCCTGTTTTTACTATCTATTACAATTGTTACCGGCCCGTCATTTAGCAATTCGACTTTCATATCTGCACCAAAAATGCCTGTTGATATGTTTTTGCCTGCATCACTATTTAATTGCTGTATCATCTTTTCGTACATAGGAATGGCAAAATCGCTTTTAGATGCTTTGCTGTAAGAAGGCCTGTTGCCTTTTTTGGTGCTTGCATGCAAAGTAAACTGGCTGACTAATAAAATGCCGCCATCAATGTCTTTTACACTTTTATTCATCACGCCGTTTTCGTCGCTAAAAATGCGAAGGTTTACTATTTTGTTGCTTAACCAAGTAATGTCTTCCATTGTATCGGTATCTTCTATTCCCATAAAGACGAGCAGGCCTTGCGCTATTTCACCGGTTATGTTTCCATCAACCTTAACAGATGCTTTACTTACCCTTTGTATAACAATCCGCATAAGAACCTTTTTCGCTGTAATTTTATATTTATGAAGGTAAATGTTTACAATGAAATTGTTTTTAGTACAGCACGAAGCGGAGGCAAAGGCGGACAGAATGTAAACAAAGTAGAGACAATGGTTGAAGGCAGGTGGAATGTGATGGCTTCGCAAATGTTTACCGGCGAACAAAAACAGATTTTACTTGAAAAGCTTGCAAACCGGATCACGTTAGAGGGCGTGCTGCTTGTAAAGTCGCAAACAGCGAGAACACAACTGGGAAACAGGGATGAAGTAATTAAAAAGATAAACGCTCTAATAGAACATGCCCTTGAAAAAAAGAAAGCAAGAATATCGACAAAGCCATCGAAAGCAAGCAGGGAAAGAAGAATAGAATCGAAAAAGATAACCTCAGAAATAAAAAGTAACCGGAGAAAAATTCAACTGTGAAATTGATAAAGTTTGTTTGTGTTTTGTTTATTGTCTGCGATGCTTTTTTTGCAAAGGCTCAATCAGTTAAAAATGATGCATCTTGTGCGTTATCAGTAAAATTTAGCAATAAAGTTGGTAATGAAGTTTTAGAGTTAGGAAAAAACTATTTGAATCCTTTTAATGAGCCATTTAATGTCAGCCGTTTTAAATATTATATCAGCAATCTTACTTTTTATACAACGAATGGCGCTGAAATAAACATTCCTTCTTCTTATTATTTGGTAAATGAAGAAGACTCTGCTTCAAAAAATTTTTCACTGCAGTTGCAAAAAGGCAGCTATCATAAGCTTTCATTCTCTATTGGGGTAGACAGTATTAAAAATGTAAGCGGCACCCAAACCGATGCGCTCGACCCGATGAACGGCATGTTCTGGACATGGAACAGTGGCTATATCATGGCAAAATTAGAAGGCACTTCTCCCCTTTCAAAGTCTCCAAATCAAATGATAGAATATCATATCGGCGGTTTCAGGCATACCCAAAATACAATCAGAAAAGTTACTTTATTGTTTGAGAAGGATATTGAGCTTACCCCCGGAAGCAACCCGAGTATAAGAATCGAAACCGATATAAATAAGTGGTTTGGCGGTAAACACGATTTAAAGATAGCAGCTCATACCGCCTGTATGACACCGGGAGATCTGGCAATGCAATACGCCGATAACTATGCAACCATGTTTACAATCGTCTCAAATAAGTAACTGATGCATTTTAAAATTATTATACTCTTTGTTTCGCTGGTTTGTATGGGAGTGTACACTATTGAAGCATCAAAGAAAACCGCGGAAGACACGCCGGTACCAAAAGTTACTCCTTTGAAATTTGTTGTTCCCGCAGGTTGGCCTGCTCCGGTGTACGACTTTAAAAGCAATCCGCTTACGCAGGAAGGTTTTGACCTGGGTAAGAAATTATTTTACGATGGCAGGCTGAGCAAAGACGGCAACTTTCCCTGTGCAAGCTGTCACCAGCAGTTTGCAGCTTTTGCTACATTCGATCATCCTTTCAGCCACGGATTCAATAACCAGTTTACAGCCCGCAATGCACAAGGCCTCTTTAACCTTGCATGGAAAACAAATTTTATGTGGGATGGAGGCGTTACCCATTTAGACCTGCAGCCTTTGGTTCCTTTAACCGCTGAGAACGAAATGGCAGAAACAATAGAAAACATAGTAGCCAAGTTAAAAGCTGACGCCGCTTATAAAGCCATGTTTAAAGCAGCCTTTGGCGATGAAAAGATCAACACACAACGAATAACGAAAGCGCTTAGCCAGTTTATTTTAATGATAGTAAGCAGCAACAGCAAGTATGATAAAGTAATGCGGGGAGAAGACTCGTTTAACCTTCCTGAAAAGCTAGGTTATACTATGTTTAAAAACAAATGCGCTGCCTGTCATAAAGAACCTTTGTTCACCGATTTCACTTATCGCAATAACGGGCTGCAGGTCAATCCGACAATCAATGATTTTGGCAGAATGAAAATTACCGGCGACAAAGAGGATAGTTTGAAGTTTATGGTGCCGAGTTTACGCAACGTGAAAGTAACCAGTCCTTATATGCACGACGGCAGATTTTGGTATATCCAGAACGTTTTAAATCATTACGGTAAAGAAGTTGTAAACGGGCCTACAACCGATTCAATTGTGAAAAATAAAATCTCTTTAAGCAATTTTGAAATAGGGCAGATAACCGCTTTTTTGTACACGCTTACCGACACAGCTTTTCTGAAAGACAAACGGTTTACCGAATAATATGGTAGTGATGTTAGCAGACATGGTTATTTTTGTTTTTAAATAATAATTGATTCAATTTGAGTGGCATAAAAAAATTAGCAGGGCAAACGATGTGGTATGGAGTGAGTTCTATTGCTGCCCGGTTTATCAATTACCTTCTTACACCTTATTTAACCCGCACTTCTGTTTTACAGGTATCAGACTATGGAAAAATGAGCCTCGTTTACGCGGCTATCCCTCTGCTGAATGCACTTTTTACTTATGGTTTCGAGACTGCCTATTTTCGTTTTTCACAACGGAAAGAGTTTAAGAACAGCATCTACAGCACTGCAAGTATTTCGCTTTTTCTGTCAACTATTATCTTCTCATTTTTATTATGGATTTTTCGTGGCTCGCTTGCCAACATAGCCGGAATACCAAACGAACCGCAGCTTATTGAGATTAGCATTTTCATTATTGCCTTAGATACTCTTACAACAATACCTTTTGCAAAATTACGGCTCGAGGGGAGGCCGATGAAATATGCACTTATACGAATCCTCAACATTTTTGTATACATCGCAGGCACTGTCTTTTTTCTGTCTTATTGTCCTAAAATCATTGCCCATAATCCAAATAGCTGGATAGGTCTTTTTTACCATACAGATACCAATCCCGTGACCTACATAGTTATCGCTAATCTTTTGGCATCAGCATTAACGCTGCTGCTGCTCGCGGGACAAATCGGTTCTATAAAACTCCATTTCAATATAAATCTTTGGAAAGAAATGATGCTCTATTCTCTTCCATTAATTATTGTCGGAATGGGCGGGATGATAAACGAAACTTTTGATCGTCTCATGCTAAACTGGTGGGTTCCCGGAAGCATCACTTTTAAAGAAGAACAGGTCGGCATTTACAGTGCCTGTTACAAGTTGTCGCTGCTTATCAGCTTATTCATACAGGCTTTCAGAATGGGAGCCGAACCGTTTTTCTTTAAGCAGGCTGAAGGCTTACATCCGCAGCGCACTTATGCGCGGGTGATGAAGTTTTTTGTGATTACAGTTACGCTTATGTTTCTTTTCGTCACGCTGTTTTTACCTGTCATCAAAGGCTTTATTGGCAAGTCGTACTGGGCTGGTCTGGGTGTAGTACCGATACTGTTACTGGCAAATATTTTCTTAGGTATCTACTACAATCTGAGTATCTGGTATAAGCTCAGCAACAAAACAAAAGCCGGCGCCTGGATAACCGTTATCGGTGCCGCTATCACCATCGTTATCAACTGGATTTTTATTCCGCGTCATAGTTATATGGCTTGTGCATGGGCAACCTTTTTTTGCTACGGCAGCATGATGGTGATGAGTTTTATGTGGGGACAAAAAGAATATCGAATACCTTATGCAACCAAAAAGCTAATTGCATATATCGTGATCGTTGTCATCCTTTTCTTTATTCACAAAGGGCTTACATTGCTGCTGCCCAACATATATTTTGGCCTTGTAATAGCAGCAGCGCTCATGTTTGTTTATGCCTGGTTCCTGTTATTGATAGAGAGAAAAGAGTTTCAAAAACTGCCGGTTTTGGGCAGGTATATAAAATAAGTAAGAAAGATTTTTGTTGCCGGCATATTGCAGCCATGTAACATCGTTGCGACGCTTCATCTGGCGGTAATTCTATGGAGCAATTTAAAACAGATCTGCCTCTATGCAGCAGTTGCAATTTGTAGTCCTGTCGTTTGAACTGTTTGTTCTGCCAAATGAGGCAGCAAACTCATTTTTCTTTCTATTTCTATCAAAACGCTGTCAGGGTAATACCTCCACAAAATCTCGTTTAAAACTGCTTCTTCATCATCAAAATGGTTGAAATTGAAAAGCATGAATTCATTATAGCTTTCGCTTATTCTTCTCATTATTCTCAATTTATCTTCCTGTTTTTGTAGCCTGCAACACAGCTTCACCAGGTCTTTTAGATTGTTTGCGAACCTTGTTGCTTTGTTATGATCGCTCGTATAGTTATTCCACACTGATGGTTCGTACTCAAAAATGTAAGGCAAAATATGGAGGGCTTCATACATGACCTGTTCTTCAAATACCTGTAACGCTTCGTTCACTTTTTGCAAAGCTTCTGCTGCAGAAAAAGATTCTCCGTTTGTTATTTTGCTAATAGAAAGACAACCGTTTATTAAAGCTGTTTTCAGTGGCAAGTGTGCTTTATTAAAAATATTGTAGCGCATAAAATAGTTTTTGATGTGATTAATTACTCATCAAAAGAACTATTTAAAAACACCTCTTTCAATAACACAAATATGTGGTTGGTACAAGCGGTAAAATGGATGCAAATTGTAAAAGAAGTGAAAGGGTGAGCGGATTTTGCCTGCAGGTGAAAACACCCGCAAAGGCTAAAAAGAACAGCACGCAAAGGCGCAACGACGCAAAGGAACAGCAACATAAAGGCGGGAAAGAAAAAATGCAAAAGCAAGACATGATCTTTGCGTCATTGCGCCTTTGCGTGAAAACTCAAAAGAAGCTAAGCAAACAACAGTGAATAGGAGTGTGTATTTGTTTTACTCTTTTATAGAAGCTGCGCAAAGATGGTACGTACAAGGGAGCCCCGCCTAAGGCGGGGACGATGCTTAATGCTTATTCTTCCGCTGGTACCCAAAAAATCTATTGCACGCATTTATGGCAGCAATTGAAACCTTTGAAAAGAGTTTGTGACAATTGTATAATTTTCAAGATCATGCCCACCGAAATAAATGGATTAAGAATAACTTTGCAAAAAAAGAAGATATGATGCCAGGAATAGAAACACTGGAAGAAACCGGGACAGACGTACTTACAGATTGGGAAAAACCTTTTCAGATAATAGTATGGAACGATGAGGTAAATACCTTTCAATGGGTAATAGAAACGCTGATAGAAGTATGTGGTCACTCAGAAACACAAGCCGAGCAATGTGCAATGCTGATACATACAAAAGGTAAATATGGCGTAAAAAATGGAAGCTACGACGATCTAAAACCCCAATGTGATGCCATTACCGACCGGGGAATTGGAGCAACCCTGGAAGTGATGGCGTGATTGTTTGTCTTACTATCATTCATCTAAAATTTCTTTTTCTAACCTTTAATAAAACCGTATTCAGTGTTTCCCTGTTTCTCGTTGCAGGGTTTAAAAAAGCGCCTGTCAGCATGCTGATATGAAAGTATGGGAATGTTTGTAAAACTGTACACTCAAAGCCCTGCTGCTGCAAATCGAGTAAGCCCTGTTCTGATGCAAAAATTACTCCTGAAGGATACGTTTTTATATACTTATCCGCATCATCTGCAGTATTTAATCTTTTTACCAATCCCGGCGCATAAAACTCAAAACTATACGACCAGTACTGATAGATAGCCGCCGAAGTATATATTTTATCATTTCTCAAATACTTAGCTGCCATCATCCCGCTCTGGTAATGCATTAGTTTGGGATAAAAAATGTTGAAAAGAAATACAAACAAAACAAGGCTAAAAGCAGCCCCGGTTGCAAGTACGCCTTTTATTCCTTTTACCTTAAAAAGAACAAATTTTGCCATTACGAATGTCAACGCAATAATAACGGTGACAGCCAGGCTTCCAAAACCTGAAAACCACGCAAGCACACAAACCAGGATTGCGGCAAGAATGAACAGGACATGTTGCAAAGTGATAAACCTGGTGAAAGTGATTTCGTTTTTTCTTGTCGTTAAATAGTTTGCAGTAATAATGGAAAAGTGGGGGAAAAGTATCACTATATAGTACGGCAACTGAAAGCGGGAAAATGAAAACAGGAGAAAAGTGATCGCTGCGCTTCCATATATAATCCACCTCATCGCTGATGCTTGCGTTGGATTTGAAGATTCTTTAAAAAGGTTAACTACGGCAGTATAAAGCAGAATTGACCAGGGCAGGAAAGCCCAAAGCGTCGTATGCAGAAAAAAGCCCGGGTCACCATGACCTTTAATCGGGCCTGTATTAAAAAAACGTCCAAACTGGCTGTCCCAAAAAAAGAAACGGATACCTGAAACATGAGTGCGGCCAAAAACTACTTTTTCGGGGTGCAGGTCAAACTGCATATACAGGCTGTATAATTCGGGAGTGATGAACAATAAAATCAACACTACCATCAGCCACCAGCGATAGTTGATAAATTGTTTCCATTGTTTGGTAATGATCCAGTAAATAACAAAACCGCCGCCAATGGTAATGAGAACAAAAATACCTTTTGTCATTATCGCGCAGGCCGATACAAGTGCGGCCAGAATAATAGGAGACCATTTACCCGAAACACCGGCTTTATACACATAATAAATGGCTGCAACAATGAGCGCTGTCAGATAAGGCTCGGCACGGATATCGAAGTTGTTTAAAATTCCATGCAGTGCAAAGACATATATAACCGCAGCAACTTTAGCGGTGTGTTTGTTGTATAATTCTTTGGCAAGTTTATATGTAAACCATATACCTGTAAGCCAGAAAATAAAAGCAGGCAATTTGTAAGCAAAAGCATTTATGCCAAATATCTTAAAGCTTGCAGCAGTTAGCCAAAATGGAAGATGAGGTTTATCGAGCCAGTCATGACCATCTCCAAAAAGGTTCATCCAATCGCCTGTAACAGCAATATGCTTTGCGATAGTAGCATACAGGCCTCCGTCGGGTTCTAATATATCATTCAACAAACCATTTGCATTCAGTAAAATTCCTGCGGCCAACAGCCAGGAGAAGTATTTTTCAAATGTTTTCATGCACGATAACAAACATGTTAAAGGTCAGTTGTAAGGGAAGCATCAATGCTGCTTGTCCAGCGCTTAAACAGGCTAAATGTATATAAAGCTATTACCGTTCCAAGCAAAGCTCCCACAATCACATCGCCCGGAAAATGAACGCCTACATACACCTGTGAATAACAAATTATAAAAGCCCATGCCCATAACCAATACCACTTTTGGCTGAAGGTTTGTTTAATAACCAAAAACCAAAAAGTCGCCAGTCCAAAATGATTGGATGCATGCGTAGAAGGCATGCCAAAAATGCCGCCACAACCGGCCAGGCTGTTTACTGCAAATGGCAGAGTAGAATCGTGACAGGGTCGAAGTCTGCCGATAAAAGGTTTGAGAATGCTGGCGCTTATAAAATCTGTAAATGTGAAGGTAAGAAGCGACAAAACGATAATTGGCAGCAGGTATTTCCGGCAATTGTAGTAGAAGAAAAGCAGTAAAAATAAGTACAGGGGTATCCAGGTAGCGGGCTGGCGAAGTAACAGCATGAAAGTATCCAGTCCGCTGAAAGAAAGTTTTTTATTGATCAGATAAAACAAATTTCTGTCAGCTTCCAACAGTGCCTTGCCAATGTTCATCATTTTTTAAATTGTACGTCAAAGATAAGTCTCCGCTTGTTTCATTATGTTTCGGTATGTGCAGAGGTATGAAAAATACAATTAGAAATAAATGGTTCCTCATATCTATTTAAAACCGTATAAAAATATGCAATGCATTTTATGAGCCGGGCTG
>CAXUMK010000251.1:3402-8325 GCA_964251885.1 uncultured Segetibacter sp. | reverse complement strand
ACAAAAGCCTTGCAAAGGGCGGCAAAACGCCTTGCAAACATAGGATGCAACGGCGTAAGGTCGTCGGGGAAACCAAAGTGACAAATGTCCCACAACTGCTGTATGCCATTGGCTTTGCCTCTTTGAAGCATGTGTTTTACAGTGCTCCAGTCATACTGGTAAGGCCTTTTTTCTACCTGGCTCCACCGGATGCCTTCTCGTACTGTACCGATATTAAACGGCTTTAGTAACTGGTAGTCATTATCTATCAACTCAAGGTGAGCGGTTTCATGTAAAAAATCGACCCGGCTACCAAAAGCATTCAGCTTATCAGTACATTCATAGCCGGCCATCCAAAAAGATTCGAAAGGGTTATTACACATAAAATATTGCAGGCAATGCCTTTGATTTTAGTATTCTTACTGGTTTCTTCACAATAAAAAAACGGCACAAAAGTAAGTACTAATGGTATTTGGAGTGTTATAACTTTTTATAAGAGCTGATTGCGGAGGAAGCAACAGGTTATATACTTCCCTCCGTATAAAGATGTGCAGTGATTTTTTTGGGCCGGACTGCATTGCTACTATTTTACATAGTTGCGTCGCACTCTTGTACTTTTTTTCTTTATTCAGCAATGCATATCTTATCCCGTGTGTAGTAGAATTCAAACTGAAAGCTTCATAATTTTTGAGGCAACTTCCATTCCGCTTGTGAGTGCAGCTTCCACGGTTCCGGTTTCCGGTCCGTTGTATAAAGCTTCACCAGCAAAAAACAAGGTATCGTCTACAGGCTCCGCTAAAATCATTCTTGCTTCAGGTGAGTAAAGAGTAGAGTAGGAGTAGGAGCCTCGGGTAAATGGATCTTTTGTCCAGTTGAAAACTTTCCACCAATTCAGTTTTTCCCTGAGAAAATCAGGAGTTACATTGAAAATACTGCTTACTGAATCTATTGCTGCCGATAAAATATTTTCATCAGTTTTGTCTTTCGCTTCCAATGCTTTGGGGCCACTAAGCCAGCCGGTAAGCAAGGTTGAATGGTCGGGCTGTTGTCTCCACCACGTAGGAACTGTGTTGTCTGAAATAGCGATGTGAAAGTTTCCGGTTGGCGCGTTGCAGCTTTTCTCAATTGCTTCGTCCTCCCAAAAAGGTTCTTTAAAATCAAGCAGCACTTTTATTACAGCGCCAAACCCCATTTGTTTTGCAGCTTCTGTTTTGCCTGGTATTTCGGGTTTATATTTAATAGCGCCTTTTACATCTCCAGCCAGCCACACCCCTAACGGAACTGTAATGATAACTTTGTGCGCAAAATAACTTTGATGCGATTCATCGATCACTTCGACCTTTCCTTTTGACCACCTGATTTCTTTTACTACTGTTGATAGCTGAATGACAGTGCCGGCTTTTCTGCTGCTGTCAGCTAAGTAGTCTATCATTTTTCCATAGCCACCTGAGGGTCTGTATTGCTCATCGTCCTCGCTCATCCATTCTTCCAAAAAAGATTTTGAACTTGTTTTGGCTATTTCTCCCGAATAGTAGCCTTCCACATAAGATGTAAGGGAATTTCGCAGGCTTTCGTATTCATTTGCTGCAAAGTATCTTTCCATAAAATCTGCAATACTAATGTCTTCTGTAACTTCTTTCAGTTTCGCGATTACGAGTTCAGAATGTTTAAAAAATTCACTCTCCTGAGTCCATTTTCCTTTTATCACCTGCCATACCTCTCCCTTTATTTCCTTTTTCTCTAATTCCGCTTCTTTCAGCAATTCCAATGTCATTCTAAGATTACCGTGTATAAATTCTGCCCCTCCTTCTATTGCTTGATGATACCCTTGTTCATTGATTGTATTGATACGGCCTCCCATCCGGTCACGGGCTTCCAGCACACATACTTTCAATCCTGATGCTGATAACTGTTTCGCTGCCATTAAACCTGCTGCTCCTGCGCCAATTATTATTACGTCCATAAATGATAGATTAAAATTTAAGAAGAAAATTCTGTGCCTTCATTCAATTTTAAATTTTTATGAGCCGGGCAGTATTGCTACTATTTTACATTGTTGCAATCATGGATTTGTCCTTTTCTTTTCTTCCAGTGGAAGAAAAGAAAAGGACCACACTTGTACTGTTTGTTAGCTGTTCGGCAACCTCATCCTCTGTCTCCTTCTCCTCGCGAAGAAGGAGCGGTACAGCATTGCATAACCTAACATTTTATCTACCACATCGTCATTAATTTTCTACCCGTCATTGCAGGTAATTACTTTTCATGATGATATACTTCCGGGATTTGAATTGCAAAAGTTTTTAAAAAACATTCGAACTGTGTAACAAATTAGAAGAAAATTCGTCTAATGGGTCGAAATGAATTCATACCTGGCGTGTTAACAACAATTAACACAAATGGAATTAGAATTATTTTTAGTTTAGCAAACCAACTCATTGCCATGAAAAAATTTATTTATCCTTTGTTTCTCTTTGCTTTTTTTATAACCAGTTCCTGTAATACAAACAATGTAGCAAAAATTGATTCAGGTGTAAAAGCGATCACAAAATGCTGTACTGTGTTATCCAATCTTGGTTCTAAAACCTGTTGTTCAAATGAGGAGACAGAAACGAAACCGGAAGAACCTGACAATTACACTTTACTTCTGCCTGTTAATTCGTGGGATACCAAAATGATGATCTTTTAAAAGAGATAAACATACTTCGTAAAAGTCCTTTTGGGACTTTTTTTATGCCCTCAATTGTTTCGCGTTCGGCAAACAGAATTTGCTTTTTGTACATTTGCTCTCCTGATTTTTGGGAAAGAATAAATTCCGGATGTATCCGGTTTAGAAGTTTAACTGCAATTATGGAACTAAGTAAAAATTATATTCCTTCGGCAACAGAAGAAAAGTGGTACCGGCACTGGACAGATAAAAAATATTTCAACAGCACCCCTGATGAAAGACCTGCATTTACAGTGGTAATACCGCCGCCAAACGTAACAGGCGTGCTGCACATGGGAACGAAACGGTGCATGATATTCTGGTAAGAAAAGCAAGAATGAGCGGGTTCAATGCCTGTTGGGTTCCCGGCAGCGACCATGCAAGTATAGCAACAGAATCGAAAGTGGTGCAAATGCTGAAAGACAAAGGCATTGATAAAAACGATTTAAGCCGTGAAGAATTTTTGAAATATGCTTTTGAATGGAAAGAAAAATACGGCGGAATCATCTACAGCCAGATTGCCAAATTAGGCTGCAGCGTAGACTGGAACCGAACAACCTTTACAATGGACGATCATTATTACAAGGCCGTAATAAAAGTTTTCGTTGATCTCTACAACAAAGGCCTTGTTTACCGCGGAGCAAGAATGATAAACTGGGATCCCGCAGCCAAAACAGCCTTAAGCGATGAGGAAGTAGAATTTAAAGACATAACAGGAACATTATATTACATTGAATACAAACTCGAAGACGCTGAAGCTCCCCTTCAGGGGCGGGGGGGTATTACCATCGCCACCCAGCGTCCCGAAACCATTATGGGCGATACTGCTATTTGTGTAAATCCAAATGATGAGCGATATGCGCATTTGAAAGGAAAGTATGCATTGGTGCCTTTAATTGATCGTCGTATCCCCATCATTTTTGATGATTATGTTGATCCTGCTTTTGGAACAGGCGCATTAAAGGTTACTCCGGCGCATGACATCAATGACTATAACCTGGGTCTAAAACACAACCTTGAAGTAGTTGACACCTTAAATGAAGACGGAAAATTAAGCGAGGCAGCACAAATATATGTAGGAGTAGATCGTTTTGCTGCCCGCAAAAAAATTATTGTCGAACTGAAGGAGAAAGGTTATTTCATTAAAGAAGAAGAGTACCCAAGCCGTCTTGGATACAGCCAGCGAAGCGGTTCGGTAGTTGAGCCACGTATCAGCACGCAATGGTTTATGAAAATGAAAGAAATGGCCGGACCTGCCCTCAAAGCGGTACTTGATGGAGACATTACAATACATCCGGGAGAAAAGTTTTTAGCTACTTACAAATACTGGCTCGAAAATGTAAGAGACTGGTGCATCAGCCGCCAGCTTTGGTGGGGACAGCAAATACCTGCATGGTACGACGATAAAGGAAATGTATTTGTAGCCGAAACGGAGGAAGAAGCGTTAAGGCAATGGGCAATGGGCAATGGGCAATTGTCAATGGTAAATGGTCAATCAGAAGAAACGGCCGATATTAACCATTCACTATTCACCATTCACAACTCACAACTCACCACTCCCAAGCTCACAAGAGATGTAGATGTTCTCGACACCTGGTTCTCGTCATGGCTATGGCCAATGGAGGTTTTTACGGGTATTTCTAATCCCGGCAATAAAGAGTTGGAGTATTATTATCCAACTTCGGTGTTGGTAACCGGTCAGGACATTATTTTCTTCTGGGTTGCAAGGATGATTATGGCTGGCATGCATTACCAGCATAAAAAACCTTTTAGCGACGTTTATTTTACCGGCATGGTTCGCGACAAGCAGGGACGAAAAATGAGCAAGCAGTTGGGCAACAGCCCCGACCTTCTCGAACTGATCGATAAATATGGCGCTGATGCAGTTCGTTTTGGCATTATGATCTCTTCTCCCGCAGGTAACGATCTATTGTTTGACGAAGCCAGCCTTGAGCAAGGTCGCAACTTCAATAACAAGTTGTGGAACGCTTTGAAATTGGTAAAGATGTGGGAAAGCAGGCAAATGTCGGAAGAGACCAAAGAGATAGTGGATGAAAACTTTGAACTGGCCGATGAAACCAAACAGCTATTTGGCGAAATAGAACATTTACCAAATGAACATAATCTTGAACATTCAAACTATGCCATCAACTGGTTTGCCAACAGGTTGCAACTGGTAAGGGCAGAAGTGGACACTTTATATAAACAGTTCCGTTTAAACGAAGCTTTAAAAATAATCT
>CAXUMK010000251.1:0-3392 GCA_964251885.1 uncultured Segetibacter sp. | reverse complement strand
AATCTACTCACTTATCTGGGATGACTTCTGCAGTTGGTATCTCGAATGGGTGAAACCAGGTTTTGAGCAACCTGTTGAAGACGAGGTTTATCACCAGACAATACTATTTTTTGAAGAACTGATGCAGTTGCTTCATCCCTTTATGCCGTTTATTACTGAAGAAATTTACCATTTGCTCAGTGAGAAAAAAGATGATTTGTGTGTAAAACAATTCGCTGCTGCAAAAGTGGCAAACAACGAAGTTTTAGCCGGGGGCGAATTATTAAAGCAGGTAATTTCCGCTTTGCGTGATGCAAGAAACAAAAGCGGGTTGAAGCCTAAAGAAAGCATTAAACTTTTTATACAATCCGAGACCAGCGAAGTATATAAAAATATAGAAAGCATTCTGCTAAAACAGGTAAATGCAGAAAGTATACACTACGTAAATGAAACCATAGCGAACGCTGCTGTAGTGGCAATTGAGAAAGATAAATTTTATATAGAGAGTGAAAGAAAGGCAGATGCAGAAGCTATTAAATCTGAACTTTTAAAAGACCTTGAACACCAGAAAGGTTTCCTGGAAAGTGTGCTGAAAAAGTTGAGCAACGAGCGGTTTACAGCTAATGCAAAAGTAGAAGTGGTAAACCTTGAAAAAAAGAAACAGGCAGATGCAGAAGCCAGAATCAGAACAATTGAAGAGAGTTTAGCAAATCTTGTCTAACAATTCAAGTATTTAAAATTTTTGAGCCTTTTCTTGCCTTTATTAAAACCCGTGACAGGGCTTTTTGAGTGAAAATAGTTCTTGTAACTTTATTTAAATGGATGTTTATGAATACTGAAGAAAGATTTACAGATTTACAAAAGAAAGGATTGGAGTTGATACATGAACAAAGTAAGATTATTAAGGAAAAGCATTTAGGTGCTCGGAATAAGCCAAAGATGTATCAAAAAGTAAGAGAAATATTATCTGTTGTAAATTCTGATTTGTCTAAAGACATAATTGAACATAGAGGAGAACAATGATTTATTATTTTGATACTTCAGCTATTGTAAAACTTTATCACCGTGAAACTGGTTCAGTTAAGGTACTGGAATTATTTGAAGATGAGAATACTGAAAATTGTATTTCTCAAATAACATTTACGGAGTTTTATTGTTCGCTTTATCGAAAGCTTCGAAATAAAGAAATAGATGAAGAACGAATTGTGCTTGAAGCAATTAATAGTTTTGAAGTTGATATGCAATATGAATTTGTGGCTAAAATAGATGAAGGAATTTATATAGAAGCAAGGAATTTAATAATGAAATACGGAAGTATGAATTCATTAAAAACACTTGATGCAATTCATCTGGCTTGCGCCAATTCAGTTGCCGGTATCGGTGAAACCGTTTTTATTTCTGCTGATGAAAAATTGTGTGAAGTGGCTTCTAAAATGGGTTTAACAATAATAAATCCAACTACCATTTAACAATAGAAGCCTTAATAAAATTCTTTTTCGTACAAGTCTCTCACTTTTAGTTATTGCCTGCGATAGGTATGTATGTAAATTAAGGAAAGTATGAACTGGGAGACAATTTTTACCACACAAAGAACAGGTCAACATAAAGAATCCGAAGGGTCGCGTTCAGAATTTCAAAAAGATTTTGACAGGCTGATATTTTCATCAGCTTTTAGGAGACTGCAAAATAAAACACAGGTATTTCCGCTTCCGGGAAGCACATTTGTACACAACCGGCTTACCCATTCTCTCGAAGTTGCCAGTGTTGGCCGTTCGCTCGGCAACATGGTTGGCGAAAAGATAAGTTCTGAGATTTTGGATAAATCGGGTAACAGCTTTGAATTTTATAAATACCAATTGTCGGATGTAATTGCTGCTGCCTGTCTTGCACACGATATTGGCAATCCTGCATTTGGTCATTCGGGAGAGAAAGCCATTTCAGCTTACTTTATCAATCATGCAGAAACTAAAATCGATGGAAGGGAACTAAAATCATTTTTTAGTGATAAAGAATGGGCAGATATTTCAAACTTTGAAGGAAATGCAAATGCTGTTAGAATTCTAACCTATGCTTTTAAAGGCAAACTGATGCATGGCTTAGGATTGACTTATACTACCATTGCTTCTATTTTAAAATATCCATGTGAATCCACTGCAATAAATAAGGATTTCAAACACCGGAAAAAATTCGGCTTTTTTCAGTCAGAGGCTGAAACCATTTTTGCAATAGCTAAAAAGCTGGGTATGCTTGCTGAGGAAGGCGAAATGATTATTTACAAACGGCATCCTTATGTATATCTGGTAGAGGCAGCAGACGACATTTGCTACAGCATTATCGATATGGAAGATGCTCACAGGCTGGGTATTCTTAGCCATGAGCTGGTAAAAGACTCTTTCTTACACGTAATCAAAAGCCTGCAACCGACTGCAAGCGATGAAGACCGTACCACGGAGACTTATCACAAAATCGGGGATGTGAACGAGAAAATAAGTTACCTGCGGGCAAAAGCGATCAACCTTCTTACAACCAAAGCAGCCGAAGTTTTTTGGGAAAACAGGGAACAGATATTAGCAGGTTCTTTTAACGATACGTTACTCGACAATATCGAAAATAAATACGGGTCATTGAAAGAAGTGATGAAAATTTCAGGTGAAAAAATTTACAACCACGATACTGTACTGGAGATTGAAATAGCAGGTTACAATGTGATGTCGGAGTTGCTGAGTCTTTTTATACCTGCGTTGTTGAAACAAAAACCCGACCATAAAGACCAAAAGATTTTAAAACTGTTTCCTGCGCAATTCAGGGAATTTGAAGACACCCATTCTGCTTATAAAAAGGTACTCAGCGCCTTTGACTTTATATCAGGCATGACAGACTTATATGCAACTGAAATGTACAGAAAACTAAAAGGTGTTGAGATACCCCAACACCGCTAACATTTGCATACAGTAAAAAAATCAGCTTGAAATTTTAACCGGGTCACTATCATTATTTTCCCAATTGCCTACTTCTTCAGGATCAGGGATACTTCCATCATGACTACTTTCGTTTTCTGCAGCCTTTGTATGAACTAAATCATCCAAATCCTGTTCCTGGTCGGCTTTGTACACTGTATTCTTATTTATTTTAGAAGACTCATCTGATTCAGGAGTTTTAAGAGTGCCTTCGGCGGCGGTGCTTTTACTTACATGCTCCTGGTTTCCCTTTGCATTCTCCATATCTTTTTCAAGGTCTTCGTTGCTCATTTCTGCAGGATTATTGTTGTCCATAATTGTATATTTTATTAAAACAGGTTAAAAAATTATGCCGCTTACTATAATTGTTATACTTCACGCCTTATAAAAAATGTGAAGTGATTTTTTTGGAGCCGGCTGCATTACTACTATTTTACATCGTTGCGTCGCACACTT
>CAXUMK010000250.1:0-8344 GCA_964251885.1 uncultured Segetibacter sp. | reverse complement strand
CGAATAAAGAATGAAAAGTACACGAGTGCGACGCAACGATGACTCATAGTAGTAATGTAGCCTGGTTCAAAAAAATTCATTCGCATTTTTATCTCTATAAGACTAGAAGAATGCATGTTAGCGGAAAGCTGCTTTGAAAAGCCTCATTTCAAAAAAACGTTTTATACTTTGTAACTTCGGATTCATTAAATATATCAGATAATGAACTATGGAGCTATCAATATTGACGCGGAAACAATGGGCGGAACTCCGGTTTTTACCGGAACACGTGTTCCTATTCAGGCACTGTTCGATTATATTGAGACAGGAGAAACCTTAAACGAATTTCTGGAAAACTTTCCGACAGTTAAAAGAGAGTACGCTCTTCAGGTACTTCAAATGGCAAGAAAGACATTAACCACAGAAAAAGTGTTGAATGAAAATTTTGCTTGACGAAAACATGCCTACTAAAGTAAAATATGACTTTGGTGACGGCTATGATGTAAGTACAGTACGCGATATGGGATGGTTAGGAAAGAAAAACGGTGAGCTTTTGGGATTGACAGCTTTCAATGGTTTTGACATTTTTATCACTCTTGACAAAAATTTAAAAAATCAGCAAAACCTAAATAAGGTGGACTTGAAGTTTATTATATTGGTAGCTAAAGACAACAAGCATCAAACTCTGCAACCGTATATTGACAAAATAAAGGTACTTCTGCAAAATAATAATGACTTGCCTAAAGTTTCAATAGTTTCCATAAAGTGACCGCCTGCTGCCGCTAACAAGAGAGTATTGCCAATAGTAGAGCTTAACTTGGAGACTTTTAATGAAACAAAAATCAACTATTCATTTTAAAGGTTTCAAAAGCCCCTTCACAGCTTTGGGGTTATATTTGCACAATGCTTAAGCAAACACTCATACATGCGACCCTTGAAGGCGCAAAGATCTTACAACATTACTTCAACGGGACTTTTACGATAAGCAGTAAATCGAATGTAAATGACCTGGTTACGCAAGCCGATAAAGAGTCTGAACAGGTGATCTTTGATGTGATAAGGCAACATTTTCCAGACCATTATATTTTGAGTGAAGAAGCCGGTGAAATAAAAACCGACAGCAATATAAAATGGATCATTGACCCCATCGACGGAACCGTAAATTTTGCCAATGGTATACCTATCTGTTGTGTCAGCATCGCTGTTGAGCAGGATGGCAACATGATACTTGGAGCTGTGTACAATCCTTTTATGAATGAATTCTTTTTTGCCGAGAAAGGGTTCGGCGCAACATTAAACGAGAATAAAATAAAAGTAAGCGATAAAGCTGACCTCGACAGAAGCTGCCTGGTTACCGGTTTTGCTTATTCATACCTCGATAAGCCTAACAGTCCGGTGCAGGTATTTGAACGACTTCTCAGGCGCAACATTCCCATCCGCAGGCTAGGAAGCGCTGCATTAGACCTTTGCTGGGTTGCCGCCGGAAGGTTTGACGGCTTTTACGAGCACGACTTAAAAGCCTGGGACAGCAGCGCCGGATTTCTGATCGCAGAAGAAGCCGGGGGAAAAGTAACCGACTTCAATGGTGATTACTATTCACCTTATCAGCCCAACATTTTAGCTACCAATGGTAAAATACACGACGACCTTTTGCTGGCTATAAACGATAAATGGAACCACCCGTCACTCTAATTGCATTTTTATTCCGATACTATGGACAACAGAACAGAAATTTCTTCCCTCGGTGAGTTTGGCCTGATAGAACACCTAACCAAAAACTTTGAAATTCAAAATGCATCCACCATTTTGAGCATTGGCGATGACGCAGCGGTGATTGACCATTTTGGCAAGCAAACCGTTATTACTTCAGACATGCTGGTCGAAGGCATTCACTTCGACCTTATGTACACTCCGCTAAAGCACCTCGGCTACAAAAGCGTAATTGTTAACTTAAGCGATGTGTACGCAATGAATGCAACACCCACTCATATCACTTTAAACATCGCTTTCAGCAACCGTTTTAGTGTAGAGGCGCTCGATGATTTTTATGAAGGCGTGTATGCTGCCTGCGAAAAATACAGTGTTGACCTCGTTGGCGGCGATACCAGTTCTTCGCAAAAAGGATTTATTATAAGCATCACCGCGCTTGGTGAAATTGCGCCGGATAAAATCGTAAAAAGAAGCGGTGCAAAAAAGGGCGACCTGCTTTGCGTAAGCGGCGATCTTGGCAGCGCTTTCCTCGGTTTAACCCTGCTCGAAAGAGAAAAGAAAATTTATCTTGAACATCCCGAAGTACAACCAGACCTTGAGAATGAACAATACATCGTGGGCCGCCTGCTAAAACCCGAAGCCCGTAAAGACATCATCGAGTTTTTTGAACAATCGCAAATACTTCCCACAAGCATGATGGATGTAAGCGACGGCCTAAGCAGCGAGACCCTGCACATTTGCAGGCAAAGCAATGTCGGCTGTGTTGTGTTCGAAGATAAAATTCCGATAAACGACCAGGCAAAACAGTACGCTTACAAACTCGAGCTCGACCCAACTGCGTGTGCGTTAAGCGGTGGCGAAGATTACGAACTGGTCTTTACCATACCGCAGGCAGATCACGAAAAACTGGTTTTAAACGAACAGATCTCTGTAATAGGTTACATAACCGATATAGAAGAAGGCGTGAACATTATTACCAAAGGAGGCAGCACTCACAAGCTAACTGCACAGGGATGGAATGCTTTTAAATACTAAAATTTCTACTGATTTTTTTATGTGTTTTTGGTACCCGGCATCAAACTACTATTTTGCTGCCGTTGCGTCGCACACTTTTACTGCATAACAAAACCAGCAGGTTCACTTATTTTGCTTTAAATCCGCTTTTGAAAGCGCGGTTTCATATCTTTCCTTATAAAGAGCAGGCTGCGAAAGTTAACATTAGAATATTTAACTGCTTTAGTATTTTTGAACAAATGGCAGGCGTATGAGTAAACAGAAATTCATTCCAAGAGATATTAGCTGGCTTAGTTTCAATGCAAGAGTATTGCAGGAAGCAAATGACGAGACAGTGCCGTTAAAGGCGCGGATACGCTTTCTGGGCATTTTTTCAAATAACCTCGACGAGTTTTTTCGTGTGCGTGTCGCTACTTTAAAACGAATGACGCAAATCGGAAAAAAAAATATGCATCTCGAAGAAGATCCTCAGAAAATTCTGGATGATATACAGATGATCGTCTTGCAGCAGCAAAACGAATTTAACCGCATCTGGGACGAAATACTGGTTGAACTGGAAAATGAAAAAATATATCTCGTAAATGAAAAACAATTGAACGAGACCCAGCAGGAGTTTGTAAAAAAGTATTTTGAAGAAGAAGTACGAAGCAATGTAATACCGCTGCTGGTAGAGAGCATTCCCCAGTTTCCTTATCTGCGAGAGAAATCAATTTATCTTGGCGTGGTAATGCGAAAAGACAACAGCGCTTATGAGCAGAAATACGCCTTAATAGAAACACCGACCCGCACTTTAGGCAGATTTGTTTTGCTGCCCTCGACAACAGGCGAGCAATACATCATTCTGCTCGAGGATGTTATACGCTTCAATCTTCCTTCCATATTTTCTTATTTTGGTTTCGATCATTTCGACTCACACATCTTTAAAGTAACAAAAGATGCAGAGATTGATATAGATAACGATATTTCAACCTCATTAATTCAAAAAATAGAAAAAGGAATCAAAAACCGCCGCAAGGGAAAGACAGTTCGTTTTGTATATGACAAAGAAATGGATGCAGGCCTGCTGGAATATCTCATTCGAAAATTAAATCTTTCCCGAAAAGACAATATCATACCCGGCGGACGGATACACAACTGGCGTCATTTTATGGATTTCCCGGATGTCTTCAATGCCAAAAGTGTTCGCCGCAGTTCTCTTATGCATCCTGATTTTTCCCGTACGCTGAGGGTTACAGATGTGATTCTGGAGAAAGATGTGCTGCTGAGTTTTCCATATCATTCGTTCAATGCATTGATAGACCTGCTGCGAGAGTCTGCCATCGATCCGCTTGTAACTGTTATAAAAATTACTTTGTACCGGCTTGCCCCTAATTCAAAAATTATAAATGCGCTTATTAATGCCGTTCGTAACGGAAAAGAAGTAGTTGTGATGCTCGAACTGAGAGCCCGTTTTGACGAAGAAGCAAACCTTGCCTGGAAAGAAAGGCTCGAGGAAGAAGGCGTGAAAGTACTGATAGGCGTTGACAATGTAAAAGTGCACGCCAAAATATGTATCATAAAAAAACGGGTAGAAGACCGCGTCTTTCAATACGGATTTGTCAGCACCGGAAATATGAATGAGCAAACTGCCCGCGTGTATGGCGACCACTGCCTGATGACAAGCAACAAGCAGGTAATGGCCGACATAAACAGGATCTTTAATTTTTTGGAAAGTCCCAAAACCGGTTTTGAACCTTTGAAACTATGCGAGACATTATTGGTTTGTCCCACCAATATGCGCCATGAGCTGACCAATCTGATAAACAGGGAAATCAAGAACGCCAAAGCAAAGAAAGAAGCTTCAATAATACTAAAATTAAACTCTTTGAGCGATGCAGACCTGATAGAAAAACTGTATGAAGCAGCACAGGCAGGCGTTGTTGTAAAAATGATTGTTAGAGGCATTTTTTGTGCTGTTGTTGAAAACGCCAAATTTAAAAACCCTATTACAGCAGTCAGTATAGTAGATGAGTATCTTGAACATGCAAGAGTGATGATCTTTCACAATGACGGCAAAGAAAAAGTATATATCTCATCGGCAGACTGGATGGTGCGTAATCTCGACCATCGTATAGAAGCCGCCATACCTGTTACCAACAAAGATATTATAGCCGAGTTGAAAGACATTATATCCATTCAGTTGCAGGACAATGTAAAAGCCCGCTGGCTCGATAAGGAGTTATCCAATACTTACGTACCCGAAGATGAAGACAACAAAGTAAGGTCGCAAATAGAGATATACAATTACCTGCAGAAAAAATCATTTCAACCCCCTAAATCCACCGAAGGGGGACTTGAAGAACACCGTGAAATACAAATGACGAAGACTTAGTACTAAGACTGAATTATAATAATTTTACCTCTCTTTAGAACAATGTCATTTAGGGCAGGGTTCTTACTTGAACATTGAGTATTTGAATATTTGGAATTTTAATTCTCAATAACCAATGTTCAATAATCAATACTCAATTCTTTTAGCTCCCTTTAGGGCGGGGGGTTGCAGAGATTTTATCAATTTACTATACCAGTAACCTGAAGACTTCACAATCCGCTTTTGGGTGTTGAAGTCTATGTATACTAATCCAAACCTCGGTTTATATCCTTCGGCCCATTCAAAGTTGTCGGTAAAGCTCCAGGCAAAATATCCGTTTACATTTACGCCGTCCTTCTTTGCCCGAAGCACTTGTGCAATGTGCTGCTGCAGGTAATTCATTCTTTTTTCATCATGTACTTTGCCTTCAGTAACGGCATCAGGAAAGGCCGCACCATTTTCTGTAACGATCAACTCTTTGAAGTTATACTGATTGAACCAGTGCAGCATTTTGTAAATACATTCGGGGTATACTTCCCAGTTCATTTCGGTTGTCTCAACGTTTCTTTTGTTTGCCTTAATGATTGTAGCCCAAATTAAAGGTGTGAGGTACGAAGAAGCAACTATTTCTCTTGTGTAGTTTTGGATGCCGATAAAGTCCATATCAAAAGCAAGTTTTGCTTCATCACCATCTTTTATAAATGGCTCGAGACGCCGCAACAATTTCAGATCATTAACCGGATAACCTAATCCTGCAAGCGGCTCTGCAAACAGGCGGTTTAATAGTGTATCGACCCGGCTTGCTGCGCGAACATCTTTTTCGCATTGCGTCAGAGGTTCGATTAAAGAGCACGAGAAAGTAGTACCAGCTTTTGCATTTGGAAGCATTGATCTGATAATTCTTCCTCCTTCTGCCTGGCACAAAGCAGCATGATGAGCGGCTGCCAAAAAGTTATTGAGCCCTTTACGGCCGGGAGCATGAACGCCCAAAAAATAACCGGCCCCGGTGAAGACCATTGGCTCGTTTAAAACCATCCAGTGCTTTACGCGGTCTCCGAATTTCTTCACGCATAATTCTGTGTAGGCGCTAAACCAGTGAACAATTTGCCGGTTTGTCCAGCCGCCTTTCTTCTCCAGTTCGTAAGGCAAATCCCAGTGATATAAAGTAGCCCAGGGCTCAATGCCGAGGTCGAGGCAAAAATCAATCATCTTGTTATAAAAATCAATGCCTTTGGGATTGACGGCGCCGATGCCTGCAGGAATAAGGCGGCTCCACGATAACGAAAAACGAAAGTTAGGAATGTTGAGCTGGCTCATCAACGCAATATCCTGGGCATAATGATGATAGAAATCGCAGGCAGTATTTCCATTTTGACCTAAATAGGTTTTACCTTTTGTATTAGAAAAAACATCCCATATTGAAAGTCCTTTTCCATCTGCATTATGTCCGCCTTCTATCTGGTAAGCTGCTGCCGACACGCCCCATTTAAAATCTTCATCCTGGTTTTTAGTTGTTAAAATCATGCAGATGAGTCTTATAAATGTGAAGCAATTTTTTTCAAGACTACCTTTCTGAATTTTTTTACTGAATGCACTTTCTTACCCGGAAAAATTTCTTCATTGGTCTTTGCTGATAAATGTTCTAAAATGATCTTGTCTAAAATGTCTTCAGTATTGTCTGGATAATTTACTTCGATCCTGGTTCCGTTTTCTATCCAGTTTTTTATTTTTTTTACATGCTTTCGTTTCAGGCTTTTTATTACAGGTACGCCCATTTCTTTTAAAGCTGCAGCGTTGCATTGCTGTTCAAACTGGCCTTTCATGGGTATCACCAAAAGCTTCTTTTTCATAAACAACGCTTCTGCAGGTGTCTCAAAACCTGCCCCGCATAAAACCCCTTCTGATGATGCCATGCTTGCAATAAAGTCTTCGTTATTTATGGGGTAAATGCTGATGTTCTTTTCCTTTATCACCTTTTTATTGTGCTTCGAAAAAACCTCCCACTTTATTTTACCGCATTCTTTTAAAACTTTCATTATGCGCTTATCATCATAAGCCGGAAGGTAAACAGTGTAATGGCCCTTGTTTTCTACCAACTGTTCTCTTACCTGCTGCCTAATAACAGGCGTAAAAATATTGGTATCGTAAGCCTTGAAATGAAAGCCATATTGAATGGTGGAAGGCGCATATTTTTTTAAAACAGCCTTGCCAATTATATCAGAACGCTTAGGCTGGGGAGCATTTTTATTTAAAACTGCAGCCTGGTGACTAAGGCCGATGCACTTCTTATTTTTTTGGTAACATGCCCATGCAGATACGGGCTCAAAGTCGTTTATAACAAGGTCGTAAATCTGTACCGGAAGTGAATTGATTTCTAAAAAGAATACTTCAAGATTGTTTCTTCTGTATGTTTCCAAAAGGTCTATTCCGCCTTTTTTGCCGAACACAAAACCAAGTCCCTGGTATTTATATTTAACCGGAAAAGGAAGTTCTACATCTGCCTGTTTACCGCTGATGAGTATATCAACTTCATGCTCCTTTTGCAAAATCGGAATAATGTCTCTTGCCCTGCTTACATGTCCGTTGCCTGTTCCCTGGATGGCATATAATATTTTCATTGTTTCATCAGGTTAAACTCCTGCAGCAGGTTGTCAAAGATTTGGTTGCTGGTCAGGTCTCCGCTATCGTGTTCCTCTTTTGCGCCAGTTTCCGGTTCTTCCATGTCTTTGTATCTATAAATTTTCCATTCACCGTTGCAGTATTCAAGCGATGAAAGGTTCTCGACCCAGTCGCCGGAATTGAGGTACAGAACACTTCCGTAATTATTGGATTTAACGGCCATTTCAGGCTGATGAATGTGTCCGCAAACGACATAATCATATTTGTTGCTGATAGCGATATCGGCGCTCGTCTGCTCAAAATTATTGATAAACTTAACCGCCGATTTTACGCTGTTCTTAATTTTTTTAGAGAATGAAAGCTTGCCCTTTTTAAATACTTTTTCTGAAAGAAAATTGACGAATCGGTTAATCAAAATCAAAGTATCATAACCAACTGCTCCAAGCTTAGCCAACCACTTTGAATGTTGCATGGTAACGTCAAAAACATCCCCGTGAAAAAACCACGCTTTCTTATTGTCAGGCAGGTCGAGAACAACTTTGTTTACGAGACGCAATGAACCCATTTTCAATCCGGCAAACTTGCGTAGCATCTCATCGTGATTGCCGGTGATGTAATACGTTTTAATACCCTTTCCAATCCAGCCAAAAATATGCTTCACCACTTTCATGT
>CAXUMK010000249.1:0-8348 GCA_964251885.1 uncultured Segetibacter sp. | reverse complement strand
ATTAAGCATCGTTGTGTCACTCACTTGTACGGTAAATCTTCGTGCATCTTTTTTTAGCCACTAAGGCACAAAGGCAGGAAGTTACACTTGTAGGGTATTTTAGCACCATTTCTCCGAAGCTGAAAAAGCTTAGGGCTTCAGCCTTGCATACTTTTCTATATTTAATCTGTTTACTCCCGCATTTTCCACTTTCTCGATTCCGCTTTGGGTTAGCGTATCATTCTTTATCGTTATTGTAAAGGTAAAATCGTTGCCTTCCCATTCTCTTTCGTTGCAATATTCCAAATGCTCGGTGTACAAACTGTCTTTAAGCGAATACCTGCCTCCACCTGAGTCATAACCAGCAGATGAGTCCTTTTCTTTGGTAAGATTATGCTTTAAAAAGGCAAAATGGGTATTGTTAATGATTTTAATAAACGACACATTTGTTTGATAATTAGTAACCACCGTATCGCCCTTTTCTATTGTGGTACCCGAAATCAGTTTCCAGGTTCCTGCAATAGGCAGTCCTGTTTGCATTTGCTCTTCACTGCGGGTTTTTGAACTACATGATAACAGTGCTGTACAGATGATAATCAGGAAGATCTTCATGTTGATGTGCTTTGTATTTAGTTTCTTACAAAAGGTATTCTATTGTTGATATTAGAAAATTTGAGACGGGAAAACGAAATTAAAGTAATAAATAAAAGATTAAGATAACAACAAAATGTTTGGAGATGTATCACGGCGGGTTTTTTTTCAAAATGGCAAGGATTTAATATTTCAGACTACCTTGAAGGAAATGGATTAACAAATATGAAAATAAAGGCAAAACGAATACACTATACTTTTCAGCTACTATCAAATAATGGCGCTGTAATTCAACTGGAGAAAGTGAGATGATGCAGGAATTTCAATAAAATACAATCGACGGTTACCAAAAAAAATGCAAATACTAAAACATGAAAAGCAATACAATAACACAATCTACATTGAATGGAAAGAACATACATTGAAGGCAAAACTTTTAACAAACAAGACCTTACCAAAAGTCTGCTGACCAAAGGTGATTATGAAAACTGCTCTTTTATCAGTTGTGACTTTTCAAATGCAGATTTGTCTGACATTCGTTTCGTGGAGTGCGAATTTATAAGCTGTAACCTTAGTATGGCTACACTCAACAAGACAGCATTTAAAGACGTAAAATGCAAGGACTGTAAATTATTGGGATTGCGTTTTGATAACTGCAGTGACTTTTTATTTTCAGTTGATTTCGATAGTTGTGTTTTAAAGCTTTCTTCCTTTTTTAAATTGAAGCTAAAGAAGACAAAGTTTACAAATTGCAATCTTCAGGAAGTGGATTTTACTGAAACAGACATAAGCAGTTCAATCTTTGACAATTGTGATTTATTGAAAGCGATCTTTGAAAACACTGTATTAGAAAAGGCTGACTTCCGCACCTCTTTCAACTATTCTATCAATCCCGAATTAAACCGGATTAAAAAGGCGAAGTTTTCTTTACCTGCAATCATTGGCCTTTTAGACAAATATGATATTATAATAGAAGGATAATAATAATGCCTCTGATATATTTTTTAGTCAAGCACTTCTTTTAAATGCCTGTAATTTGATTTTACAATATCGAGCACTTCATGCATTTTGCCGCCCAGCATTAGTTTTGTCATTGACTCTGCCATACCAATTACTTGCTTTAGTTCTGTTTTAGGCGGCATGGCTAAAGCATTGGGATCAGTCATTACATTCACTAATACAGGGCCTGACTGTTCAAATGCTTTACGCAGACCTGCCTCTGCATCTTTAGGATTGTTTATAGTAATGCCTTTAAAACCCATCGCTTCTGCTATCATGGCAAAATCAGGATTAACCATATCAGTTTCATGATCAGGTAAACCGGCTACCTCCATCTCTAATTTTACCATACCAAGCGAGTGGTTATTGAAAACAATTATTTTAATGGGCAGGTTGTATTGTTTTATGGTGGCAAGATCGCCGAGCAGCATTGATAATCCTCCGTCTCCGCATAAGGCTATTACCTGTCTTCCGGGGCAGGCAAAGGCTGCGCCAATTGCATGTGGCATTGCATTAGCCATCGAGCCGTGGTTCCATGAGCCAAGCATTTTACGTTTACCGGTTGCATGTATATATCTTGCTCCCCATACGCAGCACATTCCCGTATCAACCGTAAAAATGGCATCGTCAGTTGCCAGTTTATCAATTGTGGCAGCAACAAATTCGGGGTGAATGGCGCCCTTATCTCCTTTATCCTTCACATAAGTATTCAGATGCTCTTTTACTTTTTCGTACAGTTTTAAATGCGCTTTTAAGAAGCTATCATCCGTTTTATTTTCAAGCAACGGAAACAATGCTTTCAGTGTTTCTTTTATGTCGCCCTGCATTCCCATTTCTAACCGGGCTCTTCGTCCCAGCCTTTCGGGTTGTATGTCTATCTGTACGATCTTTTTTTCCTGCGGAATAAAGGCTTCGTAAGGGAAATCGGTTCCCAGCAATATTACCAGGTCGCTTTCATGCATACTGTGATAGGCAGAAGGCAACCCAAGCAAACCCGTCATTCCCACATCATAAGGATTGTCGTGCTGAATATACATTTTGCCTCGAAAAGAATAACCCACAGGAGCTTTTATCACAGAGGCTAACTGAACCACCTCATCATGTGCATTTTCCGCCCCTATTCCACAGAAGACGGAAATTTTATGATGTTTGTTTATCAGCGCAGCTAATGCATGCAGTTCTTCATCTGCAGGCCGTATTACAGCTTTGGCTGCATAGTTTAAAACAGAAGTAATGTTGGGAACTGCATTCATTTCTGCAATATCTCCTGGTAAACCTACCACAGCCACGCCCTTGCGATGAAGCGCCTGCTGAATGCCGGCCTGTATCATTCTTGGCAACTGAGCAGGTGTAGTAGCTATCTGGTTGTAGCAACTGCAGTCATCAAATAGTTTAATGGTATTTGTTTCCTGGAAGTATTCAGTACCAAATTCGTAAGTATTGCAGGTAGAGGCAATTGCCAGCACAGGTGCGCCGCTGCGGTTCGCATCATACAACCCGTTTATAAGGTGCACATGTCCCGGGCCGCTGCTGCCTGCACAACGGGCAATACCGGTTAGTTCTGCTTCTGCGGCGGCGGCATACGCTCCGGCCTCTTCGTGGCGTACATGTACCCAATCTATTGCCGGGTTTCGTCTTACGGCATCGTTTACAGCGTTCAGGCTGTCGCCTGTTACTGCATATATCCGTTTAATGCCAGCCTTTACCAGCATTTCGACCAATTGCTCAGCTACGTTCTGTGCCATAAATTATTTGAATTATTTGAATTGTTTTAAAGTATACTTAGCGCCGATAAAGTGCAGTGATTTTTTTTTATGAGCCGGGCACTATTGCTACTATTTTTCATCGTTGCGTCGCACTCTTTTACGCTTTGTTCAATTTTCAGCAAGTACAATCACCCTGTGTGAAGTATAATAAAAGCACTACTTGTCACGTTTACGGGAAACTTATCGCCGAAAAGTATAATCCTGTTTGAATAAGAAATTAAATATTATACCAACCTTTCATTCCTGTTCAACCAAAAATGTTTTGATAACAATGGAAGAAAAGTTGCCGGTCATGCGACCGGCAACGGCAAAAAAGCCGCCCTGCTAACTTCTATACTTCACGCAGGATAAGTTTCCCACAAGCCGAACAAGTAATGCAAAGCCGACTAGCGAAAATATCGTACAAGTGAGTGACACAACAATGCTTAATGCTTATTCTTCCGCTGGTACCCCAAAAATCTATTTGCACTACTTGTCCCGTTTACCGGAAATTTTTGCAGCAAGCAGTATAAAACCAGTAAGTAACATGGATTTTAAACAGCCGCCCATGCTTTTATTAAACATTTCTTTGAAATAAAAGGCCATGTACTTTCCTTACCTTTGCCCACCTTTTTACAATTATTTCAATCACCGTCAAGATGTGCCACGCCTCGCAGGTGTGGCACATCTAAAAGTGTGTAAGAGTTTTATAAATATGAGCGCCAAATACAAAGAATTTACGGGTTTACATCTTCCTGCTATAGAAAAAGACATTTTAAGCAGGTGGGAAGAAAGCCATGCATTTGAGAAAAGTGTAGAGTTGAGAGAAGGAGCAGAGCCTTTTGTATTTTATGAAGGCCCGCCCAGCGCCAATGGTCTGCCGGGAATTCATCATGTCATTTCACGTACTCTTAAAGACCTGGTCTGCCGTTATAAAACGATGCAGGGCTTCCAGGTAAAACGCAAAGGTGGCTGGGATACACACGGATTGCCGGTAGAGTTAGCTGTGGAGAAAATGCTGGGCATTACCAAAGAAGACATTGGGAAAAAAATTTCTGTCGCAGATTACAATGCCGCCTGCCGCCGGGAGGTTTTGAAATACAAAGACAAATGGGATGAGATAACCAAAAAAATGGGCTATTGGGTTGATTTAAACAATCCCTACATCACTTTTGAAAATGACTATATCGAAACTTTATGGTGGATATTGAAAACACTTTATGATAAAGGTTTGCTGTACGAAAGTGTAAGTATTCAGCCTTACAGCCCGGCTGCAGGTACCGGTTTAAGCTCTCATGAACTTAACCAGCCGGGAACTTATAAAATTGTAAAAGATACCAGCGCCGTTGCGATGTTCAAAGCAGTCCAAAATGATCAAAGTCAGTTCCTCTTTGATGCTGCCAAAATCCCCCCTTCGGTGGGCGGGGGGGCTATCTTTTTTCTTGCCTGGACGACTACTCCGTGGACACTTCCATCTAATCTCGCATTAACTGCAGGGCCTAATATAGATTATGTTCTGATCAAGACTTTTAACCCTTACACCCACCTTCCTGTAAATGTGGTACTTGCCAGGGCTCTAATTAGCAAATACTTTAAACCCGATGGCGAAAATGGCGACTTTGAGGAGTACAAAGAAGGTGAAAAATTACTCCCGTGGAAAATATTGGCTGAATGTAAAGGATCTGATCTTGAAGGATGCCAGTACGAGCAGTTGTTGCCTTACGAAGCAAACAGCCTCGACAAAATCCTGCCTTTGACAGACGGAGAGATCAAACCTTTCCGTGTTATTCTTGGCGACTTTGTAACTACCGAAGATGGTACAGGTATCGTGCACACGGCTCCTGCTTTCGGTGCCGATGACTACAAAGTTGGCAGAAAATACAATATCGGTATTCTTACTATGGTTGACAGGCAAGGTAAGTTTGTTCATGGACTGGGAGAATTCAGCAACCGTTATGTAAAAAACTATAAAGACGACAAGGCTTACGAAGATGTGAATGTAGACATCTGTGTAAAGCTGAAAAAAGAAAACAGAGCTTTTAAGGTTGAAAAATACGAACATAGCTATCCGCATTGCTGGCGAACTGACAAACCTGTTTTATATTATCCGTTGGATGCATGGTTTATTAAAACTACAGCTTTAAAAGACCGGATGGTTGAATTGAATAAAACCATCAACTGGAAGCCAAAGTCAACAGGAGAAGGCCGTTTTGGCAACTGGCTCGAAAACATGGTCGACTGGAACCTGAGCCGCAGCCGCTACTGGGGCACGCCGTTGCCTGTATGGAGAACAGAAGATGGTAGTGAGCAAATCTGCATTGGCAGCATTGAAGAATTGTTTGCTGAGATCAGCAAGTCTGCAAGCTATGATGGCTTTTATACACACGAACAAATCCTTTCTTTAAATATACAAAGCGGAATATGGAGTTTGCAAAAAGTAATTTTTCAAAAGACAGATGTATCAGCCGCAATGCATCGTTTTGATCTGGAAGGAGTAAATGATATCACCTTTGTTTGGGGAGCGCCGGGTAAGACACATCCGGATTTTAAAGGCGGTTATGGTATAAGTCACATAATTGCAAAAAGAGATGCCGAAGCGGGTAATGGTTTAGATGTAGCTGTCAAACTGGTAGAAGTAATCGCTAAAGGAAAATTGGATAAACAAGTGCTTCAAAAAGACACTGTACACATTACTTATGATGGATATGAAGCAGTTCTTTCTAAAAGCAGGTTTGGTGAAAAGGAAACGTGGCTCTTAACTGGTTGGGAAATAAATAAACCTGGTGCAAGTGAGGAGGTTAGTACAGCCACCACTGCTACGCATATCAACCCTACGTTTAGTCGTGCGGATATGGGCGCAGGCTTATTTGCTGTAAAAGTACAAAATATTATTCCTTACTATAAAGCTATTGACCTGCACAAGCCTTATGTAGATGAAATAGTGCTCGTCACTCCTTTGGGAAAACCAATGCGCCGCGTACCCGACCTCGTTGATGTTTGGTTCGACAGTGGCGCCATGCCTTATGCACAGTGGCATTATCCGTTTGAGAATAAAGACCTGGTAGATGGTCACAAAGCTTTTCCGGCTAATTTCATTTGTGAAGGTGTAGACCAGACACGAGGCTGGTTTTATACTTTACATGCTCTCGCAGTTTTGCTGTTTGACAGTGTTGCGTTTAAAACAGTCGTTTCAAATGGTTTGGTGCTCGATAAGAATGGCACCAAGATGAGTAAGCGTCTTGGAAATATAGTTGACCCGTTTCAAACCATTGATAAGTTTGGAGCTGATGCTACCCGCTGGTACTTAATTACCAATGCAAGCCCGTGGGACAATCTTAAGTTTGATATCAACGGTATACAGGAGGTGCAGCGTAAGTTTTTTGGTACGTTGTATAATACTTACCAGTTTTTTGCATTGTACAGCAATCTCGATGGTTTTGCCTTTAAAGAAGAATATATATCATTGCAGCAGCGAACAGAAATTGATCGCTGGATACTGTCTTCATTAAATACATTGATCAAGACAGTTACAGAAAGCATGGATGATTATGAGCCTACCCAGGCGGGACGAGCTATAGAAGAGTTTGTGGACTCGCATTTGAGTAACTGGTATGTTCGTTTATGCCGCCGCCGCTTCTGGAAAGGTGAATACGGGCAGGATAAAATTGCCGCGTACCAGACCTTATATGAGTGTCTCGAAACAGTCACAAGATTGATTGCTCCTGTTTCTCCGTTCTTCAGTGATGCCGTTTTTCAAAATCTAAATGCAGTTACCGGTCGTTTTAAAGCAGAAAGCGTACATCATGCTGATTTTCCAAAAGCAGATGAGAAAGCAATTGATACTGCTTTGGAAGAAAGAATGCAGCTTGCCCAGGATGCTTCTTCATTAATATTGAGCATACGTAAAAAAGTAAATATAAAAGTTCGTCAGCCTTTACAAAAAATCCTTGTTCCGGTCTTGGATCCTGCAATGAAAAAGCAGCTTTCAAAAGTGGAGGATTTGATAAAAAGCGAGGTTAATATAAAAGAGATTGAATACCTGACAGACACCGAAGGGTTCATTAATAAGAAAATAAAACCAAATTTTATCGCCCTCGGCAAAAAGCTGGGAGCAAAAATGAAAGCTGTTTCTGCAGCTTTGGGTAAGCTAAATCAAAATGATATTTCCTCTTTTGAAAAGGAGGGTAAATTTATTTTGGATGTAGGTGGCGAACCCCTTACCTTGCAACTGACTGAAGTAGAGATATCTGCAGAAGACATTCCGGGATGGAGTGTAGCGGGCAAAGGTAGCCTTACCATAGCGCTCGACATAACAATTACAGACGAACTTAGAAAAGAGGGTGAAGCAAGGGAATTTGTAAATCGTATCCAAAATCTAAGAAAAGACAGCGGTTTTGAAGTTACTGACCGAATTAACATTAATATTATGGAAAACGATCGGTTAGTAAATTCAATAAATGAATATAAAAACTATATTTGCGCCGAAATTTTGGCAGATTCTATCCTTTTTGTACCTGAAATTCAAAACGGAACCGAAATTGAAGTCAACGATATTTCATTAAAAGTTAGTGTAATAAAAAAAGCTTAGCCAATGGCTGCAAAAATACCTGTTAAGGCTGCAAAGCCTGCTTCAAAAGCTTCAGAACCAGCTAAAAAGGTTGCTGCAAAAGCAGCGTCTCCTAAAAAGTCAGCAGTTGCTTTAAAAGGTAAAACAGCAGACCATCCGGTAAAGCAAACCGAAAAACAAATTGATTCAAAAGTAAAAGTTGCATCCGTACCTGAAAAAAAGAAAGAGGCAGCTAAAGTAACCACACCTGCAACCGTGATCGCATCTGTAAAAGAAGCGGTAAAAACAGTTGTAAATAAATTGAAAGAACCAGTGAAAAAAACACCAGTAGCAGATAAAGCAGAAACAAAAGCAGTTGCGGCAAAAAAAGAAGCAACTCCTGAGAAAAAACAGAAAGCAGAAGTTTTAGCAGATCATGAAGTAAAAACTCCTCCAAAAGCGCAGTCAGCAAAGGCTTTGAAGCAGGA
>CAXUMK010000248.1:0-8379 GCA_964251885.1 uncultured Segetibacter sp. | reverse complement strand
TCATTCAGCTTTTTTTCTTTTTTGGCTCCGAAAAAGTCGTTACTCGCAATGACGGTTTTTTTGCTATGGGCTTAAGTCAACTACATTGATTGCTGAATAATGAACAAAAGTAAAAGTGTGATCCTTTTCTTTCCTTCCACTGGAAGAAAAGAAAACGACAAATCCATGATTGCAACGGAAGTTTCATAGTAATAATACAGCCTGGCTCATAAAACTCATTACACATTTTTATGCAGCGGGAATCCCCAGTTAACTCGATTATGCAGGGGGATTGCTTCGTACCTCGCAATGACGAACGATAGAACTTACAAAAGGACAACCACAAAAGCGACCATGGAATGCACACTCAAAACTGCTTCAGTTTTTCTTCAATTTTAAAACGGTATTTTACTGAAATTGCATTGTGAAAATTCTGATTATAGAAGATGAGGCAGAACTGGTAAAAAGTCTGACTGCTTACCTTAAAGAGGAAAACTATGTTTGTGAAACTGCGGACAATTACAGTGCAGCGGTCAACAAAATCGAGCTGTACGATTACGACTGCATCCTGCTCGACATTTCGTTGCCCGGCGGAAGCGGCCTTAACGTATTAAAGCAATTAAAAGAAAATAACAAGCTGGATGGCGTACTGATCATCTCGGCAAAAAACTCGGTTGACGACCGCGTTGAAGGATTGAAGTTAGGGGCAGATGATTACCTGCCTAAACCTTTTCATCTCTCAGAATTAAGTGCACGGATAGCAGCTATCATCAGGCGAAAAAATTTTAACGGAAGCTCCCTGCTTACATTTAATGAGATCTCCATAGACACCATTGCAAAAGTTGCTTTTTATGCTAACACACCTTTAGACCTTACCCGAAAAGAGTTTGAACTATTGCTGTATTTCATATCCAACAAAAGAAGAGTCATTTCTAAAAATGCAATCGCTGAGCATCTTTGGGGCGATGAAATGGACATGGCAAACAATTACGACTTCATATACACTCATATAAAAAATCTTAGAAAGAAACTGATGGAAAACGACTGCAGGGATTATATAAAATCAGTGTATGGTATGGGCTATAAATTTACTGATTAGTGACACTGCTTACAAGATATAACCGGGCAAACCTGATCACTGCTATTGTCATTTTGCTGGCATGCAGCGTTACGTATTATTTTATAATCCGTTCTGTTTTGATAAAGCAGCTTGACAAGGATTTAAAAGTAGAAGAACAGGAGATATATGAATATGTGAGAGAAAACAATGCCTTGCCAAATGCAACTGCTTACCGTGGTCAGCAGATAAAGTTTGAGCTGGCAAACCTGGGTGATATAAAAAGAGAAATTAAGAGTTCAACCGTATTATATAAAGAACACGGGGAAGACCACCCTGTTAGAGTCTTATCTTTTCCGGTAAAGGTAAACGGGGTTTTACACAAGGCGATTGTAATAAAATCGCAGGTGGAGGCGGAAGACCTGTTAGCAGTCATCGTGCTGGTGACAGGAGTGATTATTTTTTTACTGCTGATTATTCTTTCGTTGATAAACCGGTACATGCTGGGCAAATTGTGGCAGCCGTTTTATAATACGCTTTCACAGCTAAGAACATTTGATGTAAACAATTCAAAAGCATTACAACTTCCGCAAACAAACCTTTCTGAATTTAATGAATTGAATACTTCGGTGTCGGAAATGACCAAAAGAATTTATGAAGAGTTTGAAACACTGAAAGCCTTTACAGACAATGCATCGCACGAAATGCAAACTCCTCTTGCTATCATCACTTCGAAACTGGATATTCTTTTGCAGACTTCTACCGAAAAGCAGGCAGAGCAGCTACAGGCCATTTACAATGCAACAGGAAGGCTTACACGCCTTAACCAAACGCTGTTGCTGCTTACAAAAATCAATAACGACCAGTACAAAAGTCAGAACCAGGTTGACCTGAAAGAGCTGATCGAACAAAAGCTGCTGCAGTTTGATGAACTGATAAAAGCAAGAAATATTGAATTAAAAACTGAGTTAGAGCAGGTATACATAAATATAAATGAGGAGTTAGCCGAAATACTGATGAATAATCTTTTAAGCAATGCCATCAAACACAATTACGATGGCGGATTTATTCATTGTTTGCTAACTGCGAAAAAGCTTTCTATCTCTAACAGCGGCCCATCTCTCACCTTTGATAAAAAAGATATTTTCAACCGTTTTCAAAAAAGTAATCACTCGACCGGTACAGGTTTAGGGCTTGCAGTTGTGCAGCAAATATGTGAAAACAGTGGATTGGGAATAGCGTATTTGGATGATCATGGAGAACATACATTTACCATTCTATTTACCTGATCCGCCTTCGGCACCTTCGCGAACCAGAAGGAAAGCGGAAATGAAAAAATGCAGTTGGAAGTTGCTGATTTTTTTGATGCCGATGAAGTGATTGCGACGCAACAATGATACCATGAAAAACAAATGTCGGTACTCAAAAATCTATCCGGCTTTACATCTCACCAGCTTGCATTTCTGCCCCGCCTGTCATTCTTTACTTTCTGCAAAACCCAGATGCATAATGTAAGCCATAGAAAGCTGAGACAGAAGCCGGCGATCACATCGCTTGCATAATGTACGTGCAGGTAGACACGGCTAAAAGCAACGACTGCCGCAAAAATAAACAGGAGAACAGTTCCTGCGTATTTCCATGCAAGGGCTGCATCAGACTTCCATAACATGTATATGAGAAGACCGGCAAAAGTAAACGATGAAAAAGAATGCCCGCTGGGATAGCTGAAACCCTTCACGTTGGCAATCAACGGATGCAGCGGCCGATGACGCTGAAAAATATTTTTTATCAAATGCAGAAGTATGCCGCTCGACAGCCCAATTGCCGTAACATTAAACGACCTGACAGTATTCTTTCTGAAAAGAATGAAGTAAAGTGAAAGCAGGATGTATGCCGGCAGCAGAAAATTTATAGAGCCGAAAAATGTGAAAAAAGTAAGTATGCGTGTTGCAGCCGAAGAGGTAATATGTGCCAAAGATTGAAAAACTCTTTCATCAAAGCTTGTTTCATTATCGAGTACTATCTCATTTGTAAGAAAAAAAAGCACTATAATAAACAGGACAGAAACAGCCAGGACAATCAGCACTCTTATAGAAATGCCCTTTACTTTTTCAGAAGTCTCGGCAGATTTATTTTGCATCAGTAGCTGTTTACTGCAGAACAGTTTAGCTCAAACTACTTCTGCAACAATAAATATAAACACGCTTTAGAACTTATATACCAAACCAGATAAAAATTGTTTGTTGCTGTATTGAAGATTGAACGAAACGGGCTCACGGCCTTTGCCGTGTTTTATTTTTGAATACCTGTGATAATTATTAACTACCTGTCTTCCACTCAGGTATCCTAACATAGCGCCGACCAAAACGTCGGTAGGCCAGTGCGCATTTTCTGTAAGCCTGCTCAATCCTATTAAAGTAGCTGCACTGTAAGAAAGTATCGGGATCAAAGGCTTGTCGCGGTATTCCATTGCATATACAGTTGCCGCAGCAAATGCCGCAGTCGTATGACCCGATGGAAAGGAAGAGAAATCGTGTGTATCCAATCCATTTTTAAAAGGATAAAAAGGACCGTGAAAAATGGGTCCTTTTTTGTTTGTAAGGGGATCTGTATAATAAGGTCTTTGCTCGCCTGCCAAATACTTGGCGGCAAAAGATATGACACCGGCAGTGATGTATGCCTGTGTAGCAAGAGCGGTTGTCGTTTTTTCTTTCTGCGTTTTGAAGATGAGCCCGTAAGCATAAAAACCTGCCAATGCGTACACTTCGTAAGCTCCTCCAAAATTGGTAACATACTTGCTTATTGATCCCACCGCCTTGCTGTCGGAATGCAGTTTTGCCGCAAAATGATTTACAGGCCTGTTAGCAAAAGCAAGAGCGCCTGTTACAAGCGCAAACTCACCTGCTTTTACCCAATCTTTTTTTGTTGCGTGAAACGGCGATGTGAGCTGTTGTTTAAAATCGTCGCCTAATAAAGTAAAATAGGTTCCAAAATCAAGCTTCGCTCCTTCATAAGCAACCGCATTGATATTATTTTTTTGACCGGTTTTTGAAGTGTCTGCTTTTATACGAAGGCTGTCGAGTTTTTTTACTAATGTATCTTTTTGCTGCGCTATTGCTGCCAATGGAATAAAAAACAGGATTACTAAAAACCTCGCTGTTACTTTCATTATTTTGATCTGTCTTTTATTACCAGTTGCCAGTTGCGGATTAGCCACTACCGGTATAACTATGCAACAGAACGGGTAATATAACTACTTATTGTTTTTCAACCACTAAAACCTGGAATGTTCCCGCAACCATTTTTGGCCTCTCACCTTTTGGAGCATTGGGTGCAAGTGGTTCAAATTCTGCGGTTGGTAAATATAAAGCATGCGTTGCTTCATCTAATGCAATGGTTCTTGCCCTTGCTTTTGTCTTTACATTTTCTGCTACTTTAAAATCATCTGCACCGTTTTCATGCACAACCGTCATAGTACCTTCGCCATTGCTGGTGTATACATTTTTAGCAGATGGATCAAAAGCAACACCATCGCAACCATCGCCAATCGGTACTTTGGCGACCAGTTTCCCATTTGTAGCATCCATTACCGCTAACAGCTTATCGCATCCTGCAAATAAACGATGGGTTTTAGTATCAATAGCCAGACCTGTCGGTCCTTCCGCAGGTGCAAGAGGCCAGCGGTTTACTACTTTAAAAGTTTTAGCGTCTATTTCTACAATTTCATTTTTATCTTCAATATTCACATATATTTTTCCTGCATTATCCGAAACCGCTGTTTCAGGCTTTCCTCCCACCGCAATGGTGTTTTCAACTTTTTCTGTTTTTGGGTCAATCACAGAAAGGTTGTTGCTTTTTCCGTTGCAGGTAATGATCTTCTTAGAATAGTTATCATAAAAAATAGCATCAGGGTTTTGGCCTGTAGCAATCTGCCCCAATACTTTATCTGTTTTTAAATCAAATACAGTAACGTTGTTAAGCCTGCCGTTACTGGTAAAACCTTTATTAAGAGACGGCACGAATGCAATGCCATGCACGCCTGTTGTATTTTCAATTACGCCTACACTGTCCCCGGTTTTTTTGTCTAAAATATTTACCTGTGTACCATGAGAAACGTACACCTTATTTGCATTTACAGAGATATAATCCCATCCGCCACTGCTGGCGATATGAAATGTTTTAGATACTTTGTAAAGACTTTTTTGGCCAAATGCAGGTAATACCAGCATAGCAATGCCACACGCAAAAGCGCTGAATAGTTTTAACATAAATGTATTTGTTTGGAAAGACGATGTAACGTAGAAAGTGATTCTGTAGAATTTCTGAAGTTGCAGGATTTCATTGAATAAAACCCTGCAGTTACTTTGCTCTTTTAATTGCAAATATTAAGCAGGCATACAATGCAGAAGAATATTAGAGTACGGTATTGCTGATAAAATAAGTGTCAGACAAAATTACTTTTATACTTACCGCAACTATTTGCATAACGTATTGGGCATTTTTCATAACAAGGGTTTTTAAGTTTACTACAAACTTATTGAATAAAACAGATCAAAAATCAAACGCGTTTAAAATTCATATTCTTACCTATAAATTCAAAATGCCAAAAGCCTCTAACCCGCAGTATACCATCTTTTGTAAGCCAGGCCATAGAGCTCCAGGTTCTTCCTGATTTAGCATCATATATTTTCCCGCTTTCCCATTTGTTTGAAGATGCATTGTACAACAGGCTTTGCAAAACCTGCATTCCTAATAATTTCCGGTTGCGCAAAGCAGGTTCAGGATTATTTTCATCCAGCCTTTTATTCATTGGTTTTGATGGATCATCCCTGTCATTAAACCAATCGATTTTTGCTTTGTATTCATTCCTGTCTTTATATACTTCTACTATCAGGTTTTTTTGGGGGAATGTGATCCACTTTCCAACAATAGCATCAGGATTATTTTGTGCAACTGATACACCAGAGATCAGGGTAAATACAACAATGAAGAAGTTTTTCATGGGTTAGAATGAGAGTAAAGTTTTAATAGTGATTGCAATTACCGGCGATTCATTTTTCGTTACAGGTTCAGGAGGAAAAATTTGTGCCAAAAATAATTCTCATAAAACTCAAAAATATCCACTACAGATTTAAAACAGATTTTTGATTCAATTTTATTTTTTAAAATACTGTTAAGGATGGAAATCTATTATAGGTGTCAAGGCAATGTCATTAACTTAAAATTTTTTTGGGAACAAACATTTGTTCTTTCTGCTGCTCCGGTTGTGTCACTCCCTTCTACCGTATCTTTTCATAGCAGCTTATACCTTGCATTATGTGTACAACATTCGTTTGATGACAGTAAATTATAAAGCCAACTATTATTGATACCTTTTGTTAAATGCACCAATAGAGGATGAAGTACTTTTTTACTGCTTTTATTTTTTTTATTACCTATTACGGCTATGGACAAAACCCTACGCTAGACTTTTTTATTGAGCAGGCTCAGGAAAACAGTCCGTTGATAAAGGATTACAGGAACCAGCTACTTTCTACCAGGCTTGACAGCCTCCTTTTCAGGGCTGCCTTAAAAACTCAGGTCAACTTTATCAGCAGCAACAGTTATGCTCCTCTTATACATGGGTTTGGATACGACCAGGCAATTACAAACAGCGCTAATATTTCAACTCTTGTGCAGGCAAGCCGCAATTTTTTTTCAGCGAATAATATAGGCAATCAAATGGCTGCTATCAGGTTACAGAGCCGTGCGCTGAGCGATACTATCAGCATTTCGCAGCAGGACATTAAACGGGCAGTAACAGAGCAATACATCATTGCTTACGGCGACCAGGTTACAATGAACTTTAACCTGGAGATTTATAACCTGCTGCAAAAGGAGGAGCAGGCTCTTAAAAAACTTACACAGGCAAGCGTGTATAAGCAGGCCGACTACCTTGCCTTTTATACAACCTTGCAACAGCAGCAGTTTACTTACCTGCAGTCTCAAATTCAATATAATACTGACTATCTTACTTTAAATTATCTCGCAGGAATTGTTGATACAACTGTTCAGCAAATAGCTAATCCCAACCTGAATGACAGTATGCAGTTCGATTTTTATCATTCTGTTTTTTACCAGCGGTTCACTACCGACAGTTTACGTTTGGCTACTGAAAAGGCAATTATCAATTACGAGTATAAGCCACGTCTTGGCGCTTATAGCGATGCAGGTTATGTATCATCGCTTCTTGGCGATGCGTACAGAAATTTTGGAATCAGCTTTGGGCTTAGCCTTGCTATTCCTATTTATAACGGGCATCAGAAGCAGTACAGGCTGCGACAGGTTGATTTGAGAGAGGATACAAGACTTACAAATAAGCTATATTTTATAAACCAGTACAAGCAGCAAATCGCTCAGTTAAACCTGCAGTTGCATGCAAGCGATCTGCTGGTAAAAACAATTAACGAACAAATAAAGTATGTACAAACACTGATAACCGCCAATGCGAAACTGCTGCAGACAGGCGATATCAGAATATCGGATTATGTGCTGGCAATTACTAATTATATGAACGCAAGAAACCTATTGAACCAGAACTATATAAACAGGTTACGGATTGTGAACCAGATAAATTACTGGAACAGGTAGGGAGGTGAGTGGTGAGTGGTGAGTAGGGAGTAGGGAGTGCTTCAGCACCGTCATTGCGAGGCACGAAGCAATCCCATTGCATGAAGACAGGTTAACTCAAACGCAGGAGATTGCTTCATCGTACCTCCTCGGAATAACGGTACAGTTTATCGTCATTGCGAGGCACGAAGCAATCCCATTGGGAAGAAATAGGCTAACCAAAACGCAGTGGATTGCTTCGTCGTACCTCCTCGCAATGACGGTGAGATTGCTTCGTCGTTCCTCTCGCAATGACGAACAATACTTACGATTGACGACTCAGAATTTGTAGTTAACGAATTAAACGAACTGAATGATAAAAACTTTTTTAATCCCCTTTTGCCTTGCAATACTTGTATTGTTTTCGTGCAAAGGCAAAGAAGCACCGAAAGAAGATGATGCAGAAAAGACGGAGGTACAAACGCCGGTGACGGTTACAACCGTTAGCAACGAACAGCTAAGCGAGCATGTAGAACTAAGTGCAATTTCCTCGTACCAGCAAAGCAGCTTTATAAAAGCAACTGCTAACGGATACATCAAATCATCTAATGTAAAGCTGGGGCAGTTTATAAGGGCGGGGCAGCTTGCATTTTTAATGCAGACAAAAGAAGCAAAGGCGTTGGGCAATACCATCAATTCACTTGATCCGTCCTTTAACTTTTCTGGTCTAATAAGGATTAATGCATCTCAAACCG
>CAXUMK010000247.1:0-8416 GCA_964251885.1 uncultured Segetibacter sp. | reverse complement strand
CATTTTCATTGCAGAACGATGGGATTTTAATTGAAGCGCTTCTTCACAAATCAAGAATTGTTGATTAAAGGAAGTAATATTTTTATTGTTATCTAATCTGTATCCCTGCAAAGACATGTCGGAACTGAAAGATTCCGTTTGTATGATGAAGCTAAAAAGAATGATGCTGGTGAACGATACCTATGGAAGAAGCTTTTGAAATAAT
Organism: uncultured Segetibacter sp.; assembly: GCA_964251885.1. GTDB lineage: Bacteria > Bacteroidota > Bacteroidia > Chitinophagales > Chitinophagaceae > Segetibacter. The sequence goes on along the minus strand of CAXUMK010000247.1, from coordinate 8,211 downwards.
TGAAGCTAAACTTAAAAAAATTGAAAGATTAATGAATGCCTTTTACCCACACAACAGTTACAAACGATAAAACCCTGCAACAACATGGATATTGTAAAGAGTCGTTCTTTGAATAAGACAAAAAAAGCAGCCCTTTTACGACTGCTTCACAAATAGTAAATTCTTGTACGCTTCAAAAGAAATGCTGTTGACCAGCTACTTTTATACCCTTGCAGCGCATAATTCTATTCCTTAACAATTGTCACATTGCCACTATCATCAACCTTTAATATTACCGATTGATTTTCTTTTTGGGCAGATATAAAGTACGCTGTCTCATCAGTACGATCAACCTGGATAGCTTCTTTTACTGTAAAACCATCAAAGTTTTTTGCAAACATTCTTTTAGCGTTTGTTGGTAGTTGTTCAATTGCAACAGCGTGGGTAGTTGCAATTAATTCGCCCGATAGATCGTACAGATCCTCATATTTTACGTGCTGCGATACATATCCAACTCTTTTAAATTTTTCCGTGCTTACAGCAGAGTTGTGAGCCGATGTTGCGTTAGTGCCTGCGGCAAAAGTGGTGCTTACTGATAGAATAATTGCTACAGTAGCGATAAGTAATTTTTTCATGATTTTGTGTTTTAAATTATTAGAAATTTTTTTCTTAATTGATAACGTAAAGCTAACTCCGCTTATTAAAATGCATTCTTTAATTGAGATGAATGATGCCGTCGCTGCGACCAAAGCCGAAAATTAAATCTTTAAGAATGAGTCGCATATTACAATAACTTTTTCCACCCGTCGTTTAACTACAAACCTCTTAATTATGGAACTATTTATTGAAGTTTCGGGCACTATTGTTTTTTGCTTTATGCTGACTCTTTCTGCTTTTTTAAAGAGGAAGTTTGATAAAGGCTGGAAAGAACATTATTAAAATACATTTAAATCCACAATCCAAAATATGAATAACAAAATTACCGAACTGAACCATCTTCAGGTTGAACTGATGCTTTTAGAATTTAAGTATTGCGATTACATCAACAGCATTTCTGATAGCCAGTTTCAAATTCTCAGCAAAAGAATAAAAGAACTCAGAAGCACCATACAGGAATTAAATAATCACTCAACGACAACCCATTCACTTGCGATATCGCATAATCAGTAAATCCCTTTTATGATATTTCAATTTTTCCTGTTAGCACTGTCTGTCTATTTATTTTTTGGCAGTTATTTAGTTCTTATTGATGTGTATTTACAGAAGAAATTGAAAAAGGGTTTTAGAAAACCTCTGCCGCTTTACAAAACTTTACATTTGTCAGTAGGCAAAATATAATTCCTCTTCATCATTACAAGCCTATATTTTCAATTGTTTGCACAATAGTTTGTACTGTTTTGCGTTTATTGTCAAAATACAATGTTATGTTAATCCGGCTTTACCTATTACTGGTATTAATTGTTTTTGTATCGGGGTGCATTTTCAGGTTTGTCAACTGGAATTTCTTTAAAAAGTTTAAAGACGAATACAAAAGATTTCATTAGCTGCGCAAATTGCATACCCTGGCTTTTTTCAAAACCAGCGGTAAACGTTTTTTCTCCTTAGCCTTTGATCATTGTTTCTAAAATAAAATGGAGCCAAAAAAGAGGAGCCCCGTTATGGCTATTATTATAGCGAAGTACCATAAAATACGCCTTTTTGTGATGATAGAAATGGCCGAGATGGCGATAGCGATCTGAAACAATGTTACACATCTTGCAATTAAAACATGTTGTTCTAAAAAAGCTTTAGAAGTCTTCTCTTCTTCTTCAGCCGTTCTTTTGATAGCTGCCTGCTCTTTTTGGTATTTCAAAATTACTGCAGTGTCTTTTACGCTATTCAGTTTTGCAATTTCCTGCTTTATTCCCTTAGCCTGGTAATAGGCCCATTGGTCTGATGCTTTTATCTGCTCAATAAGCGCTTCATTGGAGTCATGTCCTGCCATCATACTTGCTATAGCTGCAAACACAGCCATTAAAGCCGTTGATATGGCAACATATAACGACCAGTTTTGTTCCTCTTTAACATGCTCATTAATTGCTTCGTGCAAATGTTCTGTTGGAACTTCCATTTCCTCCATAATTTTTTTAAATTAAAGGTAGTAAAGAGTAACTGCCGAATGTCTCGTTTGTAGAATGAGTTAAAATACTTATTCAATCGACAAATAATATCTAAAAAATCCCGAACTGTTCAGCTAATAAACCGTTTCTGAAAAGGTTATTGTAGAACCTCCTCATTTTTTTAAGGGCTAAATGACGTAGTCATAGCCGGAGCGAAATACCCTTTAATAACTCAAAAGCATACCTGCCAGCAACGGATTTAACTATTCGGTGAAAATTCTTTAGGCATGCAGCTATCTATTATAGAAACATAGCACGAAGATGAAACCGGGCAGAAAAAATGCTGCCAACTCAATTATATTTGCTATTCGTGTTGCTTAATAATGCCATTAACGCAAGGATGTTTTACAAATAATAAATGGTGTGTAAGCTGCCATGAAAAGATGCGGTATAAGTGAGTGACACAACCGGAGCAGAAGAATGAACAAATGCCCGTCTCCAAAAAAAACTAAAAACATTCATTGCTCAATCATATTTATTTAAAGTATGCATGAACAATTACCCTTTCTGCTGGCGCTTGTAGCGGCCATTGTACTAATAGAGATGATGGCAAGCAAGTTACGGATCGCTTACCCGGTGTTGCTGGTAATAGCGGGGTTACTTATTAGTTTTATACCGGGATTGCCTGCAGTACAGGTAGACCCAAATATGATATTTTTTATTTTTTTGCCACCACTCTTATTTGAAGCTGCCTGGAGCATCTCATTTAAAGAAATGAAAAAATGGTGGCGCATTATTGGCAGCTTTGCTTTTTTGGTGGTGTTTTTTTCAGCATTGGCGGTTGCCGTATTAACCAATCATTTCATTCCGGGTTTTACACTTGCATTGGGCTTTTTGCTGGGAGGTATCGTATCTCCGCCAGATGCTGTAAGTACGGGAGCCATCATGAAATTTGTAAAGATTTCCAAAACCACCTCTGCCATTCTGGAAGGAGAAAGCCTGCTGAATGATGCATCGTCACTCATTATTTTCAGGTTTGCATTGGTGGCTGTGGGTACAGGACAGTTTATTTTTCATCAGGCGTTAATTAGTTTTTCCTGGATGGTAACCGGCGGTATTGGCATTGGGCTGATTTGCGGATGGATATTCATGCAGGCACATAAACGATTGCCTACCGATGCTTCTTCAGACATTGCACTAACACTGATTGAACCTTATTTTCTTTATTTGATTGCCGAACAATTACACAGTTCAGGCGTGCTGGCCGTGGTGTCTGGAGGCTTGTTTTTAGCAAACAGGCGACTTGTGTTTTTATCGAGCGCCAGCCGCCTCAGCGGATATAGCTTTTGGGAAGCTTTTATCTTTATTCTTAATGGAATTGTATTTATGCTTATTGGCCTGGAATTGCCCGAAGTTGTAGCAGGGCTTCACGCCGATGGCATACCGCTTGCCACAGCCATTAACTACGGTATTTTGGTAACTGCTATTTTAATATTAATAAGAATTATCAGTTCCTATATTGCATTAGCAGCAACACGCATTTTCAGGCCCGGTGTAATGCCCATGAGGCAAAGCCCGCGCAGGCTGTGGCAACTACCACTTTTATTAGGCTGGACGGGAATGCGTGGTGTAGTATCACTGGCTGCCGCCTTAGCTATTCCGATAAAACTGCAAAATGGTGAACCATTTCCTTACCGAAACTTAATTCTTTTTATAACATTTCTGGTCATCCTGCTTACGCTGTTGATCCAGGGGCTTACCCTGCCTTATTTTATTAAGCGGTCTAAACTGTTTGATAATTCAGATGAATTATCTGAGGAAGAAACAAAATTGAAAATAAGAAATAAGCTGGCTGTTTATACGGTAAACTTATTAAAAGAAAACCAGCAAAAAGGTTTATTCAAAGATGCTCATTTGCTGCGGATGGTCGAGCAGTGGGAGAATAAAATGAACCAGCCCGAAAATTTTAAGATGACTGCAGAAGCAAAACAGAATTACCTGGACGTGCTTGAAAACCAACGAAAATTTTTAGCAGGGTTAAACAAAGATCCTCAATTAGATGAAAGTATTATCAATTGGCAGATTTACCAGATCGATCTGGAAGAAGAGCGGATTAAATTGCTTTGATGGTTGAACTGACTCCTACCAATAATTTTTATTCTTTTTTGGGAACCGGCATTTGTCCTTTTATTTATCTTTTGTTGTGTCACTCACTTTTACCGCATCTTTTCATTGCGGCTTTTCTCACACAATTTTTATCTGTTAATTATTATCGCGTTGCTAAAATCCGGAATGCAGCTCGTAGTGTTACCTCCCGCTATGTCTCTTTCGCCTGACTATCGGCAGCATAGACACTGCGGGAAAGGATTCGCTGCATTACATATTGCCTACCAGATCTGAACTCTTTTCTCTTGAGGCAAATAATTTGAATCGCTTGGCTGCACACTAAATGCCTCATAAAAATGTTGGTTGTTCATCAGCGGGCTGTTTACACGCCACATAGGAGGAGAGTGCGGATTATTATTGATCCACAGGCGCAGAAATTCGTCTTTCATTTTTACGCGCCATATTTTGGCAACAGAAATAAAGAAGCGCTGATCGGGTGTGTAGCCACCGATCTTTGTGGTGTCATGACCTTCTTTGGTCATTTTAAAAGCATCATAAGCCATGGCAACACCGCCAATATCTGCAGTGTTTTCTCCAACTGTCATGGCGCCTTTTACATGCATGGTATCCAGTACCGTAAACTTGTTATAGAGATCAATTACCTTCTTGGTTTTTGTTTTGAATTTTTCATAATCAACTTTCGTCCACCAGTTCTTTACGTTACCATCTTTATCAAATTGAGCGCCCTGGTCATCGAATGTATGCGTTATCTCGTGACCTATCACCATGCCAATGCCGCCGTAGTTAAGCGCATCATCGGCGTTGTTATCAAAATAAGGTGGCTGTAAAATTCCTGCAGGAAAGACGATTTCATTTGCCGGAGGATTATTATAAGCTGTTACTGTCGAAGGTGTGGTAAACCATTCACTTCTGTCAACAGGCTTGTTCAATTTTGCCAGTTGAAACTGGTAATTGTTAGCGGCAGCAGACACGACATTCTCAAAATATTTATTCTTGACAATCGTTACATTGCTGTAATCTCTCCACTTGTCGGGATAGCCGATCTTTTTTGTAATGGCAAATAGTTTTTCTTTTGCTTTTTTCCTGGTGCTGTCGCTCATCCAGTCAAGCTTATCCATTCTTGCACCCATTGCTTTTTGCAAATTATTCACCAGCTCCTGCACACGTTTTTTGGCGTCTTCTCCAAAGTATTTTTTTACATATAATTGCCCAAGCGCTTCGCCTAATGAATTGTCTACTGCGCTTGCCATTATTTCGCCTCGTGTCTTTTGCACAGCCTGTCCCGTCAGTACTTTCTTAAATTCGAATGCAGCATCAACAAAAGGTTTGCTTAGCAAATCTGTATATGTGTTGATGGAATAAGCTTTCAGGTAGACTTTCCAGTCGCTGATTGAAACGGTTTTTAAAGCTGTATTCAGTTTATCATAATATCCGGGTTGCGATACATCAATAGAATCTGTTTTTGCGCCTAAGTCATTCAAAACAGTTTGCCAGCCGATATTGGGTTGCCGTTTCACAAGCGTTGCAACAGCCATCTTATTATAGTTTGCGTTTACATCGCGTAATTCAATATTCGTTCTGTGCGACGAAGCGAGTTGTTTATCTATATTGTAAACGATGTCGGCATCTTTTGTCGCCGTTGCAGCATCGCTGCCGGTAAGTTGAAATAGTTTAGTAAGATATGTTTTGTAAGCCTGCTGAATAGCAGCGCTTGACGGATCTGTTTTAAAATAATAATCTCTCTCGGGCAGTCCAATTCCGGCCTGAGATATATGAGCAATATTAAGGCTGCTGTTTTTATTATCGGGTCCTACATTAAAAGCTAAAATGGATGTATTGTTTGTCTTTGCTTCACCTGCAACAAATTTCATTAAAGAAACAACATCGCTGATGCTGTCGATACGTGCAAGCACCGGCTTTACAGGCTCATAACCCCGTTTGTTGATACTCGTTGTATCCATTCCTGAAGCATAAAAATCGCCGAGCTTTTGTTCAATGCTGCCTGCTTTATTGTTAGCTTTTGAAACACTATCGAGTATGCCCTGCAAACGCAGGCGCTGCGGATAGTTCATAAACATGTATGCACCTACGCCCGCCTGCGAAGGAGGTATTTGAGCCGAATCGTACCATTTATGATTTACATACATAAAAAAATTATTTCCGGGTTTAACGGAAGAATCAATCCCTTGTATATCAGCTACATTGTTATCCGTAGTGTTTTTGCATGCCGATAACCAGAGCAATGCTGTAAAAAGAAATAGTAATCTTTTCATAAATAGATGCGTTATGTAAGTAGAATGATTAACAGCAAAAGTCTTGCATTTTCTTCTGCAGTAGTATTGAAATGAATTTTTGTTTTACCGAAGTTAATTGTTCCGGCTGTTTTAATAATCATGAAAAAAATTGGGGGCTTTTATACTGGCTTTTTAGTTGTAGTCCTCGCTGCACTGAAGGGAACTCTGGCAGGAAGAAAATATATTTATTTCATCAACAGCTTTCCTGAGATCTTCATCATGTGTCTTTGCACATGGTGGAGTATTATCTCAGCGTATTAAGAGAAACACTCACAACAATACGCAAGGGACTTAGGGTTATGGCGAAAAAATGAGGAGTAATTAAAATTGCCTTATGCTTTGGAGCGGTTTGAAACTGGCAAATAACTAAACTTTCCGTTTGCATACTCCTGCATATATGCATATCGCTGACATAGGTTGCCTTCTTTCACAATGGTAGCACGGTCAATTAAAGGCGAACCGCCTCTCAGCAGATCTTCAATTACATATTTAATTAGCTGGTCGCCAAAATAACTGCTTGCATCTCTCGGCAGTTCGTTAGGCAAATTGCTGACTGCCATTATATCTACTCCTTCTTTTTGATAAGGGGCGATCATTTGACGGTTGACCGGGTCAACTCCATATACCGGATTTTCAATAGAACTGTCGCCCAGATTACAAGGAATACCGCCATCTTTATCATCGCTGATATCGGCAATTGTTTGTATTCTAAAACCAGGCTTTAGCAAGTCTTCCCACTTAAACAGGCAGGGAACATCTTTATCCCAATAAGTACCATTCATTAAAATATCGGTTTCACTTAAATAAGCATCAAACTTACTTTCGTAATCATGCGGGTTATTGTGAAAATCTTCCCGGCTATATTTTCCGGTCACTTTGTGTTTATATAAATCAGTTCCCTTCAGATGAACATACACCGGGTAAGTAAATTCTTTAGACAAATAGTCATCCGCATCCACTTCTTTTACATCCATTAGGTTCATAATTTCAAGCACGCCTGTCGCCACTCTCCCACTGCCCGCTACCACAATTTTCACTATAGGAAGTCTTAATCCGAAGTACGTCTTTATCAGGTCGCGGTAATCGGCGTATTGGTAAACTCTTGCGAGATCAAATGTTTTCGTTCGTTTTCCATAAGCCATCATTCCGTTGTGAGCGCCGACAATTCCGGCAAAAAATCCGAAGCCGATGATACGCTGCCCGTCTTCATGTTCAAGGCATTCATAGTCTGTCAGCGTAGTTTTTTTATGAATGATAGCCTGCAGCAACTGCCTGTTGTGCGGTTGCATTTTTTTTGTGTGAGAAAAGAACATGTACATCTTTCCCTCTAAAAGCTGGCTTACCGGCACTTCTTTAATGCCTAACAGCAAATCGCAATCGTGTAAATCATCTTTTACTTCTATGCCTGCATCTGTGTATTCGCTGTTGCTAAAACACCTTAACTCACTTGTTTGCGCAACTATCTGCACATTTGAAAAGCTATGTTGCAGCCACCTGCATTGCTGAGGCGACAGTGCAACCCTTTTATCTTCAGGTAGTTTTCCTTCCTTTATTAATCCTATTCGCAGCATTGCATGAAGATAAGAAACCCCAGCCCTACAAAGGAGCATTTTTATGCTCATAAGATCAATGTCATTAACGGGAGGTTTTTTTGGTTGACCAACATTTGTTCTTTCTTCTGCTCCGGTTGTGTCACTCTCTTGTGCCGCATC
>CAXUMK010000246.1:7207-8455 GCA_964251885.1 uncultured Segetibacter sp. | reverse complement strand
ATTATCCATTCTTTTTTCCGCAAAAATAATCTCTACTTGTGTACTAACGGTAGCCTCAAGGAGAGGGACCGAGGGTGAGGTCAATGAAAGTCAATAAGTGATTTAGTCATTAAAGGAAAAGCCAAAACAACTCCAAGTCAAATCTGTTAGCTCTAAAGCTGAAATAAATCAAATGCCTGGCCTCCCTCTCCTCAAGGAGAGGGACCGAGGGTGAGGTTACAATGGAAAATCAGTATCAAAAACAAAGCGTTCTGCGGGTGGCAGTGGTTTTCTTGGCAGGCTTTCTTTACGCATGGATGTATTGTAGATAAAAGCTGCCATTATCGTTGAGGCCTGCTGCAGATCATCTATAGACAAATGGTCATATACATCCATGTTGCTGTGATGGGTGCGGGTCTCATACTCGAGGGGGTCCTGTATAAACTGAAAGGCGGGAATGCCTACTGCGTCAAAAGATAAATGGTCTGTGCTGCCTGTGTTGCTGCTGGTAACACCAGTGGCGCCCATATCTGCAAAAGGCTGGAGCCATGCAGTAAAAATATCGCGAACCTTTTCGTTGTGCTGCAGGTAAATGCCCCGGATCTTCCCCGAGCCATTATCGAGATTAAAGTATGCAGATACATTCAACTGCTCGGGTTGCAGTTTCATATCAGCGGGGTTGCCGTAGTGTTTTTTTACATAACCAAAAGAACCTAATAATCCCTCTTCTTCACCGCCCCAAAGTGCAAGGCGAATGGTTCTTTTAGGCTGCACGCCCAAAGCTTTTAAAAGGCGGACTGCTTCCATCGCAACAATACAGCCTGCGGCATTATCGGTAGCGCCTGTACCGCTGTGCCACGAGTCAAGATGGCCGCCAAGCATAACCACTTCATTCTTCAAAACCGGGTCTGAGCCTGGTATTTCTGCTACTACATTATAACCCGTTAAGTCGTCAGGATAAAATTTGTTCTTCACATTTATGTCCAATTCGACTTCCTGGTTATCGTGTAGCAAACGCTGCATTTTTAAGTAGTCTTCAGTAGAAACAACCATTTCGGGTAAAGTAGCTGCATACCCTTTTGCAAAAGCAGGTGTGCCATCTACAAATAAAGTTCCGTCTCTTCCGTTGCCTTTTTCAGTTAGCAAGGCTACCGCTCCTTTGCTTTGCAGATACAATTTTGTTTGATAACCTTTTAAAATGATTGGCATATACATATCAAGCATCTTTCTCGCAAACATGTAGGCATCCGGCAATTTATTCAAAACGCT
>CAXUMK010000246.1:0-7197 GCA_964251885.1 uncultured Segetibacter sp. | reverse complement strand
TGTCATCGTATCGCTTTCCATAAGCTGTGAAAGCGCTTCTGAGAGTGGTATCACGCAATTGAACCATTACAATTTTACCTCTCAGTGCATCGCCCATATTTGTAATAGTTGCCGAGTCAAGTTTGTCGAGCAATACTACTTTCGCTGATGTCGCCCCGTTTGTACTGTTTGTCCATGCAACGGGGTAGGCAATGATGGGCTGATAATAAGGCTTTTTCATGGCGAGGTAAGACTCCTCTGTGCTCCAGCCTCTCCCAAATTCGCCCCATGCTTCTGGCGCTGCATTTTGAAGTCCCCAGTCCTGCATTGCTTTAACTGTCCAGCTAACCGCTCTTTTGTAACCCGGAGAATTGGTTAATCTGGGCCCGGTAACATCCGTTAGATTATGTGCGATATAACTAACCTGAGAATGTTGCTTTTCTTCATTTTTTATTTTTTGCATCATGTCCATGTCAACTGTTTCCTGTGAATGAATTATCGAAGGAAGCAACAAGAGAAGGGCAGTGACAACAGGAAAAAACTTTTTCATAATATAGGTTTGGTTTAGATGATTTTTTTGTCCTCTTATTTTTGTAATAAACTTTGCTTACAGATATATACTTTCCGTTGCATAAAAATGTTCAGTGATTTTTTGTGGAGCCGGCTGCATTACTACTATTTCACATCCTTGCGTCGCACACTTGTACTTTTATTCATTATTCAGCAATGCACAATCATTGAAAGTGGAGCACTGAACATTTGATTAAATAACATATCAAAATCAGTCTATTAGTCCGTGGCATAATGTTCGTAAGTTATTAAAATAATCTGCTCTTACAGTAAAATTTTGAGTGGATTATAGTATTTATCATCTTAAACTTTAATACAAATATTTATGGCAAATTCAGCAACATCGTTTTCTCCAACTTTTACAATAGGTGGAGATGTAACGGTTAACAGGATGGGTTATGGTGCAATGCGCATTACGGGTGATGGCATTTGGGGACCACCAAAGGACAGGGAAGAGTCAATACGGGTTTTACAGAAAGCAGTTGAGTTGGGAGTCAACTTTATTGATACCGCCGACAGTTATGGCCCCAACGTTTCTGAAGAGTTGATCGCAGAGGCTCTGCATCCTTATCCTGCGGGTTTGGTGATTGCTACTAAAGGTGGCTTGTTGCGAACCGGCCCTAATCAATGGCCTGTTAATTCAAGCCCTGAACATTTAAAGGAAGCCCTACACGGAAGTTTACAGAGATTAAAGCTCGATAAGATCGATCTGTACCAGTTGCACCGTGTTGATCCAAATGTACCCTTTGAAAAAACGCTTGCATTCTTACAAAAGGCACAGGAAGATGGTTTGATAAAACACATTGGTCTTTCTGAGGTAAATGTGGAGCAAATTAAAAAAGCGCAGGAGTTTGTAAAAGTGGTTTCAGTGCAAAATATGTACAGTGTCGATAACCGCAAGTGGGAGACTGAACTGGAATACTGCCAGCAAAATGACATTGCTTTTATTCCGTGGTATCCTTTAAGCGGAGGGAATGTAAAGGCAGTCGAAAAATTAAACGAGGTTGGAAAGAAGTACAATGCCTCGGCACAGCAGGTTGCTTTAAGCTGGTTGTTGCATCATTCGCCCAACATCCTGCTTATCCCCGGAACTTCCAGTGTGAAGCATCTTGAAGAAAACATAAAGTCTGCTGCCATAGCACTTTCTGAGGAGGATATGACGGAACTGGAGGAATTAAAGGCTTAGGGATAACAATAAAAATCTCATTGTTTTAAAATGAAAAGCCGCAGCTATCAAAACTGCGGCTTTTTAGGTCAGCTTTTTCTGTCATCCGTCAACTGCCATCTGTCGTCTTGTTATAGCCAGTTTTCAAAAGCGTTACATAAGTGTTTAAGGCACTCTTTTAAGGCTATATTGTAATAATTCTTAATTTTTCTTTTTGAATATCTCAAGTTCATCAGGTATCCAAAGTTTGTATTTTTTCAGTTTTTCATCTACCAATGTATCAACAGGCAATCCCCATATTCTGAAAAAGCTGGTAAGGTTTCTCTTAACTTCTATAGACAATTGTTCAATAAACCTGTTTATCTTAATCTGATTAGCCCTTTTATATAAACTATCTTCACTATTGATATTATCAAATTCATGAGAAGGATGTTTAAGATACCACTTAAAAACCTTTTTAAAAGGATCCCAGCCAAATTGTTTTTGCACCTGCATAAAAGGTATTAAACCTAAAAATGGGTCTTGCTGGTAATTTTCGTAGTTTGATCCTTTTGTAAAATATTCCTGCATCAGTTTTTTTTGATAACTAATCTCTATATTTTCGTGTGCACCTTTACGGGTTTTTATTAAACTATCAAATACATATAAGGCAAAAAAATTACAACCTACTTCGGTAGTTCCATCAAAAACCCATTCCCAATTTTGCAGATTATGACCAATTTCGTGAAAAAACCCCCAATTTGCACCTCCTTCACTTGGTGATAAAAGTTTTGAAGGATTGGTGATAACATCAAGGGAAAGCATTCCTTTAGAAGGACTGTGATGAATCATAATTGGGTAACCAGAATGCATAAAGCCTGCAGAAATTTGTTCATCCACCACCATTCGCATAGGTCTTATAAAAGGAGCAGGAAGTTGAGCCAAGGTGGATTCACACGAAAGAATATCATCCCATAATGTCAATACTTTTTCAGGGTTATCTAATTTTTGTAGTGCAGAGTCCGGTAAGGTAATGATGACTTTATCAGATGCAATTTCTCCCCAGGGAGCTTTATTCAATGCCAACTGCTTTTTCCAATCTGATGTGGCTGTACTACCTAATTTATAAAAAGGCGAGGAAATTACATTTTTGAAAGTGAACTCAGCATCTACCATAGGTTCTTCAGCTCCTATAACTAAATAAATTAGACCTCCAAAAGGGGAGGAGGCAAACCGAAAAATACTGTCTAAAACAAAGCCAGATACAACTCCGGGCATGCGTCGCCAGTCTTCATTAGCAGCAATATCTGAACCTAAATAATCAAAATGGGCACCAATAATTAGATAGATGCTTTTATTATAGAGCGCGGGGGGAATGTCAACAGATATGGGTTGTCCTGCAACAGCGTATAAACCTGTACTGTACCAGGTACCTAAATGAGGGTGGGCAAAAATGAATTTTTTAGATAAATTATATTGTGAACTATCAGCTTTTTTATGAATAAAATGAAATATTTCGCTTCTTAATTCAAAGCCAGGTTTTACTGGGCCTGGGAAATTGACTGAAGATGGATGAGCAGCATATAATGTGTTTGGAGTTTGCGTAGTAGTGCTCCATTCTAATAGTTTTTTACGTAAGGCAGTATCAAAACGTTTAACTGGATTTTCTGGTGATACTATTATCGAATCGACGTTTTGAGCAAAGGCCAAGTTATGTAAGAATATAACAACAACCAGAAGCGTAAAACCTTTTTTCAATGTAAGCTTTTTATGTTTAGTGTAAAACTTCATAATAACGCTTTATCTACACTTGCTTTAAGTAGCCTTTTTAATATTTAAAATATTTTTTAAAGAGTAAAAATTGCTTTCAATTAAGTGATTGTAGTATAACTGGCTATAACTGGGCTATTCACACTCCTTTAAACTTCTTCACTGCTTCGGTCAGTTTGGGGAGTACTTCAAAAACATCACCTACCACTCCATAATCAGCGGCTTTAAAAAAGGGAGCTTCTGCGTCTTTGTTAATTACAACAATTACTTTGCTCCTGTTAACGCCGGCCAGGTGCTGAATAGCTCCGGAGATACCAGCGGCAATGTACAGGTTAGGTGCAATTGCAATACCGGTCTGCCCCACATGTTCATGGTGTGGCCTCCAATTCGAATCGGCCACTGGGCGGCTGCATGCCAGAGCAGCATCCAGCGCATGTGCCAGGTCTTCCACTATTCCCCAATTTTCGGGGCCTTTTAAACCACGGCCGCCGCTTACCACCCGGGTTGCTTCGGTTAACGGAATTTCACCCTTCACTTTATTTGTTGCGGTCACTTTTACTTTGGCAGCATCAACGGTTATGCTTAACGGGCTCACTTCAGCCGTACCTTCTCCGGGCACTGCTTTGTAAGCATTCATGTTGATGGAGATGATCTTTATATCTGTATTCAATGAAACATTGGCAAAGGCCTTTCCGCTAAATACCACTTTTTTTACAACAAAACCATTCGTTGTATCAGGCAGGCTGACTGCAGCAGCAACCATAGCAGCTTTTAAACGGGCAGACAATCTTCCGGCGATAGCGCGACCGGTATTATTATGAGCCAGCACCAGCACTTTTGCCCCGGTGGACTGTACCGCATCTGCTATTGCTTTTGTATACACCTGCGCATCAAAGGCATTGAGCGTTTCATCTGCTGCATGATGCACTTTTGTTACACCATACTTTCCTAATGCAGTAAGGTCTTCGTTCACTGTCCCCAGCACTAAGGCTTCTGCCGTTGTGCCCAATTGTTCAGCTACTTTAGCTCCGTAAGAGAGCGCCTCAAATGCTGTCTTTTTAAAATGACCATCGGTTTGGTCGGCAAATATTAAAACCATAATTTGAAAATTTGAAAGTTAATGTGCTAATTAGCTAATGTGCTAATGTGCTAATGGCTACCGCGCTAATAAAAGAACTAACTGTACAAGTGTGCGACGCAACGATGCTTAGTAGAATTACAAATGCCCGTTACCAAAACTTTCTTCATCTGTCATCCGTCATCCAACATCTGTCATCTGCCACCTCATATCACCTTCGCTTCCTCGTGCAGCAGTCTCACCAGTTCAGCCATATTATCGGGGCTTACCATTTTTACGCCTGCTTTTGGCGGAGGCAATTCAAAACCTGCGATACTGGTTAATTCCTCAACAGCAACGGGTTCAACTACTTTTAATGGTTTTGTGCGTGCCGACATGATGCCGCGCATGTTTGGAATTCTTGCTTCGGCTACACCTTTCTGACAACTCACCACTATCGGCAGCGACACCTCATTTACTTCTTCACCACCTTCGATTTCCCGGGTAACGGTTGCAGTATTGCCATTTATTTCAAATTTAGTAGCAAGCGAAATATAAGGCAGACCGAGCAATTCGGCTACCATTCCTCCGATTGAAGAGCCGTTGTAGTCAATGGTTTCTTTACCTGTAAAAATCAAATCGTAAGCGTTTTTTGCCACTTCGGCAATTTGAGAAGCTACATAAAAACTGTCCTGCAATTTTGCAGTATTTACGCGGATGGCTTCATCGCCTCCCAACGCCAGCGCTTTGCGAATAATAGGGTCGGCATCGGGCCCGCCAACCATTATAATATGCAATACCGCAGAGGTGTCTTTTTCTTTGAGTTCGATAGCCCGTACCAGCGCATACCACTCATCGTAAGGGTTAATGATCCATTGAACACCGTTGTCTTCAAATTGGGTATTGCCGTTTTTGAAAGCTATTTTTGCCGTCGTATCGGGCGTTTTACTTATACAAACCAGGATTTTCATGCAAGCACTTTTTAAATTTTAAAGTTGTTTATGCAACTAATACTACAAATATAAGTGCCCTTTATTTTGCAAAAGCCTTTTAAAATAAATTATTTACAAATTTTATGGACAGGATAAATAAACTGCTCGAATACCTGAAGTCTTCCCCCGCAGATAGTTTTCTACAGCATGCCCTGGCTCTCGAATACATAAAGATTGGCAACGACGAGGAGGCAAAAAACTTATTTGAGAACATTCTTCATAACGACCAGAAATATGTAGGCTCGTATTATCATCTTGCCAAATTATTGGAAAGAAACGGACAAACTGAAGCAGCGTTGCAGTGGTATGAAAAAGGCATGGCAGCCGCTAAACAGGCAGGAGACCAGCACAGCTACAACGAACTGCAGGCAGCTTATGAAGATTTGGAGCCATAGATCTGCAAAGCAAAAAATCTTTCTTCTTTAACAAAAGGTACAGGTTACTTATTGATAATATAGTAATAAAGGAATGTAAGCGTTTACAGGAAAATAACCTCTTTCTCCCCACAAAAAATTACAATTTTATGTCTTCGAACGTTTTTATTGCCTTAGCGGCAACTGCTATTGGTATGTCTTTCTTCGAATAAGTGAATAGTCATATTCAGCAGAACAAATATACTTGCACTGCATAAAAAAAGTACGCTGCTTTTTGGAGCCGGACTGTATTACTACTATGAGTCATAGTTGCGTCGCACTCTTGTACGCTTTGTTCTACTTTCGGCAATGCACAATTACCCTGCGTGAAGTATAATTCCTCTCTGTACAATTGCCTGATTATGTAATATTTCAATTCATTGCATCTTATCTAATAAACCAACAAATATGAAACTTATAACAAAATGTATAGCCATTGTTATGGCTGTAACACTAATGTCATGTGGCAGAGGAAGTGACTTTAAAAGTCAAAATGTAGAGTTAAAAGATATGATTCAAAATAAAAAGGAAATGCAATCATCTCTGTCTGCAGATACGATAGCAGAAAGCACTTCATCAAATAAGAACTACCAATCGGGTAGTCCCGCTTCGTCTCCTGACTGGGATAAGAAAATAATAAAGACCGCAAATGTTACTTTAGAACTTACAAACTACGGAAACTATAATTCAACTATTCGTATGGCTGTAAAACGGTATGGTGCATACATAGCAGGCGAGCAGCAAAACGAAAGTGACAGTAAAATAGAAAACAGTATTACAATAAAAGTACCGGTGGACAGGTTTGAGAACCTAATGAATTCGCTTCCTGCAGAGGGTGTGAAAGTGCTTGAGAAAAAAATAAGTACTGAAGACGTAACCGGAGAAGTAGTGGATACCAAAGCAAGAACAGAAGCACGAAAACAGGTAAGAGAACAATACCTTGGTTTGCTGAAAAAGGCGAAAACAATGAAAGAGATCTTAGAAGTGCAGAAGGAAATTAATTCGATACAGGAAGATATAGAATCGGGCAGCGGAAGAGTTGCATACCTAAGTCATGAAGCTGCGTACAGCACGGTAAATCTTACTTACTTTCAATACCTTAATGGCAATACAAACAATGATGATTCTTCACCAGCCTTTATAACCAGATTGAAACAGGCTTTTAAAGACGGTACTGCAATAATAACAGGATTGCTTGTGATGATTATAACAATATGGCCGCTGCTATTGGGAGGATTGGCAGTTTGGCTGATTGTTAAAAAATACATTCCT
>CAXUMK010000245.1:3716-8469 GCA_964251885.1 uncultured Segetibacter sp. | reverse complement strand
TTGGTACTACCACGTGGTATGTAAGCCAGAAAAACAGCAGTGGTTGCGAAAGCAACCGGGCAGCTATTGCAGTTATAGTAAAGGCAGTGCCGGTTATTAACAGCAGCAGTTCGACCAATCCGCTTACGTGTAGTTCGCAAACAGGTACGATCACTTTAAACGGATTAACGCCTTCAACAAGTTACACGGTACGTTACAGCAAAAATGGCGGAACACCTGTTGCTGTGACCGCATCATCTAATGCTTCCGGGGTTTTAACGATATCAAACCTGGGTGCCGGGAATTATTCAAATATCACGGTCGTTTTAAACGGCTGTCCGTCTGTTGCGGTTGGACCATTTACTTTGACTGATCCAAACCCTCCGCTGCCTCCTACGGCATCAAGTAACAGTCCTGTATGCAGTGGTAAAACTGTGAACCTTACTGCAACTACGGGTTCAACAGGCACAATCACCTATTCATGGAGTGGACCTAATTTTTCAAGTACGCAGCAAAACCCGGTTATCAACAATGTAACAGTTGCTGCAAGCGGTAAGTATTATGTTACGAATACCGTAAATAATTGTACTTCGCTTCCCGATTCTGTTGACGTTGTTGTAAATGCTACGCCTGCCACTCCTACCGTTACAAGCAACAGCCCAATTTGTGAAGGCGACTCAATAAAACTTGCTTCCGGTACTTCTGCCATTGCCGTAACCTATTCATGGGCCGGGCCAAATAGTTTTGCAAGCACTGTACAAAATCCATTCGTACCTGCTGCAAGTGCTGCTGCTTCGGGCAATTATACTTTGGTTACAACACCGTTAGCAGCTAACTGCCCTTCATCACCTGCAATGGTAAATGTGGTGGTTAGGCCAGTTCCTGTTATCAGCGGCACATTTACCAACCCGATCAATTGCGGCTCAGCAAGCGGAACAATTACTTTAAGCGGATTAACACCTTCCACAAACTATACAGTACGCTACAGCAAAAATGGCGGAACACTTGTTTCTGCAACTGCTGCATCTAATGCTTCGGGTGTTTTAATTATATCTAATCTCAGCGCCGGAAACTATTCAAATATTTTGGTCATTTTAAACGGCTGCCCGTCTAATTTTGTTGGACCATTTACTTTGTCTGACCCGAACCCTCCGCCACCACCTGTGGCATCGAGTAACAGCCCTGTATGCAGCGGAAAAACGTTGAACCTTACAGCTACTACAAGTTCAACAGGCACCGTTACGTATTCGTGGAGCGGACCTAATTTTTCAAGTACTCAGCAGAATCCTGTTATTAATAATGCAACCGTTTCTGCAAACGGTAAATATTATGTTACCAATACAGTAAACAATTGTACTTCGCTTCCTGACTCTGTTGACGTCGTTGTAAATGCTACGCCTGCCACTCCTACTATCAACAGCAACAGCCCGATTTGTGAAGGAGATTCATTAAAACTAACTTCCGGTACTTCTGGCGTTTCTGTCACCTATTTATGGAACGGGCCGAATGGTTTTACAAGTACTTTACCAAATCCAATATTGCTAAACGCAGCGGCTGCCGTGTCAGGCAATTATACCTTAGTTATTACGCCGACCGCAGCCAATTGCCCGTCTTCGCCTGCAACCGTGAATGCTGTCGTTAGGCCAGTTCCTGTTATCAGCGGCACATTTACCAACCCACTCAATTGCGGTTCAGCAACCGGAACGATCACCTTAACCGGATTAGCGCCTAATACCACTTACACCATTCAATACCTGAAAAATGGCGCTCCCGTCTCTGTTTCCGTTAGCTCAAACGCATCTGGTAGCCTTACTTTAAATGGATTGGTTTCAGGCGTGTATTCAGGCATAAAAGCAATATTGAATAATTGTACTTCAAACACAATAGGTCCCTTTACTTTATCAGACCCTAATCCTCCTGCTGCACCAAAGGCAGGCAGCAATAATCCAGGTTGCAGCGGTGATACGCTTAGGCTGACTGTCGTTTCTGCTGTAGCCGGCGCAACTTATTTTTGGACAGGTCCAAATTCATTTACAAGCAATTTGCAAAACCCCGTTATCAATACAGTGTCACCTGCAATCAATGGGCGGTATTATGTAACTGCGACGCTTAGTAGTTGCACCTCTCAGGCTGATTCTGTAGATGTGTTCATTACGCCTAAGCCTGCTACACCAACCCTTACGGCAAACTCACCTGTTTGTAGTGGTGATACAATTAAGCTGACAGCAAGCAATGCCGCGCCAGGTATTTTTATGTATGAATGGACGGGACCAAACGGATTTGCCAGTAATCTCCAAAACCCTGCTATTCCAAATGCCGGGGCAAACCAGGCAGGAACTTATACCGTTACCGCGATCCAGGCTGGATGCAGGTCAGTTGTACCCGCAAGTATTGCTGTAGCGGTCAGGCAAAAACCTGCTATTACAGCTTCGTCTTCTACAAACCCTACAAGCTGTGGCACTTTTACCGGCACGATCACTTTGCAGGGTTTGACTCCTTCTACTGCTTACACACTGCAATATATTTACAATGGCAGTACACCTGCAAGTATTCCTGCGATGTCAAATCCCGTCGGAGCAATCGTACTCAACAACCTGCCGGCAGGCGTTTACAGCAATGTGAGCGTCGCTTTCAATGGCTGCACTTCCGCTGAGGTTGGTCCGTTCACGCTAACAGATCTGCCGCCTTTAACTCCGTCTGCCGGCAGCAACGGCCCTTTATGTGTAGGAAGCACATTAAATTTGACTTCCTCCATTGGGGTGACGGGAAATGTAGTGTACAACTGGTTTGGTCCGGGCGGTTTTAGCAGCAGTCAGCAAAATCCCGTAATACCCGTCACATCAATTAACAATAACGGCACTTATACGGTTACAGCTTCGCTAAATGGTTGCAGCGCCTCGGCAAGTATCAACGTGGTTGTGTCTCCTAAAGCCGTGGGTGGATTTACAAGTCCTGATAGTACGGTTTGCGTGGGCACAAACAACGGAACTCTTCAATTAACAGGTTATACGGGTTCGGTTGGCAGGTGGCAATCTTCTGTAGACAATGGCATTACATGGAACACAATTGTGAACACAACATCTTCCTTAACTTATAGCAATTTGACCACTTCTACCTGGTTTAGAGCGGTCGTTGAAAGTGGTGCTTGTCCATCAGCTTTCTCAGATACGGCTATCATTACCGTTGTGAACAGTGTGGACAAATCCAGTGCTGGCCCTGATCAAAAACTATGTAATCAGCAAAGTGTTAACTTGTCTGCCAACAATCCTGTTATTGGAAAAGGAGCCTGGACACAAACCTTTGGACCGACTGCCATTATTGCTAACCCAAATGCGCCAAATACTTCGGTTACTTCTGTGCAGCCTGACAAAACGTATCGCTTTATGTGGACGATCACCGGCGCTACCGGTTGCGGCAGTTCGGCAGACGAAGTGGAAATCATCAACCGTCCCGCCATAACCACGGCCAATGCAGGTACCGATATAGCTATTTGTGATTTTACCACAACCCGTTCTGTTATTTTACATGCAAATGCAGATGCATCAAGGCCGTATGAAAAAGGACTTTGGACAATCCTTAGCCAGCCCGTATCGGGTAATGGGTTATTCAGCGACCCTTCTGATCCGGCATCGACCTTTACCTTTGGTCAGCCAGGTACTTACCTGCTTATCTGGACGATCAGCAACGATGTGGTAGCCGGTTGCTCTCCATCAAAAGACACCATCGCCATCAACATTTCTAACCGGCCTGTGGCAGGCTTTAGTGTAACGCCGAGGCAGTTATGTGCCGGGCAAACCATCATCGTCAATAACACCTCCACCAGCGCCAATATGTATCAGTGGTATTGGGGTGACGGCGACTCGGCATCGTTTGTAAATGGAACCCATACTTACACTACAGCCGGTTCATTCACGATTACGCTGGTTGCAAAAAAGCTTGACCTCACTTCTTTATGTACAGACACTTCAAGACAACAGGTTACGGTGGCGATCAAAATACCTGCACAAATAACGATTACTCCCGGAACAACTTGTGTGCCTTACAATTTGCAGGTAAGCGCAGTCAATGCCTCCGCTGCCAGTCTTGTCCAGTGGAAAATATTTGATGCTGCCGTACCTCCGGGTATTTTTTATGCAACTGGTTTTGCAACTTCGCATGTATATAATTTTGCCGGTAGCGACTCAGTACGGCTAATCGTAAACAGTACAAATGGCTGCACCGATAGTACTACTTACCGATTTAATGTGTCCAATATTCCTGTTACCACTTTCAGCCCGCTTGCTGCAACTACCTGCAGCCACGATACCACGATTGTTTTTACAGGAATCACCACCAACGCAGGCGCTGACCCTGTCAATTACCAGTGGTTTATTAACAGCCAGATTAAGGGGAATACCAATCCTTTCAGCTACCGTTTTTTAACCCTGGTAAACGGTTCAGCCGTTATAAGCTACGACGTGCAGGCATTGGCGCAAAACGCAGGAGGCTGCGGCGATACTTCAGTTGCAGGTAAAATCATTATACAGCCTTTGCCTCCCATATCCATAAAGGTTACTCCTTCCCTTATTCAGCAACAACCTGATTATACATTTACTTTTCAGGACACTACCGATGTTGATTCCTCCAGGCTTTACCAGTGGAATATGGGAGACAGAACGTTACAAACGCGTAACGGAAGAATCATTTCTTATGAATACAGCGATACAGGTACATTTAAAGTGAAGCTATTTAAAACAGACTTTACATCAGGCTGCCGGGTAACGGATTCAATTGT
>CAXUMK010000245.1:1737-3706 GCA_964251885.1 uncultured Segetibacter sp. | reverse complement strand
AACAGTTTTACCTGTTCCCGGATACCTGCAGGTTCCAAATGCAATTTGTCCCGGATGCCAGGACAATGCTTTACGAACATTTTTGCCATTGGGTAAAGGTTTGAAAGAATACCATTTACGGATCTATACAGCATGGGGACAACTGGTATTTGAAACCTCTGCCTTAAATGCGGACGGGTCACCAATGAAAGGATGGGACGGCAAGTGGCAGAATAAGGATGGAACGGCAGGACAGCTACTGCAACAAAATGCGTACACCTGGCAAATAGAAGCAAGGTTTATCAATGGAACAGAATGGCGCGGAATGATCTATCCTGGCAGATCTACGCCGGTAAAAGCAGGGTTCATCACAGTTATAAAATAATGTTATGCTTAGTATATCAGCACTTTTTCAAAAATACCGTCACTGCATTTTTTGGGCATTATTTCTTGCCATGCAATGCAGCGTGAAAGCGCAGGACCCGGTGTATACACAAGCCTTTCTTTCTCCTGTTTACCTTAACCCCGCAGCTACAGGTACGGGAGAGCATGACCTTCGTATTAGTGCCGTCTATCGCAGGCAATGGTGGAATATTCCTTCAGGCATGAATTATATGGCATTCTCTATTGACAAATATGTTCCCGGTATCAATAGCGGGTTTGGATTAATGGCTACACGATCAAGCGAGGGATATTTGAATAAAAGCGGGTTTTATGGTTCGTATGCTTATAACATTTGCGCCGGAACAAAAAGTGTTGCAGAAAACGGGGGTGTGCCAAAATGGTTCTGGACAGGCGGATTACAATTTGGAGTTGCACAAAATAGGATCGATTATAACAAATTGGTTTTCTCTGATCAGTTAACGCCCACTGGGGTTACTTCTTTCACAACTTCTGCAGACATACCTGTAAATAATGGAAAATACTTTGCCGACTTTGCTGCCGGAACATTTTTTAATTACAGCATAGCCGAAAACAAGCGATTGCTTTTCGGGTTTAGCGGCCATCACATCAACTCTCCCGATGAGTCACTTATTGCCACCTCTGATTCTTTTAGAAGTCAATTGCCAATCCTGTACACGGGTAATATATTGTATACAAATACAAATTCTGACAATAAATGGTCTTTTAGTATTGGCGTTATCGGTTATCAGCAAGCGAAAAATATGAGTTATCAAATAGGAGCAGAAGTAACACAAAATGATTATGATGTAAGCTTAGGATTGTGGTACCGCGGCCGTATCAACTTTACCGACCTTAATTCGTTAGGCCTTACACTTTCTTTCAATCTCGCGGGAAGGGACAATAAACGTGATAAAATGAGAGTAGGTTTTGGGCACGATGCACAGGTTGGCAATAAAGGTTATTCGTACACAGCCGGAAGTACAGAATTTGGTTTTGTCTGGGATCACAGCACCTACAAGCAGGAGGAAGACAACCCATGCAAACCGGAAATAAATACTTCAAAATGTCCGGGATTATAGATGAATAAAGAGAGATGACAGATGATGGATGACAGATGTTTGTCTTTGTCGAAGCGGGGTCTTCATAGCAAAGCCTTTGTGTGCTGGGATGAGACCCTGCGACGCACATGCTGAGGTCTGCGCTAACGAAAGGCTAAGAGAGGAGACCCAGGATGGAAAGCATTTTTTGTTACAGGCATTTGTTCACCGATTATACATTGTTGCGTCGCATTACGTTCATCTGCTGTACTTCTATTTGGCTTTCTCATAGTCTACACAACAAGAAGCAGTTCAAACCTTAATAAACAGTCTGCACCACCTGTCTTTCATTATTTACCAGAGCGCTAATTGTAATTATTCCTTTTGCAACATTTGAAAGAGGAATGATGAGTTGTCTTTCTCCGCCATTTATTTTTTGATTTTTTAAAGCCTTGCCTGATGCATCAAACACTTCAATATTTGTTGTGCCGGAAGGCAAAGTAAGCGTAAGGCTTGTGCCTGAACTAAATGCTTTAACAGAAGTGCCG
>CAXUMK010000245.1:0-1727 GCA_964251885.1 uncultured Segetibacter sp. | reverse complement strand
CATTTTTAAACGGTAAAAAGTTTGTCCATTGCTACCAGGTACTTCAACCAAATAATTATTCGCAGGACGATTGTTTACGACCTTAGTTCTGTTGATTTCTGCAAAAGGTTCTGACGGACTTGTTCTTTTTTCAATTACATACACGTCACCTGCTTCTTCATTCTGAACCTGCCAGTTAATTTCAAATTTGTTCCAGTTTTTTCTTCCGGTAAAAGAAACAAGGTGCAGTGGCAGAGCAGAGCTTGCTATCACTTTATAAAGCGTACCGCCCAAGGTTAACGCATATAAAGTGCCATCGGAAGTTTCACCAAAAGAGCAAATACCGGCAGGCCAGTTTTTTTGCATAGTTGTAGTCCAGCCGCCATTGCCATCAGACTTTATAAGCCATCCGTTTGCGCTTACAAAGTCGGTGCAGATGTAATAACCCTGCAAAGAAGGAAATTCGGTTCCCCTGTAAACGTAGCCGCCGGTTATTGAATTTCCTCCAGTTAAATTGTTATGAGAGTATTCAAAAATGGGAGAAACATTATTGGTTTTAGCTGCGCAACCTTTGTAAGAGTGAGTTGCCTCAAAGCAAGACCAGCCATAATCTTTATCGAGCCTGTTTGCGAAGGGAACCGCATCTACTTCTTCCCATGCATCCTGGCCAACATCTGCAATCCATACATCTCCTGTTTGTTTGTCAAAGCTCCAGCGCCAGGGATTACGCAGGCCTGTTGCAATGATCTCTTCTTTCGTTGTCGTACTGCCGGTATATGGATTGGTAGCAGGGATACTATAATATGGAGGATTGGGATTATTAACATCAATCCTAAGCATTTTTCCTAATAATGACTGTCCGTTCTGCGAATTGTTATCCGGGTCTCCACCATCGCCACCATCGCCTGTTCCAAAGTATAAATAACCATCAGGACCAAACAGCAGTTTGCCTCCATTATGATTTTGATATTTTTTTGTAATGGTAAGCAAAACAATTCCCGACGATGCATCGGCCACCGTATCGCTGTTACGGTGATAGCGTGCAATAGTCACATTGCCCAATGTATTTGTATAATAAATAAAAAAGAAACCGGTGTTCTTATAATCCGGATGAAATGCAAGGCTCAGTATTCCCTGTTCCGATCCACCGGTTGCGATAAAGGATGAAGCATCGAGAAAAGGAGTGGACTGCAAAGAAGTCTCTTTCCAAATTCTGATTGTTCCTGTTTTTTCAACTATAAAAAGCCTATGCGTACTGTCATTTACTTCAACCACGTCTACAGGTTGCGATAATCCTGATACAACTGTATTAAATGAAATCAGGGGCTGACATGTAACAAGCAATGGAAAAATAATGAATACAACGGGAAGTAGTAATTTTCTCATAGCAGAAATTTAAGAAGTAAAACATTATTACATCAGAAATTGTACCTGCTTAAATGAAAAAAGATGAGGCGGAAAAGGGAAAAAATTTTTTTTAACCTTTACAGGATTTTGATTAATCTAAAAAACAATAAAATATTGAGTTAAACAATGAGCAAAAAAGTTTTTTTAAATAACCGGGTTACCTTTCTTCCTTCTTTGTATTAATCTATAATCACAACAAATTAATCAACAAAGAAAAAAATGAAGAAGCTATTATTTGTATTCGTATTAGGTGCTTTTGCTGCTTGCGGCAGTGGAAGTACAACCGCAACTACTGACTCTACTACTGTAACTTCTGGTTCTATGAGTACCGACTCTACCAG
>CAXUMK010000244.1:0-8527 GCA_964251885.1 uncultured Segetibacter sp. | reverse complement strand
AACTGCAGCAAAATATTTTCGAGAAACTTCAGCGGTATCGTTTTCTGCTCTGCTATTTCGGCAATCAAAATAGGCCTTTGCTTATCCTGCTGAGCCATATACATCAATGCTTTAAAAGCATACTGGGTTTTCATCGAAAGCATATAACCTTTTTAGAAATAAGTACTAAAATTAGGGTTATTAGCAATTCTTAAACAGTATAATTATTTATTTTCAATCTTTAAAAAACAAGCGTGTGAGAAAAATAGTTGTAAAAGCTGCTGCTACTTTTAGTCTCATTTTTTTAGTGACTGCCGCGGCGAATGCACAATTAAAAGTAAAAAGGCCGAAAGTTACTTTGGGTGCCAATTTCATCTACGCCATACCCTAGGGAAGCTTTAAAGACGCTTACAAATTTGGCCTTGGCGGCGAACTATATGGTGGTGTGGGATTGGGCTCAACGTACCTGGTCGCAACGGTTGGCGTAACGGGTTATAAATCGCAATCAAGTGGTCTTGGTCTCGGCGGCACACTTACCGCGATTCCGGTAAAAGTGGGGTTTAAACAATATTTTTTATTGAAGAAATTATTTATCAATGGTGATATTGGAACTACTTCATTAAAAGTTAGCGGTGAAAGCAGCAGCGAATTTACTGCAGGTATAGGCGCAGGTGTAAGATTGCTGGGACTTGAGCTTGGATTGTATTACAATGCATTTCACAACATAGAAGGAAATGGATATGCTAATAGCGTACATGCTAAAGTAGGCTGGAGCTTCTCTTTATAAAATGGTTTGAGATTGAAGGATTGAGGGATTGAATTATAATTTCCCCGGTATAAAATGTGCAGGGTTTTTTTGAGCCGGACTGTATTACTACTATTTTACATCGTTGCAATCATGGATTTGTCGTTTTCTTTTCTTCCAGTGGAAGGAAAGAAAAGGATCACACTTCCTCTGAAGGTACTCGCTTGAGCAAAAAAATAGCCGTCATTGCGAGGAGAGCCTGTCCCGAACTTGTTTTCGGGAAACGACGAAGCAGTCCCTGCTACCGACAGTTAGCCTGTTCAAACACAAATGGGATTGCTTCGTACCTCGCAATGACGAACGACTTGCAGTATAGCATCAGCGTTTTTCTTATTACCTTGCCCGAAGCAATAATAAGATGTCTAAAAAAGGTAATTACGATATGGTCGCGCCTTTTTATGACAGGCTTTCAAAACTGGTATATGGCGATGCCATTTTAAATGCCCATAAGTTTTTGGCAGAAGCTATTCCTACAGAAAGTAAAATATTGATTATCGGTGGCGGCACAGGCGCTTTGCTTGAATTGATTACAATAAAACATCCTTCCGGATTAGATATTACTTACGTTGATCTTTCAAAAAAAATGATTGCCCTGGCTAAAATCAAAAATACCGGCAACAATACAATCACTTTTATCAATCAGCCTTTTGAAGATGTTTACTTAACCCAGCGTTTCGATGTAGTTATTACGCCTTTTTTTTTAGATAACTTTTCTGATGATACTGCTGCTGCAGTTTTCAATAAAATTCATGCCCTTTTACATCAGCAAGGCTTGTGGCTTTTTGCTGATTTCAGACTAAGTAAAAAAGATGCGTTTTGGAAGAAAATGATGATTAAAATAATGTACATCTTCTTTCGGTTAATCTGCAATATCGAAGCGTCCCGTTTGCCTGATATGCAATCTTTGTTTGATAAAAACGGATACAAAATAGTTTCTTCAAAAAGCTTTTACGCGAATTTTATTTGCGCGGTAATTTACAGGAAGGTTTAGTATTTTCAACCATCTGAATGAAAACTATGATCGGTAAGAACTATGAGGCTTCTCACAAAAACCACGTTATACTTTCTTGTAGCAATTGTGCCTTTGCTTGCTGCGGGCGGCTTTTTTTTATTCAGGCAATTCAGCAGAGAATTAAATCACCGGATGGACGAGGAACTGATAGCTGAGGAGGTGCAATGGATACGATACCTGCAGACACAAAGCGACAACGGAACCACCTTTATTTTAAGAACTCCTGAAATTTTAATTTATCCTGTAAATGCGGCAGTGACTGCTTTTCCGCGAATTGAAGATGTAAATGCACAGCAGAATGAAAATCAGAAAATGCTGTACCGCCAGTTGACACATGTAGTTTCTGTCAACGACATTCCTTACCTGATTTCCATTCGTAAATCGCAGGAGCAAAAGACGGTTATGCAAGCCAATGTAACCAGGATAATGCTGCTCGTGTTTGCAGGGCTTTTTGTAGCGACTTTGCTTTTTAACGGTCTCATCAGTGAAAGATTATGGAAGCCTTTTCGCAAGTCGCTTTTGCAAATAAGAGGCGCCGAACTGCAAAAAATGGAAGCCGTTCATTTTGAGAAGACAAACACAAAAGAGTTTAATGAATTGAACACTTCGCTCAATGCAATGGCAGAAAAAATTTACAATGATTATGTAAACATGAAGGAGTTTACAGAAAATGCCGCACACGAAATGCAAACGCCGCTTGCAGTCGTACAAAGCAAAATGGAATTGCTGCTGCAGGACAGCAATCTAAGCGACAACCAGGTACAATCTGTTATGGATGCAAGTACAGCTTTAAGCAGGCTGAGCAAGCTAAATCAGTCGTTGCTGCTGCTGGCCAAAATTGAAAACAATCAATATGAGACTGCAGAAACCATCAGCCTTACTGAAATAACAAAGAAATACCTGAAACTTTTTGACGAACTTATCAGGGACAAACAACTGACAGTTGAAACTGGTTTTGCAGAAGACTTTGTGCTGCACCTGCATCCTTTGCTTGCCGATTCACTTGTAAGTAACCTGGTTGGCAATGCTGTAAAATACAATTTTACGGGTGGAAGTATTTCGATAAAAATAAGTGGCAGCAAATACCAGATCAGTAATACAAGCGATCTCCCTGAAATAGACTCAAAGCAATTATTTAAGCGTTTCAATAAATCAAAAAATCCTTCAGAAACTTCTAATGGTCTCGGGCTTGCCATAGTTAAAAAAATATGCGATACACACAACCTGTCCGTTAGTTATTCTGCTGCATATGGCTTTCATCATTTTATTATTGAAAACTCTTCGTCATTTCGAGGTACGAAGCAATCTCCTTCACGATCAGGTTGACAGTTGGCTGTGGGATTGCTTCGTCGTTCCTCCTCGCAATGACGATGAGGCGCACGCCGCTAAATTGAAATGATACAGATGAACGTACTGCGACGCAACAATGACTAACCGGAGTAGTAATGCCCGGAACAAAAAATATTCGACAACAACAATTACTTTTTTAAACTCTCAGCTAAACAAATACTCATATCTTCTTCGGTTAATGATTTGATGAAACTGTCATCTTCGGTGATCAGTTCTTCTGCCAACTGCTTTTTTCTTTTTTGCAGTTGAATGATCTTTTCTTCAATTGTATCCTTACAGATCAGTTTATAAGCAAACACATTTTTGGTCTGACCAATGCGATGCGTACTGTCAATTGCCTGCTGCTCGGCGGCTGTATTCCACCACGGATCGAAAAGAAAAACATAATCGGCGGCGGTCAGCGTGAGACCGGTGTTGCCGGCTTTTAGGCTGATTAAAAACAGGTTGGTCGTATTGTCTTTTTGTTGAAATGCATTTACCATTTCAGTTCTTTGTGCAGGTGGTGTCTGTCCGTCGAAATGATAATAACGGATGCCTGCCTTATCACATTCCTTTGTAAGCAAATGAAGCATGCTGCTGAATTGAGAGAAGACCAATGCCTTGTGTTCTTTGAGGATGTTAGACAGCTCGCTTAACAAAACTTCCGTTTTAATTGAATCTTTGCACGTTTGCTCAAAAGTATCGGGCAAGAGCAAAGGTGAATTGCATATTTGCCGCAGCCGCAGCATGCCCTGCATAACGGCCAGCTTACTTTTTTGTAAGCCTTCGTTTTTGATATTGAGAAACAAACTGTTTTTTACCTGGTCTTTGATCTCGTTGTACACATCCTGCTGGCGGCTGTGCATCTTACACCAAAGTATGATCTCGGTTTTATCAGGAAGATCTTTTGCTACCTGCTCTTTTGTTCGTCGCAGGATAAAAGGTGCGGTCAGCTTTTGCAGCGATTTTATTTTTTCTTCGTCGTGATACCGGTCTATTGCATCGGTATATTCTCTTTTAAAAAACTCGCGTCCGCCAAACATTCCCGGTACTGCAAAGTTTAGCTGGGCGTAGAGGTCGAAAGTATTATTGACTACAGGAGTGCCGCTAAGCGCTATTCGGGTATTGGCCTTAAGAGAATTGACCACAGTGGTAATTTGAGCCGAAGGATTTTTAATATTGTGGCTTTCATCTATGACTGCCACGCCGTAGCTCTGCGATAACAACACTTCAGCGTCTGCCCGGGCCGTTCCATAACTCGTTATAATAACCTGGTGATCGGGGCTTTTAATAATATCTACATTTCTTAGCGCTCCATGATAGACAACGGCGGAGATGGAAGGCGCAAACTTTTGTAACTCTTGCTGCCAGTTATAAATGAGTGACGACGGGCACACAATGATATTGACCGACCCGGGATTTTGATGAATACTATAAGCAAGAAAACAAATCGTTTGCACGGTTTTGCCAAGCCCCATATCATCGGCAAGACAACCTCCTGCACCAGCCTCTGCCAGTAAAGTAAGCCATTCAAATCCTTTTTGCTGGTAAGGTCTTAAAACGGCATTCACCGTTGCAGGAAGATGGTAAATGGCCGTATCGCTGGTTTTCCATTGCTTCCACTTTTGCCACCATTGCTCTTTTAAAAATGTCTTCAGCGCCTCCCCGTTTTCAGAAGACTGCTGGTGGCTTATCGCCATAAACCTGGATACTTCTATTTCATCCTTATTTATTTTGCCATGCTTTATTATGGCAGCATATTGCTGCAACCATTCATCGTGCAATACACCCAAAGAGCCATCTTTTAGCAACACCGACTTTTGCCCGGCAAGGAGCATCTTCTGTAATTCGGCAAGACGGATTTCTTCATTGCCGAAAGCCACTTTCATTTGCATAAGCACCCTGCTCTGCTC
This sequence comes from uncultured Segetibacter sp., assembly GCA_964251885.1. Lineage (GTDB taxonomy): Bacteria > Bacteroidota > Bacteroidia > Chitinophagales > Chitinophagaceae > Segetibacter. The sequence continues at coordinate 3,489 of CAXUMK010000244.1, read as the reverse complement.
TTCGCGTTGTATACTTATCTCTGTTTCGGGTTTGAATTGTGAATACCTGAAGTGCTGCAGCATATCCATCCCGACCAGTTCGATGCCCTGTTCGAGCAACTGATGATATGCTTTAAAAAACCATTGTTTCTTTTGTGCGTCAGCAAAAGATAAATAGTAATAGCCGTTTCTTTGGTTTACAAAATTGGCATGCAGAGATACAAGCAACCGTAAAAATTCTGCTTCTGCATTTTTATTGCGAACAATTGAAACAGCTTCCCCATCATCGGTAGTATCAAACGTTTCTTTCCATACACCTTCCAATATAAATCCATCATACGACCATTGTGGCATTAGCATCACGAAAGCATTGTTTAACTCGCTTAACAATACCCTGTTAACAGGCGCAGCACATTAATAAGGTAGCCTCTCATGTTTCATATAAACGCCTGTGTAATGTTCCTGCCATCTCAATGCCGGAGAACCCGTAACCAGAAACAGCTTACCCGTTACAGCTTTATCCTGCCAATGTCACCATATCAGCAGTTTGGCTCTCGACTTTGTTGATTTCGACACGTCTTCAATGGTTCATTTGCATTCAGCTCCACTACACACCTGATGCCTTACGACACCTTTTAACCCCAACGCTCAATACCTCGCCTTTTGAACAAAGCACCTTGGGGCGGTTTGTACACTCCCGCTGTCAGGCGTGTACGGCAGACCATCTGCCATCATTTATACAATTACGAAGCATTCTTTAACAACCATGCTTCTCACGACACACAGTGACACAACGATGTTGCCATAAAAAACAACTGACGGTTACCAAAAAAACGACTAATACTAAAACATGGCAATGTAGAATTAAACTGGATTTTTGATTAGAATAAAAGATGATGAACCAAATAATTTGTATTTTAACATACTTAACTATAATACCTACCGCCACATGAAAAAGTTACTTGCCTGTATTTTTCTATTCATTGCCATTTCTGCCAGGTCACAATCAGACACAACTAAACAAGAACCCTGGAAAAGCATGTATCGTGCTTCGGCCACAAAAATCAACGATTTGGTGAATACGAGATTAGATGTAAAGTTCGACTATGGCAAAGCCTACATGTATGGCAAAGCATGGATAACATTGCACCCGCACTTCTATACTACCGACTCATTGAACCTCGATGCAAAAGGCATGAACATAAATGAAGTGTCTGTTGTAAAAGCCGGAAAGAACATTCCCCTGCGCTATTCTTACGACAGTTTAAATCTTAGAATTACATTAGATAAAAGCTATAAGGCAAACGAAAATTATACGGTTTATATCAATTACGTTTCTAAGCCCAATGAATTGAAGACCACCGGAAGCGCTGCTATATCAGATGCAAAAGGCCTGTATTTCATCAACCCAAAAGGGGAAGAAAAAGATAAGCCCACACAAATATGGACACAGGGCGAAACAGAATCTAACTCCGCCTGGTTTCCTACCATCGACAAGCCTAATCAGAAAACCACTGAACAAATCAGCATGACCGTGCCTGCGAAATAGGTAACCCTTTCAAATGGACTAATGGTTAGCCAGAAAAAGAACAGCGATGGCACACGTACCGACACATGGAAGATGGACTTGCCGCATGCTCCTTACTTATTTCTTATGGGCGTAGGCGATTATGCTGTTATAAAAGACAGCTACAAAGGAAAGGAAGTGAGTTATTATGTAGAGAAAGAATATGCACCGGTAGCGAGGAGAATATTTGGCTTAACTCCTGAAATGATCGCATTTTATTCAAGAATAACAGGAGTTGATTATCCTTGGCCTAAGTATGCGCAAATCACCGGAAGAGACTATGTAAGCGGCGCTATGGAAAATACAACCGCTACACTGCACGGCGATTTTGCCCAGCAGGATGCAAGGGAACTGGCAGAAGAGAATAAATGGGAAAGCGTTATTGCACACGAATTGTTTCACCAGTGGTTTGGCGATTATGTAACTACAGAAAGCTGGAGCAATATTACTTTAAATGAGTCATTTGCCGATTACAGCGAAACATTGTGGCTTGAATACAAATATGGAAAAGATGCAGGAGAAGAACAAAGCTATACTGATATGCGGTCCTATTTGCAAAGCAACAGTGAAGACAAGTCTCTTGTTCGTTTCTTCTATAGAGATAAGGAAGATGTATTTGATGCTGTAAGCTACCCCAAAGGCGGACGGATTTTAAACATGCTTCGCAATTATGTTGGCGACAGCGCCTTTTTCAAGTCGTTGCACCTGTATCTGACGACCAACAAATTCAAATCAGCCGAAGCGCACAACCTTCGTTTGGCTTTTGAAGAAGTCACCGGTCAGGATTTAAACTGGTTCTGGAACCAATGGTATTACGGCACCGGTCATCCAAAGCTTGACATCAGCTATGGTTACGACCCGGCCAGCAGAACAGCAAAGGTTTATATCAGGCAAACGCAGAGCGGGCAAATATTTAAGCTGCCATTTGCTGTGGATGTTTACGAGAGCAACAGCAAACGGCGTTATAAAGTATGGATGGACAAGGCGTCTGATACCTTGTCTTTTGCCGTAAATGCAAACCCCGACCTGATAAATGTGGATGGAGATAAAGTGCTTCTCTCCGAGAAAACAGATAACAAAACGCTCGAAAATTTTATCTATCAATATACTCACGCCGGCTTGTATGTAGACAGAAGAGAGGCGATAGTGTTTGCTTCAAAAAATCAAACAAAGCCTGCCGAACTTAGCTTTCTTAAAACTGCCCTAAGTGATAAGTCACCACGGCTAAGAGAACTAACACTTAATTTATTGCACTTCGACAATGATACAATAAAGCAATCTCTGGAAAGCACTGTAATAAATTTGGCTGTTAATGAAAAAATATTATGGGTAAAAGCGGCGGCTGTTCAGGCATTGGGAAAATATAAAAAGGAAGTTTACAAACCTCTTTTTATGAAAGCGCTTACCGATTCTTCATACTCTGTTGCCGGAAATGCTTTGGAAGCCCTGGCAAAAATCGACAGTATTGGGGCCATTAAAGAGGCTGCTAAGCTATCTATGCAGCCTTCCAAAGGGAGTTTAATGGAAGCGATAATAAGATTTTCTGATGAAAGTAAATTTGACTCCTTAGTCTCCAAATTCGAAAAGCTGCCTTTTAGTAACGAAAAAATAAGTATGATCCGCCCTTTAACTGATTTCTTTAAGAACGTAAAAAATACAGAAAAGCTTAAAAAAGGGGTAGATATGATGATTGATTTTCGCACTGCTATTCCGCAGCAATATCACTTTTGGAGCGATGGGCTGATAAACGATTCACTAAACGGAATTGCAGAAGCAAAACAGGCAGCAGGTCAAAAAGAACAGGCTGATTACATAAAATCAAAAGTTGCGGCTAAGGATAAATAAAATTTCTGTAATCATACTTCACGCCGCATATAATGTGCAGTGATTTTTTGGAGCCGGGCTGCATTACTACTATTTTACATTGTTGCGTCGCACACTTG
>CAXUMK010000243.1:0-8546 GCA_964251885.1 uncultured Segetibacter sp. | reverse complement strand
CTGGTTTGATAACTATAACGGAACAAGTGGCAATCGCCAAAAATTAAGTTGTCCCACCAAACTATAAATAATAATATTTTTTCTTTAAGCCTCTTTCGGGGCTTTTTTTCTACAGTATACTTCCTCTCACGGAGTAAAATCTACAGAAACTTTAAAAAAACGTATTAGCAAAAAAGGAGAAGAACAAACTTAAAAGGAGGGAATTAAAGGAAGTAATACAGAAATAAAGTCAGATTTGTATAAAAAAAGTAAGAGGCTCAAAGAATTGAGCCTCCTTTTCAACCCTAAACCCTTAAAAAACATGAATATAAATTACAAAATCATGCCACTTTTGTAGTTCTTTAAAATAATTGAAAGAAAAATGTGCAAGCTCATTACCGCGTTCTTTTCTCTCATAGGCATTACGATCCTTTTTTCATGTAAAAGCAAAAGCTCGTATCGAACTTCGGCTAACGGAAAAAGTTTGCTCTGGGAGATTACAGGTAAAAACTTGAGTAAGCCTTCTTATTTTTTTGGTACAATGCATTTGATGTGTGCAGAAGATGCGGAACTAACTTCAACGGTTAAATCAGTTATACAAAACTGCAATCAAATATACCTTGAGGTTGATTTGGATAATGCATCAGAACTGTTAACGGGCATATTAGACCTGAGTTCAAATAATGGACAATCTCTTGCAAATGTCCTTTCTGCAGACGATTACAATAAAGTAAAATCTTTTTTTGAAAAATTTCAACCATCAGTGCCATTTTCGATACTTGAGAAGCAGCCTCCTTTAATGATATCATCAAGCCTGTATGAACTGCTTTTGCCCTGTGAGCAAAAGAACGGCGTGGAAATGAAAATTATAGATGAGGCGTACAAACAAAAGAAAGAGACAAAGGGATTGGAGACGGTGGCTTTTCAGGCTTCTATTTTTGACAGCATTCCTTATAAAGAGCAGGCCGAAGACCTAATGAAATCTATTAACAGTTTAGAAAAGAACCGCGCCTCGATGAATGAAATGATACGGGTTTACAAAGACCAGGATGTGGAGAAATTATACACCATGAGCATAAATGATGAAAGTGCAACCAGCGGTTACATGGATATTCTTTTGTACAAAAGAAATAGTAACTGGGTTAACCAGTTTTCAGGTATAGCAAAAGATAACTTTACTTTATTCGCCGTAGGCGCAGGTCATCTTGGAGGCGACAAAGGAGTGCTTAATTTATTGAGAAAAGAAGGGTATACGGTAAGACCAATTGACATAAACCAAAACCCTACCCACAACCCTTAAAGGGGCAAACGCAACGGCAGCCACAATAAGCCAATAATAGTTTTGATTGTAAAAAGCTGCATGTTGAACTTGCGGCGTAAAATCCTAAAGGATCAAAAAACCAAAATAAACCAGTATGCTGCTTAATATCGCCTGTTTCCTGATGTTAGCCATTGACTGCTTTGCTTATAATGATGGTATTGCGGTTACCTGCATAACCTGTATATAATAGCTCTTTAAAATAAGATCAGTGAGATCTGTGCTTGCTAATTTTGGAGAAATAGAAGAGCTTTTCCATATTTCTGCAGGATGAACAGAAAGAATACCTTCTGTTGAAGATACTATAATTGGTAAATTAAAACCCTGAACGCAGTTACTCCATCTGGAAAATATTTTTTGATGATTTTCTGAGAAGTAATATTCCAAGACAGGAATTTGAATTGTTCTTAAATACTGGTCGAAGACTTTTGAAAAGTCGATATTGCTTTGAGCAGAGATATAATCTTCAATTTGTTTTGTTGTCACAGTCTGATGATAAAAAGTGCTGTTAAGCCCTTTTAAGATCATTCTGAATTTTGTATCATCATGTATTGTTTGCCTGATGATGTTTAGCATATTTCCGCATTTATAATACATGTCGCCGCTTCCTTCTTTATTCACGTCATAAAAGCCTATCACATTTTTATCGTTCCGAATGTTTTTTCTTATTCCATAATTGTATTCAGCGCCTGCCTGTTTGCCAAACGTCGTTTCGGTATACAGCGTTTCGCTGTAATTGGTAAAGCCTTCGTGTATCCACATATCAGCAAGGTCTTTAGAGGTAATGCTGTTGCCAAACCATTCGTGACCGCTTTCGTGAATGATGATAAAATCCCACTTCAGTCCCCAGCCGGTACCGCTAAGATCGCGGCCTAAATAACCGTTTTCATATTTATTTCCATAAGCAACGGCGCTCTGGTGTTCCATTCCTAAAAAGGGAGTTTCGACCAATTTGTAACCGTCTTCATAAAAAGGATATTTGCCAAACCAGAATTCATGGCTGTGTATCATTGTCTTTACCTGATCGAACTGCTTCTTCGCTTTACCCAGGTTGTATTCAAGCACCCAGTATTGCAAATCGAGCTTCCCGCCTTCACCCATTAAAGTATCGTCCCAATGTGTGTATTTGCCTATGTTCATTGTTACGTCATAAGAGTTGATGGGGTTCTTTACTTCCCAGCTCCAGGTTTTCATTCCGTTTACCGAGGCAGATACATTTTTTAACCTTCCATTACTTACAGCAGATAAAGTGTCGGGAGCAATGATTTGTATATGCATGCCGCTGTCGGGTTCATCGCTTTGATGGTCTTTGCATGGCCACCATACACTCGCACCCAAACCCTCGCATGCTGTAGCAATCCATGGATTACCCGTTGAATCGGTTTTCCAAACCAACCCGCCATCCCAGGGAGCCCGTTTTGCTTCGGTTGGATGCCCATGATAATATAAAGTCAGCTTCCTGATACCAGGCTTGAATTTATATTTTGCAAGGCTGTCTCTGAGAAAAACAAAACAAATATTGTCATCTCTTCTAAAATTGTAATGGTTGCCGTTTTCTCCGATAATACTGTCGGCCATAAGTGGCTGCTGCAGGTCGATCTGCATAGTAAGAACCGGTAAATCTTCTCTGTAGGTAATAGTGTTTTTGCCAATGATGGTTTTGTTGATTATATCGGGCTGTATGGTAAGATCATATTGCAGCACATCCCATCCTTTTCTGTAAGCAGTGATAGATCCGCGCAATGTATCCGCTTTTGTAAAGGTGTTCTTTTCTGCCATCAACTGCGCATTTGTATTGACGGAGAAAAGCAAACAGCCGATAATGAATAAGCACGCATTACATTTCATTTTTTAAAAGTAGGTATTTTGTTGGTAGAAGGTGTGGAAGTATTCTTAATTGAGGTGTTCAATTCTGCGGGAAGTACTGCTATGTCGAAGCGGGTCTTCATAGCAGAGCAATGTGTGTTAGGCTGAAACCCTGCGCTGTACGAATGCAGGGGTTCCCTTATACCGCTGCACAAGGCGACTCGGCATGACGAAGAAGTTTGAGGCCTGAAATGTTTGCGAATACTAATTTTGGATATGTACCTTGGGAAGTAAAGAATTATAAAGTTTTCTTAAGCAGTGGAATTAATAGATAGTTTAGTAATTTAAAAGGTTAAATATCCTAATCATGAATAAAGAAGAAAAAGTTTTTGTATCGTATTCCTACTTAAGTCTTTATAGCTTCTTACTTTACGAGCTATTGTCTATTGGAATAATTATATACCTATTGTTTCACTTTTCGGAGAATCCTGTGCTGGTTATTGTGATAATATTGTTTTTGTTATTCATAATTTTTATTAATAGCATTGGAAAAATCATAGTTTATAATGATCGCTTTGTTATCACGTATCAAAGATTAATAACTACAATTTCTACTAAACGTGAGTATAGGTTCAAAGACATTGATAGTATTGATGCTGATCTGCCGCTTACTCAAGGGAGAGATTTATTAACGGCATTTCTTCCTCCTGTTTTTTCTTTTATAAGTATTTGGAACACTCTATTTATTAGATTTAAAGATAATAAAATTGACGAGCAAAAAACAAGAATTTATCGGGAGGAATGGTTTCAAGCTTTTAAGATGATTAATAATTTATCAAACATTAATATAACCGTGAGAGGCTTAAGAAAATAGTGTGGTAAGGAGATAAGGAAATTAAAGCCCTTTTGTATTAAGCCGACGGCTATGTTTATGTCGAAGTGGTCTTCATTGCAAAGCAATGTGTTAAGATGAGGCCCTGTGCTGTACAGATGCTATGATCTCTTAGAACGGCGGGCAGGGCTTTGAAGGGGACTCGATTGGGCGAAAAAACAAATAGTCAAATTTTTTTAATAATTTTGAAGTATGTCAGATAAAGATCGCAAAGAATTTATTGATATACTTCAAAAGTATAAAACGAAGCTTTCAAAGAATAAAAAAGCTTCACAGAAGTTTCTCACCGATGCTGGGATTACTACCTCTAAGGGCAATCTTAAGAAGGTTTATAAAGATTTATGTATTCCACAAGAACAGGCTTAGTTCTCGCTTTTCATGGATGCGACCAATCAGTTGTTGAAGACGTGTTATTAGGTAAAACCTCGTTAAAAGGAAGCAACAACAAATATGATTGGTTAGGTCACGGAATTTACTTTTGGGATAATAGTACTGCCAGAGCTTTAGAATACGCCACATTTTTAAAAGATAACCCGGGAAGATCAAAGAAGAAAATAATAACACCTGCAGTTATAGGCGCTGTTATTAGTTTGGGTCATTGTTTAGATTTATTAGATTTTGAAAATTTAGAGTTAGTAAAATTGGGCTATGAAATTCTTATAGCAACAAACGAAGTTTCTGGTTCTCCCATTCCTGTAAATAAAAATGTCGGAGGTAGTAAAGACCTATTATTGCGTGAACTGGATTGCGCAGTTTTTGAAACACTTCATGAAATAAGGAGGGAACAAAAATTATCTGCTTTTGACTCTGTAAGAGGGGTATTTTGGGAAGGAAAAGCCTTATATGCTAATGCTGGTTTCAGAGAGAAAGATCATATACAAATTTGTATCAGAAATCCTAACTGTATTAAAGGTTACTTTTTGCCAAGAAAGGATGATAGTAAGTTTGAAAAGGTTTGATAAATCTACTCTGCTCTACTTTTTAACAATAATACCCGCGATTTACCTTCACTACAAAAAAGACATCTTCCAAATGCATTTCGCTCAATAATATATTTTAGATTTGAAAAGATTCTGTCATCTGTCAACCTCCATCCGGCAGAATAAAGAAAAAACAGTTGCAGTGTGCGACGCAACGGATGCTTAAAAAAGTTATAAAGCCGGAAACATAAAAATAAACTCATAAAACAATTTGCTATGCCCCACTCACGTCGCGATTTTATAAAACAAACGGCTCTTACATCAACAGGATTGTTTATAGGCGCTAATGCCTTTAGCGCTTCAAGTTACAGGCGTATTATTGGCGCAAATGACAGGGTAAGAGTTGGCGTTGTTGGCTTCTCTGACCGGCACAGAAGTACGCACATGCCTTGCTTTATGAACCATTATAAAGAACTGAATTTTGATGTGGTTGCAGTGTCAGATATCTGGAGCAAAAGGAGGCAGGAAGGCGTTGCCGCGTGGCAGGAGAAAATGGGTCACGATGTGGCTATATGCCGCAACAACGAAGAAATGTACGATAAGAAACTGGTTGATGCGGTATTTGTAAGCACCGCCGATTTTCAACACGCACTGCACGCAATTGAAGCGGTAAAAGCAGGCTGCGATGTGTATTGCGAAAAGCCTTTTGCCGAAACAATGGAAGACAACCGCGCCGCACTGAAAGCTATAAAAGCATCGGACAGAATTGTGCAGATAGGCTCGCAAAGGAGAAGCGGCGCCAACTACCAGGCAGCGAATGATTTTATAAAATCAGGTAAGTTTGGGCCGGTTACAATGGTAGAACTAACCTGGAATGTAAACCAGCCCGGCCGCTGGCGCAGACCTGCTTTGCTAAGCCAGTTAAAGAAGGAAGATACGGACTGGAAACGGTTTTTGCTGAACCGGCCCGATGATACATTTGACCCGAGAAAATATCTGGAATTCCGTTTGTTCTGGCCTTATTCATCAGGCCTGCCCGGGCAATGGATGAGCCACCAGATTGATACCGTGCATTGGTTTACTGGTTTGCAGCATCCGAGAAGCGTGGTGGCTAACGGCGGCATTTATATGTGGAAAGACGGAAGAAAAAACTGGGACACCATAACTGCAGTTTTTGATTATGGCCCTTCTGATGATCTTTCCTCAGGCTTCCAGGTTACATTTCAGTCACGTATGCATAACGGGGATGAAAATCCAGCCGAAATATATTATTCAAATGGCGGGGAATTAAATCTGAATACAAATAAAGTGTCTCCAACAGGTGGCTTAACACAGTCGATGGCTGCACAAATGAATATGCAGCCAAACCTGTTGCCCGAAATGTCTTTGTCTGATACCGAAAAAGTAATTGCTTCAGCAAATACCGGTGGCGACACGCTTACTTCAAATCACATAAGAAACTGGATGGAATGTATCAGAAGCCGCCAGCAGCCACATGCCCCTGTTGAGGCTGGCTACAGCCATTCCATCGCGACCATTATGACCAACGCCGCCGTTCATACCGGAGTCAAAGTAACCTTTGATGAAACCCGCCAGGAAGTAATGGCAAATGGAAGAGTCTTTAAATTTTGATAATTCAAGAAACACAAGCATGAACAAAAAAATGCAACAGATGAGACAAGGAGAAATAATAGAGCAGGAAATCCAGGATTTGAAGAAAATTATAAAAAATGGAAATTCTTTAACTGAACAGTTTCCAGAGGATAATCTTATCCGTTTAAGTATTCAACAAGCTAACTATAGAAAAGAATTACTACTTAAAGAACTAAATGTTGATGCGGATGATGTGTATAATAAAGTGAGTAGAAGTTAAATTAAATTTCTTCGCTTTGCCGAGTCTCCTCCTTCGACAGCTCTTTAAAACACTTAACAAAGAATTGTATTTTTAAACCAGATCAAGTTAATTGCCTTTTGAAAACAAAAGGATTGTTCTTTTAGTGTCTTTCTTACTATAAATCAAAAGTTACCCAGCCATTAGTTACTACCGCACTAATGGCTTTTCTTTTATCATTTTTTCAAAACTATCAACCTTTTCAAATACTAATATCCCGGTTAATCTATAGCTTAGCCCATAAAATGCCTATATGAAAAAAGTCTTTGGCTTTCTGTTTCTTTCTTTAATCGTTGTTTCTGCCGGGTTTTCTCAAAAAACAAATAAAGCGGGTGTAAATGCTTCTATGATTGACGGTCATCCTGCTTGGATCATGCAGGGAAATATTTATGAAGTAAACGTGCGCCAGTATTCAAAAGAGGGAACTTTTAACGCCTTTGCAAAAAGCCTTGACAGGCTAAAGCAAATGGGTGTACAAACGCTGTGGTTTATGCCTATCAACCCAATAAGCAAAGTAGACAGAAAGGGAACTTTGGGAAGCTATTATGCAGTGTCTGATTACACTGCTGTCAATCCCGAGTTTGGTACGCTAAGCGATTTTAAAAGATTGGTTCAGGCAGCACATGGCAAGGGCATGAAAGTAATTATTGACTGGGTGCCAAATCATACAGGAGCAGATAACAGGTGGCTGACAGAGCATCCTGATTTTTTCGTAAAAGACAGTTCCGGCAAAGCTGCAGTTCCATTTGACTGGACCGACACCCGGCAATTGGATTATAAGAACCTGGTGATGCAGGACAGCATGATAAAGTCCTTGAAATACTGGATTACAAATACAGACATAGATGGCTTCAGATGCGATGTTGCATGGAATGTTCCCGGTTCTTTCTGGAGCAGATGCATTGGTCAGTTAAGGCAGATGAAAAATATTTTTATGCTTGCTGAAGGCGACTTGCCTTACCTGAATAAAAGTGGTTTCGATGCCACTTATCCGTGGGATATGTTTCATACCATGAACAGTATTGCAAAAGGTGAAAGACCAGCTTTTGCATTAGACAGCATCAAAAACCAGAACGATACAGCTTTTCCCAAAATGCATTGCGCATGTATTTTACCAGCAACCACGACGAAAATAGCTGGAACAAAGCCGACTACGAAACAATGCCCGGCGCTGTTCACGCTCCTTTTGCTGTATTTACGCAAACAATGGTTAGAGGAGTTCCCCTGATTTATGGTGGACAGGAAGAGCCGGTGCTAAGGCCACTCGCATTTTTCGAAAAAGACCCGATGACTTTTGGAAAATTTAAGCGGGCTGCTTTCTATAAAACACTTCTCAGTCTGCGTAAAAGAAATGCTGCCCTTGAACCCAACGCCTCCTTTAAAAAGGTGAACGTGGGTGATGAGAGTGCTTTGTATGCTTACACACGGCAAAAAGCAGGGAAAAAAGTATTTGTCATTCTTAATCTGTCTGATAAAGAGCAAACCGTAAGTGTAAAAGACAAGACTTTATATGGCAATGCGCTGAATGTTTTTTCTGGAAGTAAAGAGCAATTGAGTGGCAAAGAATGGAAGATGGAGCCATGGGGTTATGCCGTGTATGAATATGGCGGCGTTACCAGCAAATAAATGATCATTGATATTATACTGCTTACTGCATGTATTTATGCAATAAATTTTTTTGGGTGCCAGCGAAAGAATAAGCATTAAGCATCGTTGTGTCACTCACTTGTACGGTAAATC
>CAXUMK010000242.1:5335-8652 GCA_964251885.1 uncultured Segetibacter sp. | reverse complement strand
TTAATGCAAAAGTAATTAAAGTACAGTGGTTTTAAAAATGTGTCATTGGCAGGAGAGCCTGTCCCGAACTTGTTTTCGGGAAACGACGAAGCAATCCCTGCTAATAGTAGGCCTGTTCAAACACAATGGGATTGCTTCGTGCCTCGCAATGACGAATGATAGAACTTACAAAAGGACAACAAATTCAAAAGTGACAATTTGAAATGCACCCCCTGAATAACATACAAAAAAGCTTTAACAGATTTTATCGAAAAAATTTTAAAGCCTTCTTAAACCTGCATCTTGATTTTTCATCTTAAAGAAAAAAATTCAAGATGAAAAGGAATATTGTTCTTGCTTTTGCGATCATGCTTTTAGCTGGTTCAGCGGTAGATGCACAGAGAGTGATTATTGGAATGGGCGGTGGTCTTGGTTATCCGGGTTATCCTCGATACGCACGTCCCTATCCTCGCCGTAGAGCCCCTCAAAATTCTCAAAACCTTCCAAAATTTGAACCCCAGGTAATTTTATCTTTCGGATACGGGTTTCCTAATCTTGATAAAAACTATTTGTTGGGTTTTCGTAATTATTACCAGGGAAATATTTCACAAATGGGACCCATTACAGCGTCGCTTGATTACAGGTTTAGCCGCACAATGAGCATAGGTGCATTGGTAACACACGGTACCGTAAACGCTCCCTACTATGATTACAGTACCGGTTCCAAATCTTTTACCGGCGACATTAGTAACTGGGCAGTAATGGCAAACCTGGTAAACTATATCCCGGTAAGCGCTAAAGTAACCCCATACCTGCGGGTGGCATTAGGTATTAATAGCTGGAAGCAAAACTATTCAGATGGCTCAGGCAATAAGGTGATCTACCCCGACGCCTTACCCGATTTGGCCTACCAGGCAGGTTTGGGTGTTAAATTTGATTTATCTAAAAATGCAGGATTGTTTGCAGAAGCGGGTTATGGCAAATATATTTTGCATGGTGGAATATCATTTAAATTTTAAGCTGAATAATACTATTTGAGGGTTGAACCAACTGTAGTAAAAATAAAAGGCATTATTGTAATAGAAAAGAGGTTGTTCAAAAAGTGAACAACCTCTTTTCTATTAAAGCTCGGCCGCATCTCTGCTAATTTATATTCTTTGGATCAACATGTTTTATTTTTCGCCTGAACCTGATAGCGGCATTTTTGCTGTAGGTGCTGCTGAGGTTTAACTCGAATCTTTGTTCGCCTGCATAAATAATTGCCAGAGCAGTATTGGGAGGTATTCTTCCCAGGTTTTCTGCAAACATGGAAATTTCGTTTACAGACGTATCGAGCGGAACAGAAAAAGTATATGGCTTATCACTCAGCATTTGCTTATATTTTATCAGCTTGCGGTTATAGAAAACCGAGATGGTATCGTTATCAACTTCACCGTTATCGTACAGCGTTACTTTCAGGCTGTCTGCATCTACATCTATAACCGGCGAGGTTTCAAAAGCTCTCTGGTTCAGCGCGCTTATTATTTTTTCATTGGGATCGGGCAGTGTTGCCTTTTTAACCTTTGTTACTATTTTGGGCACGGCAACCGGGTCTTCATCAGGTTCCTCATGAACAGGATTGGTAGATGGATTGACAGATTTTACAAACGTGATATTGATAGCCGGACATGTATATCTATATTCGTAAATAGGGTTAAACTGACCTGTAAGAGTTGTCTTAGCTTTTGAAACCTTTAGTGTAAATGAACCTTCCATCGGGCAGTCTGCTCCATTCGCATTCTTTGCCTGAAAGTTTAGCACAGGGCGTGCATTTAATTCAAGCAACCGAAATTTTGCACTATATGTACCGGTAATCTTTGTTTTAATCAAAACGCTTCTGAAGTAGTAATTAAACTCGCCGGTTACTTTTGTTCCTTTTTGTTTTAAGATCATTTCAGAAAGATAACTGTTGTGATCTCCCGCCTTTTTTACCTGCCCTACACCGTACCATTCTCCCTTAACAGTTTGGGCTGAGATGTGAGAAAAAAAGAAAGCCGTCAGCAAGAGCAAAACCAATGTAATCTTCAATAGCTTGAGTTTAAGTAGCATGAATGAGTAAGCAAAAAAAGCAAGAAGGCTTTCATTCTAACTCGTTCTAAATCTTATTAACAAACTTTTATTACTGCGTAAGAGATAAAAGGTGAGTAAATTTTTTTGAACCGTGCCCAATTGCTACTATGAGTCGATTGTTGCGTCGCACTCTTGTACCTTTTATTCTTTATTCGACAAGCCAAAGAGTCGCTTGTATCGCTTTACAACTATGCCATTTACGGCTTTACTTAAGAAAACGTTTTATTTCTCTGTCGGTATCTTTTTTCTTTAAAGTCTCTCTTTTATCATGCACTTTTTTACCGCGACCCAGGCCAATCTCCACTTTAGCTAAATGCTTGTCATTAAAAAATACTTTCAACGGAACAATTGTATAGCCTTTGTCCTTCATCCGGTTTTCGATCTTTCTAAGTTCTCTTTTGGTCAGCAACAGTTTGCGGTCGTGTACCGCAATATGATTATTGCTTGTTCCCAAAGAATATTCGGCTATGTATAAGCCCCTTACCCATAATTCATTTTTATGCAACAGACAAAAACTGTCATTAAAGCTTACTTTCCCTTCGCGAATGCTTTTTACCTCGGTTCCCAAAAGCACAATACCGGCTATCCATTTGTCCTCAATAGCATACTCGTGATAAGCCGACCTGTTGTTCATTTCTTTTGTAGCCATAATTTTTACCTGCACTTTTACTTAACTGCCAAAAGTAAAATAAAATGTAAACACATTGGTAAAGAAGATACAAAGGGTATATTCTAAATTGTCACTTTTGAGTTGTTGTTGTCCTTTTGTGAGTTCTATCGTTCGTCATTCGAGGAACGAAGCAATCCCCTGTGCAATCAGGCTTACACTTAGCTTGGGGTTACTGCACAAAGCCTCTCATGGTGTTCTTGAAGTCCCCCTTTGGGGATTTAGGGGGCTGCTTTTGGTAGTTGGGCTAAATGGAATTTGCTCACAACAACCCTTACCCTTAATTTTATTCCAACCGTTTTCCATATAAAAAAGGTAGTATTACAAATGGCATTACTCGAAAAACAACTGGTAGTAAAAGAGTCAACTATCCCGGGTGCAGGCATGGGTTTGTTTACAGGTGAGTTTATACCAAAAGGGGCGAGGATAGCCGAGTACAAAGGGAAGATCAGAACATGGAAAGAAGTACAAAACGACGACGGCAACTACTATATTTTTTATGTCACCAGCAAGCACGTAATTGACGGAGGAAAATATAAAAGATCAATTGCGCGGTATATAA
>CAXUMK010000242.1:816-5325 GCA_964251885.1 uncultured Segetibacter sp. | reverse complement strand
AAAAATAAAAGGCCTGAATAACAACACGCAATTTGTTCGTGATGGCCTGCATGTATTTGTCGAAGCAACGAAAAATATACCTGCAGGAGCAGAACTATTTGTTGGTTATGGAAAAGAATACTGGCAGGTTATACGACAAAATCAAAAGCTGGATAAAAAAGAATAAACTCACTTTATGTAATGCCTGGTTCTTCATTTTTTTTGCCCGATCATGCAAATTATAGTTATAAAGGGTACAAGTCGTTGCTTAGCTTGCCGAATAAAGAATGAAAAGTAGAAGAGTGCGACGCAACCTCTGCCTAATAGTAGTAATGCGGCCTGGTTCAAAAAAAATTCTATTCACTTTTTTATCCCTTGCCTGGTATAATTGCAAAACAAGCAGGCGGTTTTGTTGATGCCATTAATTCAATGAACTCCGGTACTCGTTGGGTGTATATCCTACATGCTGTTTAAAAAAACGGGTGAAATGCTGAGGGTACTTAAACCCAAGTTCATACGCCACTTCACTTACCGACTTGCGGAGGTCAAACACTTTCTCCTTCGCCACATCTATCAATTTGGATTGTATGTATTCCTGCGCTGTTTTGCCGGTTTCTTTCTTTACAAGATCACCAAAATAGTTTGCCGAAAGGTGAAGTTCATTTGCAAAAAAACCAACAGTCGGTGTACCTTCTTCCTGCAGCTTCTGCGAATTGAAGTAATCGTTTAGTGAGTGCTCAAACTTTTCAACAATACCTGTATTCGCATGGTCGCGGGTAATAAACTGGCGGTCATAATAACGTACACAGTAGTTTAGAAAGAGTTCAATATTTGATACGATCAGTTTCCTGCTGTGTTTATCAATAGCATGCTGTAACTCAAAATCGATCTTTCTAAAACATTCCAGCACCACTTGCCGTTCCTGTTCTGAAATATGCAGCGCTTCATTCACATCGTAAGAAAAGAAAGAATAATCCTGTATATGCTTTGCTAAAGAAGTACCCTTAACCAAATCAGGATGAAACAGTAGTGCCCAGCCTTTGGCTTCAAATGTTGTCGTCTTTGGCTGTACCCCCAAAACCTGCCCCGGAGCTATAAACACCAAAGTGCCTTCCTGGTAATCGTAGTTATTTCGTCCATACTTTAATTCGCCGCATTCTAATTCTTTCAGGTACACCGCATACAATCCAAAATTGAAGGTTTGTGCGGGCATTGGTTTCACTGTCGACAGGTCTAACACGCTCACAAGCGGATGCAATGTCACCGCGCCACGCATGGCATTGTATTCAGCAACGCTTTCAAGTTTTACAATTTCATTCATAATAAATAGTATTTGCAGATTCAAAAGTAGCCATTCAAATACCGCCACAACCATGCTAAAAAGCAAAACAGTAATAATGGTAGGTAAATCAGTAATGCGGGTAATAGTGCGCCGGTTTGCAGTGGATAGCTTTGCATCATCAAAAACGATAAGCAATGAAAACAAGAAAATTAGGAAATAGCGGTCTTGAAGTATCGGCATTAGGCATGGGCTGTATGAACCTAAGTTTCGGTACAGGAAAAGCTGTTTATATAAATACCGGAGTTAACGTTGTACCGGCATTGGTTTTTCATGGTGTCATCGTTGCGTCGCAATCACTTCATCCGCATAACAATTGGCATCTTTAGTCTTTAATCCAAAGCCTGTTTATTTGTTTACACAGTCCTTACCAGCAGAATAAAATTTCAATAATCTTCAACTTAAAACAATCATAACAGCATGAAAATATTTTTTTCAATTGCATCAATCCTGCTTGCTTTAAATGGGTTTGGACAATCACCTACAGAAGCGCAAATCCTGAAACTATCAAAAGATCTTTTTCATTGGGAGGTGGAGAATAAAATCAATTCAATAGAAAGTTTGCTTGGCGAAAAGTGTAAGGTGGTAAACAGTCGTGGCGATATACAAACCAAAGAGCAATACCTCGCAACACTACGCAGCGGAAGTGTTCAGCACGATAGCATTGCTATTGAGCAAAATACCATAACCATAGTAGATAAAACTGCAATTGTAATAGGAAAAGGACGGTTCCACATGACCGTTTCCGGCAATAAGATTCATCGCCATTTAAGTTTCATGGAAGTTTTTACGGAAGATGACAACGGCTGGAAATTAACAGCACTTTACGCAAGTGCACTGCCTGATTAATAAAACAACAGATCTAATTTATAATCTCAAATTATACTACAATGCAAAAAAGAAAATTAGGCAACAGCGGATTAGAAGTATCCGCATTAGGATTGGGCTGTATGGGATTGAATTTTGGCTATGGTCCTGCAACCGATAAACAACAAGGCATTCAATTAATCAGAGAAGCTTACGAACAGGGAATAACTTTCTTTGATACAGCCGAGGCTTATGGTGCAGCAAATGAAGAATTGGTAGGCGAAGCAGTAAAACCGTTCAGACAGGATGTTGTAATTGCAACCAAATTCGGCTTTCAGGATGGCAATTCAAAGAAAGGATTAGACAGCCGCCCCGAACGCATCAAACAAGTTGTTGAAGCTTCTTTAAAAAGATTGCAAACAGACTACATCGATTTGTTTTACCAACATCGTGTTGACCCAAATGTACCAATGGAAGATGTTGCCGGAACGGTAAAAGACCTGATTGCGGAAGGCAAAGTAAAACACTTTGGTTTGTCAGAAGCTGGCGTGGAAAGCATTCGTAAAGCACACTCAGTGCAACCCGTAACTGCTTTGCAAAGCGAATATTCTATCTGGTGGCGCGAACCTGAAAAAGAAATCATTCCAACATTGGAAGAATTGGGAATTGGCTTTGTTCCTTTCAGTCCATTAGGAAAAGGATTTTTAACAGGAGCTATCAATGAAAACACAAAATTTGATTCCACCGATTTTAGAAATATTGTTCCCCGCTTTTCAGAAGAAAACAGGAAAGCCAACCAGGCATTGGTAGATTTATTAAAAGCCATTGCAACAGATAAAAATGCTACACCGGCACAAATTGCCCTCGGTTGGTTACTGGCGCAAAAACCGTGGATGGTTCCTATTCCCGGCACTACAAAATCACACAGGTTAACAGAAAATATTGGCGGCGCATCTGTTGATTTATCTGCAACTGATGTGAAGGCAATTGATGATGCTTTTGCAAAAACTACTATTCAGGGTGACCGTTATCCGGCAAGCCTGCAACAAAGAGTTGGTAAATAATGTGCTGATGTGCTAATGTGAAAAAAAATAAAACTTTTATGAAAAAGAATACTGTAAATGTAATCGTAGTTATTGGAGCCGGATCAATCGGTCAGGCAATTGCCCGCCGGGTAGGTGCAGGCAAACATATTTTGCTTGCCGACCTGAAGAAAGAAAACGCAGATGCTGCCGCAAAAACGGTAAGCGAAGCAGGCTTTGAAGTAAGCACTGCAACCGTTGACGTATCATCTAAAGAGTCGGTTACTTCTCTTATTAAAACTGCAACCGCCATTGGCGGCATCACCGGTTTGATACATGCCGCAGGTGTTTCTCCTTCCCAGGCTTCTCCATCTGCTATACTGCATGTTGATTTATATGGCACCGCACTAATATTAGAAGAATTTGGTAAGGTGATAGAGGATGGCGGTTCAGGTGTGGTAATCGCTTCTCAGTCAGGGCATCGCTTACCGGCTCTTAAACCCGAACAAAACAAAGCGCTTGCAACTACACCCGTTGAAGAATTGCTGTCGCTTCCTTTTCTTCAACCTGAACAGGTAAAGGATTCACTTCATGCTTATCAATTGTCAAAAAGAGGAAATTCACTTCGAGTGATGGCAGAAGCGGTACAATGGGGCAAACGTGGTGCACGCATTAATACCATCAGCCCCGGCATCATCATTACACCGCTTGCAAAAGATGAACTGAGCGGACCAAGAGGCGAAGGCTACCGCCGCATGATCGACTTGTGTCCCGTGGGCAGAGCGGGTACGCCGGATGAAGTAGGTGTTGTAGGCGCTTTGCTGATGGGCAGAGACGGTGCGTTTATTACCGGCAGCGACTTCTTAATGGATGGTGGTGTTACCGCTTCCTATTGGTATGGCGAACTGGCTCCGTAACCGAAATGATCCATCAGAAAAAGCTGGTGGCTACATTGAAAAAATATTGAAACTATACACTTCTTCCCTTATTATAAACTTTCATTTGTTAATCGTACAGACTTTGGCGACAGCTACCTGTCCTTTACCGGTATCACCAATTTCAGTCCCGACCAAACCTCATCAATTGCACAAACCTTTATGTCGACCAAACCATTTTTTAACGCCAAGTTTCTGATACCATTTTCGGTAATGTCAGTTTTTATTTTAGCCGACTTTTTATACCATGAAATCCATAGTATCCCGTCAGGCTGTAATTCTTTTTTTAATGAAACGATATCTCTGTTTAATGCTTCTGCATCGGTGCAGAAATAATGGATAAAATTGTTTTTCCCCACGCTGCCTTCGGTCATTTTTATACCAGATGGAAAGTCAGTAAACAATGTGAAGTAGTATTCGGGTGCAT
>CAXUMK010000242.1:0-806 GCA_964251885.1 uncultured Segetibacter sp. | reverse complement strand
GATCCTGAAATTCTCTTTAATGCCTAATTTCTTTGCAAGTGGTGTAGCTGAATATCCTGCTGTTGCCATACTGCGAAATTTATCTGTTTTCCTAGTTGCGTTGCTTTGTTATACTGCAAGAGATGAAAAATGAGTAGGATTTTTTTGAACCGGGCTGAATTACTACTATGAGTCAGCCGTTGCGTCGCACACTTTTACTTTTCGTTCTTTATTCTACAACCCAAAGATTCACTTGTATCCCGGACAACTACAGATGCCTTTATCAGGTTAGTTTTCAAAATTCTGTATTCTTCTTCCATTCTCTAACCGGTCTGTAAACTGTCCTTTTGTATACTTATCTCTGTCACCTTGTTCAAAATAGAAGTTAAACTGTTCATTTCTGTAGACTTGAATGCAGAGTTTAAGTTAAAGTTTAATTTTTTGATAAATTCTTAGTATCTGATATTTTACTATTGTTTTACTTTCTTGTAATTAAGAAGGCAATACTCTTGTTGTACACTGTTATCTACTCAGGATCAGTATATAATTCCATGCTTCAACCATCTCTGGATGTTTTTCTATTTCAGCTTCATTTAAATCTCTTTCTTCCTGGATTTTAAAATCTACTGTGTCCGTTAGATAAGTGCCAATATTATAAATGTGACTTTTATCTTTATCAATCAAAAATTGAAGTGTTTCATAAACAGCAGCAGATGCATTCAGACCATAAGAACTTATCTCGTCTCCGAAGTCATCCATATGAGGTGTAATTGCGTCTACTCTCAGAAGCATTTTTTCTATTTTCAATTTTTCAACAAAACCAGCCC
>CAXUMK010000241.1:1759-8669 GCA_964251885.1 uncultured Segetibacter sp. | reverse complement strand
AAGCTCAATAAAGAACTAATGTTTGCCCCAAAAAAGCTTAAGTTAATGACATTGCCTTAACAACTAAATAAGAATGAAAAACCTTACCTGCAGTAGATTTTATGAAAGTAAAACCTGCTTGTATTACGGCAGATTTAATACAAAGCCGGGAAAGAAATTTTTTAAAAGTCAAGCTTTTTTTCAATAACTTCCTGTAATGTTACGGCATCTGATTTCCTATTCTAAAATCTGCATCTTACCTAATCATTAGCTACATAACGCATGATGGATAATAATAAAGAAGGAAAAAGTGAATTAGATAAGCAGGCAAGAGCTTTTCCTATTGTTGCAATAGGCGCTTCTGCAGGTGGTTTAGAGGCAATGACAGAGCTTGTGCAAAATCTGCCTAATAATACCGGGATGGCATTTGTTTACATACAACATCTTGACCGCAACCACGAGAGTTCGCTTGTTTCGATTTTGCAAAGAGCCACTAAAATAAAAGTATCCGAGGTAGAAGAAGGTACACTAATCATTCCCGACCATTTATTTATAATACCGCCCAACACAGACATGATGATCGATGGCGGCCTTTTTAAACTTACAGACAGGGCCGATGCTCCGGTAAAGCATTCTCCCATTGACCGCTTTTTTCTTTCTCTTGCAGAAAAAAAAAGGGAAGGCTCTATAGCCATTATTCTTTCAGGAACAGCTTCTGACGGCGCTTTAGGCCTTAAAGCTATAAAAGAAGCCGGCGGACTCACTTATGCCCAGGATGGCAGCGCTCTATTTCAAAGTATGCCTCAGTCTGCCATTGGTGAAGGAGCAGTTGATGCGGTCTTATCTCCGCACGAAATAGCGCAGGAACTGGTAAGGCTAAGCAAAAAACCTTCCCTGCTTTTAACCCTTGTATCGCCGGTAACAGATGAAGAAGATAATGGCATGGAGGAGGATACTAAAGAAAAGTTTGAAATAAACCCTGCGGATATAAAAACAATACTGCGCCAGGTTAAAAATTTTTCGGGTGTAGATTTTACAAATTATAAGCACAACACTATACACCGCCGCATAGTTAGGCGTATGTTGCTGCGTAAGCTGGAGACACTTTCTGAATATATAGATTATATGAAGAAAAACTCGCTGGAAGCTAATCTGCTTTACCAGGACCTGCTTATAAACGTAACCCATTTCTTCCGCGATACTGAAGCAACAGATTACCTGAAAAAAGAACTGTTGCCCGAATTGCTGAAAACCAAGTCTGTTAATAACCCTTTACGTATATGGGTGCCGGCCTGCGCATCGGGTGAAGAAGCTTACTCTATGGCTATCATGCTGTCTGAGATAATGGGTGAAGAAAGTTATTATAAATCTATACAGATTTTTGCTACAGATTTAAGTGAGATAGCTATTGCCAAAGCAAGGGTAGGCACATACAGCGCCAGCGATGTAATGCCACTTTCAGAAAAAAGGCTTGAACGGTTTTTTACCCGTGTCGATGGACATTACCGTGTTATAAAGCGCATAAGAGACCTGTGTGTTTTTGCCCCGCATAATATTTTTAAAGACCCTCCTTTTTCTCGTGTTGACCTTATAAGCTGTTGTAATCTTTTGATATACCTTGATACTGTTTTACAGCAAAAAGTTCTTGCCAATTTTCATTATGCGTTAAATAAGAAAGGATACCTGGTTTTAGGCAAGTCTGAAACGGTAGGTTCTTCGGCAACCCTTTTTTCACCTATCGATAAAAAAGTAAAGATTTTTGAAAAGAAAGCTGAAGTTGCCGCAAAAGCCATTTTTGACGTTGATTTCAGTCGCGATGAAGTAGCAGAACGTCCGGTGGTAAGGGTGCCGGTAAAAACAGTTATAAAGGAAATAAGCTCTAATGAAAGTATAGAAGCTATAGTTGATAATATTCTTCTTACAAGGTATATTCCTGCAGGGGTAGTAGTAAATTATGATTTGGATATTCTGCAGTTTAAAGGTTCTACCGGCTTGTTTCTTGAGCCTTCACCAGGCAAGGCAAGTCTCCACCTGCTTAAAATGGTAAGAAGCGGGCTTGAACTGGAGTTGCGCAATGCTGCACACAAAGCAATAAAAACCGGCGAGCGGGTTAGAATGACCGGCCTCGATATTACGCATAAAGGAAACATTCATCATGTAGCTTTTGAAATAACGCCTCTTGTAGAGCAAACAAAGGAAAAACTGTTGCTGATTGTTTTTGAAGAAGTAAAAACGCCATCAACTGTCGACCTGAAGGCCAGCTTTTCGAAAGACAGGCGTGTAAAACAACTGGAGGCAGAACTGCTTGCGCTTCGCGAAGATATGCGCTCGATTGTAGAAGAGCAGGAGGCTGCTAATGAAGAACTGCAGTCTGCCAATGAAGAAATTGTTTCGAGCAATGAAGAGCTGCAAAGTATAAACGAAGAATTGGAAACATCAAAAGAAGAACTTGAGTCGGGCAACGAAGAACTACAGACCATAAACCAGGAACTGCAGGTGCGAAACGACCAGCTTTCTGAAGCATACGATTATACAGAAAAAGTAATAGAAACGATAAGAGAATCCGTAATTGTTTTAGACAGCCTGCTGCTGGTAAAAACAGCTAATAAAGCCTTTTACCGCACCTTCAACATGAAACCGGAAGAAACAGAAGGAAGATTAATTTATGAAATGAGCGGCGGGCAATGGAACATTTCTAAACTAAAAGAACTGCTGCATGAAATCGTACTGAAAAACACAGAATATTACGGGTATGAGCTAACGCAAAAGTTTAAAGATATAGGAGAAAAGGTCTTACTGATCAGCGTAAAAACAGTTATACAGAAAAGTAACCATCAGCGGTTTATTTTGCTTGCAATAGAAGATATAACCGAGCACAGGCAGGCCGAAAGATTGCTCGAAGAGCGTGAAACATGGCTGCGAAACATGGCTAATAATGTACCTGTAATGATATGGGTTGCCGCCGCAGATGAAGGCTTTGCTTTTGTAAATAAAACATGGGAAGCTTTTACCGGCAGACCTTTGAGTAAAGAAGTAGGTATAGGCTGGACCGAAGGAGTATATAAAGATGACCTCGACGTAGTTCTGAGAACGTATCACACTCACTTTTTAGAAAAAAAACCATTTACTATAGAGTACAGGATGAAACGGTTTGACGGTGAGTACCGGTGGATATTGAACAGTGCTGTTCCCACTTATGACACAGATGGTGAGTTTTCAGGTTATACAGGATCATGTACAGAAATACACAATAAAATGGTGCTGAATGAGGAACTTGAGAAACTGGTAAAGCGGGTAAACGACAAAACCCGGCAACTGCAGGAAGCCAATATAAACCTGGAACGGTCAAACACAGAACTTGCCCAGTTTGCCTATATAGCCAGCCACGACCTGCAGGAGCCTTTGCGAAAAATAACTACATTTTCAACAAGGTTAAAAGAACGTCACAATGATGACTTACCACAGCAGGGCAAAGACTTTATAGATAAAATAAACACATCTGCAGAAAGAATGCGTAAGCTTATTGACGACCTTCTTAATTTCTCACGCATCTCACGTTTTGACAGAAAGTTTGTGCAAACAGATTTGAATAAAGTGTTTGAAGATGTTTTAAGTGATTTTGACCTGCTGATAAATGAAAAGAAAGCAGTTGTAGAGTTTGCACGTCTTCCCGTTATAAAAGCAATTCCTTTGCAGATGAACCAGCTTTTTCACAACCTGCTGGGCAATGCGCTTAAGTTTACTTCTTATAAAGCTGCACCTGTTATTTCTGTAAAGTGCCGCAAATTAGTATCGGAAGACTTAGAAGACTATCCTAAATTAGATATTGAAACAGTCTGTTACGAAATCATTTTCAGCGACAACGGAATAGGTTTTGAGCAGGAATTTGCCAACCAGATATTCACTATTTTCCAGCGTTTGAATGACAATAAAGATTTTCCCGGTACAGGTATCGGTCTTGCTTTGTGTCGTAAGATCGTAAGAAATCATGGAGGCGAAATATTTGCAAAAAGCGAAGAAGGCAAAGGCTCTGATTTTTATATAATTCTTCCCGCAGGACAAAAGTTGGATAATGAGGAAAAGGAAGATGAACAGAAAGTGTAAAAATGTTGAAGTATGTGTTATAGTTGTCAAAGCAATGTTACTGACTTAAAGTTTTTTTGGGAACAAACATTTGTTCTTTCTTCTGCTCCGGTTGTGTCACTCCCTTGTACTGCATCTTTTCATAGCAGCTCATGTACCCCCCGCCCTAAAGGGAGCTAAACCCAAATATTTTAATCTGCGTAAGAGCTTATAAAAATATCTTCTTAAGTTGATGGCATTGCTTGTTAAGGGATATGAGCAACTTTTTGGCTTGTCGAATAAAGAATGAAAAGTATCTCGCCTTAGGCGAGACGACGCAAGACTGACTCATAGCAGTAATTCAGCCCGGTTCAAAAAAATCCTACTCATTTTTTATCCTCTTCGCAGTATAATTGCAGGTGATACAACAGAGCAAAATAAAAAAGGTGGTTCATAAAAATTAATAGATATATTCTAAATTGAAGTAATATTTTTGTTCCTGAGTTTTTGTTTCTTTTAAAATGTAAGCACGTTTGTACTGCTTAGAAAAGA
Organism: uncultured Segetibacter sp.; assembly: GCA_964251885.1. Classification (GTDB taxonomy): domain Bacteria; phylum Bacteroidota; class Bacteroidia; order Chitinophagales; family Chitinophagaceae; genus Segetibacter. The sequence goes on along the minus strand of CAXUMK010000241.1, from coordinate 4,076 downwards.
TTAAAATGAGATCATGGAGAAAAGAGATATAATAGTTATCGGCGCTTCTGCCGGAGGAGTGACTGCATTAATAGAATTTGTAAAAGCATTGCCGCAAAATTTTGATGCTTCTATTTTTATAGTGCTGCATTTGCATCCGTCTTCACCGAGTAATCTTCCACAAATACTTAACAGGTTTGGTATAGTAAAAGCTGCTCACGCAACAGATGGCGAGACAATACAGACCGGCCGCATTTATGTAGCGCCACCCGACCATCATCTACTTTTAGAAAAAGACAGGATACTGGTAAGAAAAGGACCTAAGGAAAACCGCTTTCGCCCTTCTATTGACGCTCTTTTCCGTTCTGCTGCTTATAGCTACGGTTCAAGAGTGATTGGTATTGTGCTTTCTGGTTTGCTTAATGATGGTACCTCTGGCATGTGGTCGGTTAAACAAATGGGAGGCATTGGTATTATTCAGGATCCGAAAGACGCCCTGTACGATAGCATGCCTGTAAATGTGCTGGAAGAGGTAGAGGTAGATTATACAGTGCCCGTATCAGAAATGGGTTTGCTGCTGCACGAACTAATCAATGAAAAAGCGCCTGATATGAATGATATTACTCCGGAGCAAATGGAGGTTATGAATATGGAAGTGGTGATTGCTTCTAATGACAATGTTATTGAAACAGGAATTTTGAATAAGGGAAAGCTTACTTTTTTTACCTGTCCCGAATGTCATGGAGCGCTTATAAGCCTGAAAGAAGGCACTGCGGTTCGTTTTCGCTGTCACACCGGCCATGCATTTACCGCGAGTACTTTACTGGCAGGTGTTACCGAAAGCATCGAAGGGCAGTTGTGGGGCGCCATGCGCACCCTGGAAGAAGCAACCATGCTGCTTGAACTGATTGCAGGTAATTTTGAAAAAGCGGGTAATGCTGAAGCTGCGGAAGAGTTTTTTAAAAAAGCCGAAGAGAGCAGGCAAAGATCAAAACTATTGCAGAAGACTGTAATAAGCCAGGAAATAATCAGCGAAGATGTTCGGCACAATCGTGAAGTAAACGCTGAATGATGAGGCAGGAGAAGAGGTTAAACACGATATGTGAAAGGTTACATGTAAAAAGAAAGGATGTTACACTTTGACCGTTCACATGTTATCAACTTTTTGTTTTAGAAATAAAACTTCTTTCAGTTTTTAAATATGTTCTTCACGGTCTTGTGCCCGCTTTAAATGTATAGCTGCCATTCTGCTAAACCCTTATTGTTTTCTTCACTTCTTATTTTCGTTATGAGCGTGCCGATACTTAATGCAGTATCAACGTAACCTGTTACAGATAAAAGTACTTTATTTTTAAAATCCTGAAAATCAAAACCTATTTAATTTATCTTAGTGTAACAATTGCTTACAGGCCTTTTGAACCTTTCGCTTGTTCACTTATCATTTGCTCAGGCATCTGAATTTTCAAAACAAGCTATACCAAACTAACTGCTGAAGAAAATGCAAAATTCTTTTACCCTTGTTGATACAACATTAATCAAAGAGTGTATAAAAGGGAACCGGAAAAGTCAAAAAAGACTATATGATCTATTATCTCCAAAAATGTTCCAGGTATGTTTACAATTTTTCAGAAAAAGTCTTTACGCCGAAGACGTGCTGCAGGATGGGTTTATTAAATTATTTAGTAATCTTCGTAATTACAGAGGCGAGGGTTCTTTTGAAGGCTGGGCAAGAAAAATTTTTGTAAACACGGCTATTCAATATTATCGAAGCCAAAAACCGCTTTCTGTTTGTGCAACTGAGTTCGAAGAGGTAATGCCGTGTACCGAAACTTCTGCACTTGATAGGTTGTATGAAAAAGATGTCATATATTGTACACGGGCACTCAGCAAAGGTTACCGTACTGTGTTTCATTTATATGCTGTAGAAGGTTATTCTCACAAAGAGATAGCGCAAATGTTAGGCATAACTGAAAGCACAAGCAAATCTCAATACTTACGGGCAAAAGCATCTATCAGGCTGATGATGAGTGAAGGAGCTTAAAAGGGGAAGCATTTCTACTATTGCACTTACTTTTTCAATCTATTTATGCCTGTATAGTTATGACCCTGACTAACAATGAAGCTATTTCACAGGTTTACGGTGTGGCACTATTTTATCTATGTAGAAGTAAATAAATTGTAACAAATAATAACACCATGTTGGAAATATACAATGAAGAGGAAAACGCTAAGCCTGACTTTTTTGCAAACCCACAAGAGCCTCAGGTAAAGTATGAAGCAGGCGATGACGCAGCAACAGAAAATATAAAAGCTGTAGAAGTTGCCGATAATACGCAGG
>CAXUMK010000241.1:426-1749 GCA_964251885.1 uncultured Segetibacter sp. | reverse complement strand
TCCTTATAACATGCTTAGCGAGAGTTTATGGTAGAACCTTACAGCCTGAAAGGCTTACAAGAAATTCGACAGATGCTTTTAGAACTCTCCAAGACTCTGTTATAAAATAAATAATAATTTACTTATAGCAAATGGCTTTATTGAGATGATCAATAAAGCCATTTTATATAATTACGATTGTCAGAATCTAAACCCTAAAGAAACACCTGCACGCACTCCTCCCCAGGGGCCGTCGATATTCATTGATGCACCGTTTACACTTGTCTTTACTGTTTTACCTGCAAAAGGAACATTTACATCATCTAACTGTATACGTATTTCGTTTTGTTCGTGCGCTGATAAGGGTTGAGCGCTTACTCCGCTAAAATCACCTTTAGCGCCTCCGTAATGCGGACCTGCGATAGACCAGTCGATGCACAAATGTTTACCAACCGCCCATTGGGCTCCAAATAAAATACCTGCAGTATTAGTAGTTAACTTTCCCGAGAGGATAACGCTGTTTTGAGTACCCGCATCAGTTGTATAATTTGCTTTTAAATTACTGCCCAAAAAGCTTGTATACCTGTAAAAGGGAGCAATATAAAAACCACGTCCATACCCTTTTTTACCAAAATATATTCTAAACTCAGGAGTGACTGCAAAATTGCTTACCTGCATATTATTAATCAAGTCTTTGGTATCTGTTAGGTTGTCGCCGAGTGCATCTGTAATTACACTTTTAAATGGTAACGACATGCGGGGCATTACCCTGAATGAAATAACTGCTGACAGTTTTTTATTCAAAACTCTTTCATACTGCAGTGTGATATTTTTTACAACCAGTCCTGTAAGATTCAATTTTACTAAGTTGACCTTTTGCGCTTCATCATTTTCGCCAATGGCTGATGGTCTTGTATACCCGTTTTTATTATAAACTAAAGCAGTGCCGTAAGACAATGGAAGAATTGTTTGCGCTGATAAATGGAAACCTGTAACAACAAGTACCGCAAGGAACAAGGGAATTTTTTTTAAAGGCATAAAATAAAACTTACAATTTTTAAAACCGGTTTAAAACTTAGTACCAATAGAACGTTGTTTTTATCTTTTTTGTATACGCAATCGGTAAAATATATGTTTCTGCTTAATTAAAAACCCTTTAATCTTTTTTGCATCAATTACTTACCTACTTTATTAACCGGTCTTGCCCTTAGAGCGCTCCATGTATCATCAATAGCAATCTGGGTTACAGCAGTTTGCCCGATCATTTCAAATGCTATCCATACCGTTTCGCGTTTAATGTCGCTTTTAATATTCCCTGTTCCTTTAGGGTAACATGCCCAGAAT
>CAXUMK010000241.1:0-416 GCA_964251885.1 uncultured Segetibacter sp. | reverse complement strand
GCAATCATGTTTTCCTGATTTTTCCACTTCTTTAGCAAGCCTTTCCAGTTCAGCTTGCTCAGTTGCAAAAATCTGCACAAAGTCATAACTGCCTTCTTTTTCTTTCACAGGCTTACTGTCATAATTTGCTTCCTGTAAGATAGTAGTATATTCTTTTGGAGCATTTACAATCAATGCATTTGCTGCCTTGTCAAAACGCAGTTTTTTGAATATCTTTTCAGCATCCATTTTTTAACTTTTTAAAAGTAAGATCAATACTCAAAGTTATAAGTAAACAAAAATGAAATGTAGTTTTAGCTTATGGTTCTGCGGTAACACTAGTAGTCAGGTTTTTATCTTTTTTAAAGAGCCGCCTAATCTTCGTAGAATGCTGTGTGTATGCCCTGCTATGAAAAGATGCGGTACAAGGGAGTGAC
>CAXUMK010000240.1:0-8672 GCA_964251885.1 uncultured Segetibacter sp. | reverse complement strand
TGCGGCAGAAGGTTTTAAAAAGAGCCATCTTTCATCAAGGCTCCATTCGCCGTTGGCATCTTGGCTTCTTACCCCCAGAATATGCAAGCCATTTGAAAGTGTATTAATATCTAATGGTATTGAAATATCACTCAGGTTTTGCGAAGGTGTAAATGCAGCCACAGAGGTTGCTTTTCCATAGCCTGTGTCTGAGTCGATATAATATTCAACTCTGGTAATATTACTTAAAGATGATAAAGCAGCAGGCTTTAAAAAGAGCCATCTTTCATCTAAACTCCATGCACCTGTTGCATCTTTGCTTCTTACACCAATTACATGCAGCCCCGGAGGAAGTGAACTGATATTATAAGTAATAGAAACATCATTGAGGTTTTGAGCCGGGCTAATCAGTACAGCATTTGCCTTTCCATAGCCAGAATCTTTATCAACATAATATTCTAACTGAGTTATATTCTGTTGTGCTTTGGTAGTATACCAAAAGGTGGTAAAAATTAGCAGCCACCATTTTGAGGATCTGTAAAAATTGTTTTTATACTTCATAAAAATGTTTTTACTCCGCAACATTACTGTCAGCGGCAGTTGTTAAAAAATATGAAGCATTAATTGTTGCTGCGAGTACTTACTTTTATTTCTATAGTGCCGCCTGTAGGATTATTACCTTGCGGACTACTTATCTTATAAATTGTTGGGATGCTGGGAATGGTACTAAGTTTATAAGGGGTCGTACCTCCAAACATACCTGCTTCTACTGTGCTGCCTGGCCGGTTTGCTACATTTGCAGGGCTATTTGCTTTAAGTATGTAACGATCATCTGCGCTTCGGGTACCTATTGCCGGGAAACCTTCGAAAATGTTCGCTACCTGTGAAGGAGGTAGAAAAACATTTCCTATTCCTATGCCAGGCCAAATAGTAAAATTGTTAGATTGCAAGGCAACATTATAATTGAATGTGCTGTTTGAGCCGCCGAAGATTTTAAAATAATTAAAGTTTTTTGAAGAATCAGAATTAGTATTACTGATTATCAGGTTGTTTTGAAATAACCATGTTCCTTCCCGTAACTGCATGTCACTGGTTGTGCAACAACCAATTATAGCATCAGACAGCGAAATATCACCGCCGTTAACGGCATTATTGGTATTATCAAAAGCAAATGTGTTATTTGCTATTATTCCGGAATATGATTTAAGTGGTAATTGTAATCTATATATAAAATTGTTTTTTATAGTAATATTTTTATACTCATTACTTACATCGTCATTTCCATCAAACCACGCCCTGTAATTTCCCTCTATACTCAAATTAGTGCAATTATTACCGCCAAAATATATTCTTATATTGAAGTTTCTTTTAATGGTAATGCTATCTGTATATATGCCAATGCCTTGTCCTTGTCCATCAAAGCCAGTAATCACAGACCCTTTACTACCAATGCCAAAGTCTAAGTTTCTTCCCAAATAAGCTGATTGCTTTTTTACTTGCAAATTAGAATTGCCTTTGGGAGTAGAAGTTGAATCTAACCAGTTTCCCACACTAACTATTGTTAGTCTTTTTGTAATTACAATATCACTACAACATCCTGCTGGCGCCCAACCATCAAGAAGTACCTTTCCAGGAAAAACATAGATAGTATCGCCGTTAACCGCCGCTTGATGTGCGGCATAGAAAGTAGTATAATCCACGTTAGTTACCGCAGGTACATCAGTATAGCCAACACGACGGATAGTAGCAAACAAAACACTGCTGCTTAATAAAGAAAAAAAGAAAAGGGTAATTAATTTTGTTTTCATTTGAGATGGTTTTTTAGAACGGTTGATTTAAAAATATGTGATGATTTTAACAGGAATAATAAGTCTTATGTCGGCTATCAAAACTTAAAACTTACTCCGGCATTACCAATGGATAGACTGCCGTAACCTAACTCAGCATATACTGCCGCTTTTGCTCCTACATAATACCGTACTCCTCCAAATACATTGTAGCCTACCCCGCTTGCAGCAGAAGCGCTATAACCTGATTCTTTGCTGCTTACCGAAACGATAACATAACCCAAACCGGCACCGGCATAAAGATCAGTTTTCTGATTGCTTAGCGGAAAGTGATAAGAACCTCTGGCTCCTAAAAATATTGCGGTGTAGTTGAGGTCGAAATAATAGTTGTATTTAGAACTGGCGTAAGAAAGTGTACCTCCTACACTTATGTTTGGCTGTATGCCTTTTTCAAAGGTTATTGTAGGGTTTACAGGCAACTTGCTCTTATAGCCCGAACCAAAGTAAGGGGTACCTATACCAATTCCAAGATTAAGCAATTTGTCTGATTCTTTAAAAGCCTGGGCTGCTGCTGCAAAAGAGATTAAAATGAATGCTGTAAAAAGCGCTGGAATCTTTTTCATGTTTTGTGTAGTTTTTAGTTTTAAAAGATTGTTTAAATATGTGTGGTTAGGTATGAATTTTTACCGCTCCTTTATATACTAATGGCATCAAAACAAAAAAAGCCATCAAGGTGAAAAACTTTTTTTGTTCTTCTACCCATGTCTTTTTTCGCCAGAAAAACATAAAAGGGCTTACTTTCTTTGATCCTGGATAGCTGATGTGTACCTGTGAGGCTGAAAGCGGTTGGGCAGTGCCCGAAATTGAAATAAGCTGGTAAAATAAAAAAAGTGTAAGAAGGGTTTTACAAAAGCGCATTTTCATATACTATGTTTGTATACGAAAGGTCTCCAAAGATTTAACAGGTTACTGTCCTGCAGCGAGGGACAGATATAATAATTTTTTTACAGCAACAATTTTTCTTTTTTTATATACAGTGCCGCCTCTGTAGCATTTGCAAAAGGCTGATGAAAAAATTCTCTTGCTTTATTTAGAAAGCGCTCATAATATTCCGAAACTGTGTGTACCGAAATATTAAATGTTGCTGCCATCTGGCTTTTTGTAGTGGTGGGGTGGTATGCCAGTATGCGTGCTATTTGCAGTTCCCGCTCCGAAAAAACTTTCATTTGCAAAAAAAACTCCATTGTTTGCTGTAAAATTTCTTCACCCCTTTCTTCTGCATGTCCATGTTGGGTAAAGAAAAACGGATCCAAAGGTTGGCGATCGTCGTGGCTTATAATGGTAAATTCATTTAGATAGGCAGTAAGGCGGTTCTTTTTGTCATATTGAAAAACGGAAGATATTTTATTGACTTCAAGATAGTGACCGTTGTAATGTTTTAAAATAACAAGACTGCTGTACCGCTGTACCATAAAGTTAAGTGTATAGTTTCCCTTGCACAATGAGTCATATAATTTCATCGCAACCATTATCAACGATTTTTTTCGGCCGGGATGTACAATATCCAGGTATGTCTTCATTGTAAAATCGTTCTCGCTGTATCCCAGCCATTTTCTTATTCCGTGCGATTGCTCTATTTCAAAATTTTCAAGGTTGGTTACGAAGAAAAAGCGCCTTCCGCCAAGTGTTTCCTTAAGCATATCAATTTCTTTGTCTTGCCGTTCTTTAGCTACTGAATAGTTGATTGGTTGAGGCGGCATTAATGATAATACATATTTTTTCAAAACAGTATAATCAAAATAGTCAGCTTGTTTCATCGTCTTGCAAATTTGTGTAGAAGATTAAAAGGGAAATAATAAAATACAACAATTATTACACTCTACCAAATTACTACAGCCGGTAATTTTTTATAGCGGAATGACCCAAAGTTTAGTGTATTTTAAAATGAGTAATGTACCGCCAACAGTTTAAAAGATGTACAAAAAAAAGAGGCCGTCATTTTACTGACGACCTCTATAAAATACCCCCCGGTATTCAAAAGTCTTATTAAAATTCGTATAGCATATTTTCAAATCCCGCTCATTTCTTATTTAGGGCATAAAAATGATTAATAATGTGCAGAGGATTTGTCACCCTCGGGTGACAGGGCAAAAGAAATTATAGCAATCCTTCTTTTTTTAGATAAATGGCGGCGTCTAAAGTATTGTTGAAGTCATGGTGAAAGTAATCTCTTGCCTTTTTCAAAAACCTGCCGTAATACTGATGAAGGTCATCAACAGGAATATCTAAAAATTCGGCTAACTGACTTTGTTTTATGCCGGGATTATAGGCGATCTTTCGTGCTACCTGTATCTCTTTGGGAGAAAATACTTTCATCTGTAAAAAATGCTCTACTGTTTTTTGTAGTATTTCTATACCTCTTTCCTCATCCTGTCCGGTTGAAGTAAAAAATTTTGGTGCAAGAGGTTCCCCGTTGTATTCGTCGTTGATGATTGTAAATTCATGAAGGCATGCAGTCAGCCGGTTGTTTTTGTCGTATTGAAAAATGGAAGAAATTTTGTTGGCTAAAAGATAATGTCCCTTATAGTGTTTTAAAGCGATCAGGCTGCTGTATCGCTGTACCATAAAGTTGAGTGTGTACTCGCCTTTGCACAAGGTATTGTACAAGTGCATCGCCACCATTAAGACCGTTTTTTTTCGTCCCGGATGAAGACTGTCGAGATATTTCTTCATAGTAAAATCACGTTCGCTGTAGCCAAGCCAACGCTCAATGCCGTGTGCATGTTCTATTTCATAATTTTCAAGATTGGTAACAAAAAAGAACCTTCTGTTGCCTATTGTCTCTTTTAACGAATCGATTTCTTTTTGCTGAAGTTCGAGTGAAACTGCATAATCAACGGGGTAAGGGGGAACGAGCGATAATACATGTGACCTGAATACAGAATAATCAAAAATGTTATTTGTTTTCATGATTCCTGGATTAGTGTTGGTTTATTTTCTTCAACGGGTTAAATATCAGGTTATTTATTTTACCTGCGACATTAAAATTTAATTCAAGGCGCAGAAGTATAAGCGTGGGTTTAAAATAGGTAAAAGAAAGATGATGCAGATGATAAGATACTTTTCCACAATGAAATTGAATTGTTAAAAAACAAAACCTTTTGTTATGTGGATGCCATTTTATATTTGCATGTTTGATTGTTGTGTTGTAGTTGCTGAATGAATGATTGATTTTTGTCAACCTTATTTAGGCAAGTACAAGTAGTCAGTAGTCAGTAGTCATGGTGAGTGGTTAGTAGTCAGTGGTCGATGGTCAGTGGTCAATGGTCAGTGTTCCACAATGAAAAAAAAGTACAAGTGAGTGACACAACGATGTTGAAGCAAGTGCAAAAGCTAAGTACATAAAAAGTTTTTTTGAGAAATAAGAAAAATTGAAGATGGCAGAAAAAACGCAGCAGGGAGATTATAATGAAGACAGCATACGCAGCCTTGACTGGCGTGAGCACATCAGGTTGAGGCCGGGAATGTATATTGGTAAACTCGGCGATGGAAGCAGTCCCGATGATGGTATTTATGTAATGATCAAAGAAGTGATGGATAACTGCATCGACGAGCATACAATGGGTTACGGAAAGAATGTGGAGCTAACCATTGCCGAAAAATCGGTAACAGTAAGAGATTTTGGGCGTGGAATTCCGTTGGGTAAAGTGGTGGATGTGGTGAGTAAAATAAATACCGGCGCTAAGTACGACAGCAAGGCATTTCAGAAAAGTGTTGGCCTCAATGGTGTCGGTACAAAGGCTGTGAATGCATTGAGCAATTATTTTAAAGTAACCGCTTTTCGCGAAGGAAGGCAGAAAACAGCCGAGTTTCAAAACGGCATTTTATTGAAGGAGCATAAAGAAAAAGAGACAACAGAGCCCAATGGCACGCTGGTAACTTTTACTCCCGATGAAACTGTTTTTAAGAATTATCATTACATACCCGATTACATCGAAAACCAGATTTGGAACTATTGTTACCTGAATGCAGGACTGGTTATTAATTACAACGGAAAAAAGTATGTGAGCAAAAATGGCTTGCTCGATCTGCTGCAGCGCCGCACCAATGCAGACGAGATACGCTACCCGATAATGCATTTGAAAGGCGAAGATGTTGAGATCGCAATCACACACAACAACGATTATGGCGAAGACCTGTATTCGTTTGTAAACGGACAATACACGACGCAGGGCGGTACACACCAGCAGGCGTTCAGAGAGGCATTTGTAAAAGTTATCCGCGACTTTTATAAAAAAGATTACGAGCCGGCAGACATACGTGGAAGCATTGCCGTTGCTATTTCTGTACGTGTGCAGGAGCCGGTGTTTGAAAGCCAGACAAAGACAAAACTCGGCTCGCTTACCATGTTTGAAGGTGGACCAAGCGTACGCAATTTTATGCAGGATTTCTTAGGTAAAGAGCTGGACAATTACCTGCATAAAAATCCGCAGACTGCAGATGCATTGCGCAAACGGATCGAGCAAAGTGAAAGAGAAAGAAAGGAACTGGCCGGCATAAAAAAGCTGGCTAATGAACGGGCTAAAAAAGCAAACCTGCACAATAAAAAGCTGCGTGACTGCAAGTTTCACTACAACGACGAAGTGGAAGGAAAAAACAAAGAAGAGATATTAGAAAAGCGCAACCAGACAACGGTTTTTATTACCGAAGGCGACAGTGCAAGTGGCTCTATTACCAAAAGCCGCAGGGTAGATACGCAGGCTGTTTTTAGTTTACGTGGTAAGCCGTTAAATTGTTATTCCCTCACTAAAAAAGTTGTGTACGAAAATGAGGAATTCAATCTTTTACAACATGCGTTGAACATTGAAGACGGCCTTGAAGGTCTCCGCTACAACAATGTTGTGCTGGCTACCGATGCTGATGTAGATGGAATGCATATTCGTCTTTTGATGCTTACTTTCTTTTTGCAGTTCTTCCCTGATCTCGTAAAAAACGGGCACCTGCATATTTTGGAAACGCCCCTGTTTAGAGTTCGTGATAAGAAACAAACCCTTTATTGTTACGATGAAACAGAAAAACAGGAAGCTATAAAGAAGCTTGGCGGCAAACCTGAAATAACACGTTTTAAAGGTTTGGGAGAAATAAGCCCTGAGGAGTTTGCACGCTTCATTGGCGAAGATATAAAACTGCAGCCGGTCATGCTTTTGCCCGATACGCACATTCAGCAATTGCTTGAGTACTATATGGGCAAAAACACGATGCAGCGGCAGGAGTTTATAATTGATAATTTGAAAATTGAATTAGACTTAACCGAAGATGTTGAGCAGGATATTGAAGAGTCGAAGGCAGAAGCGGTAGCAGAGGTGGCGGCTTAAATGGGAGATACATTCCAAATTTTGAGAGAAGAATAATGAACCAGTCGCTTGCTTTACTATTTAGCATCCGTTGCTGCCTGCCCGCTTTTGACGGGGTCGCACACTTTTACTGAAATAACCATATTCGTCAATAACAGAAGCCGGTTTAAATAGTCAACGAGAAAGAACAAGATTATCAACTATAAAAAAAATAGCCCGGTTGGGTTGGCGTATGATACACATCGTTTTTGAAGAAGCGAATATTGAAGCGTTGAGAAAAAGTTTTGAGTTAGATAATTTACTCGAAGGAGAAATTGTGTCTATACAGGATGACTATGCCGTTGGTCCGCTAACGAATATTTATGCAGATGAAGGAATTGAAAACCGTCATCAATGGTGGAGGGAAATTCTGCGGGGCGGACATTATGATGGCATTGCAGATGACGGTCATGTAGATGATAACAAAGAAGCAGCAGAACTTAAAAAGAAGCTTGCAGAAAATATCGAAGAAGTTGTTTGGATTTGGGCAGCGCAAAACAAACACGACGTTTCGGGTTATTACTGGCTGATGAGTCAGTTGAAAGATTTCCAGGGAAGAGTTTTTATTTTGTATCTGAACAATCTTCCTTTTATAAACGAGAAAGGAAACATTTTTTACCCAACCAGCTTGTTTCAAATTCAGCCAAAGGAATTTGTAAAAGCTAAAAAATTGGCAAGACCAGTTACGCTAAGCGAGTTTGAAGCTGACCCTGACGAATGGACAAAACTTTGCAAAGAAGATAAAGGCGTTCGTTTACTGGAAGGCGGCAAAAAGCTTGTTCAGAAAGGATATGATTATTACGACAACGAGTTACTGAAGTTTATTGGCAAAGACTGGCAGAAGGCATCTAAACTTTTTCAGCAATATTTCAGCAAGGTGAAAGACACAACCGGCGACGCTTATTTATTATGGCGCCTGAAAGAATTGATTGAAGGTGGCAAGGTAGAAATGCAGGGAAACCTTCGAAACATGAAAGAATTTGAAGTAAGAGTCGCAGGAGTAGAGAATGGTGAGGCTTAAATTGCGTAAGGACAAACTGTATAAAACCAAAAATGAAAATCAACAAAATTCACCACATCGCTATTCTGACTGACCGGTACGAAGAAAGCAAAATCTTTTATACCGACGTTCTTGGCTTTACTATTATCAATGAAACTTACCGCAAAGAAAGAGACAGTTACAAACTCGACCTTGCGATCGGCGGGGTGTATTGCATAGAGCTTTTTTCTTTTCCTGAATATAAAGAAAGGAACAGTTTTCCTGAATCAAAAGGTTTGCGGCACCTGGCTTTTGCAGTAGATAATGTAGCTGAATGGATAGATTTTTTGCGAAGCAAAAACGTAAAAGTGCAGGATGTAAGGATTGATGAAATAACCAATAAAAGGTTTACTTTTTTCTACGACCCTAATGGACAACCGCTTGAGTTGTATGAAGAATAATGTCTGCGTCATCGCGAGAAAAAAAGTATATCGTTCGTCATTGCGAGTAATTGATTTTTGGTTCCCAAACAAG
>CAXUMK010000239.1:5112-8693 GCA_964251885.1 uncultured Segetibacter sp. | reverse complement strand
GACTCTTGTCCGACTCATCTCCGACTCACCTCCGACTCATGTTCGGAAACCTGCCATTATTACATGCTTTGTTATTTCTGGTACGTGTTAATTGTTTGTTCTGTTTTGTGGAGATAAACAAACTGAGAGGCGAAGGAAATACTTTGAATGTCAGGGAAACAAAAAGTTTCTATATGGAAAGTGCAGATAAGTTCCTATTGAATGTCAATTGGTTTTGCCCTTGTTAGTGCTCCAAAGCAAAGCCGTTGCATGATGTTAAAACCTGCAACCGCAGCGATGGTAAAATGAACGAAAAGACTACACTAAAAACACCCATGCTCATGACAACATTACAACAACAGTATCTAAAACAATCGTGAAGCTCTCATTCTTTTTCATTGTATTTTAGATGAACAACTGCAGTTATGAAAAAATGTTTTCTGCTGACTATTATTGCTTTTGGCTGTTGTAGCAGTTTTGCACAAACACCTCCTGCAAACAAACCCCGAGCGCGGGATCTAAATATACCTTTTGACGGTAAACCCGGGCGTTACAATGCCATTACAGATGTAGCCGGGGTGATGGTTGGTTATAAAACATTGATAAAAGACACAGGTGAGCATGCAGTAAGAACAGGGGTGACGGTTATATTACCCAATGGTAAATCAATAGACCCTGTACCTGCCGGATGGTTTACGTTAAATGGCGATGGCGAAATGACCGGCACAACCGTAATAGATGAATATGGTTTCAACTACGGCTTAATCGGAATAACCAATACCAACAGCGTGGGCGTAGTAAGGGATGCCATTGGCGAATGGAACGTTGCACATTTTTCGAAAGATGAAGTAGTTGATTTTTCTTTTGGACTGCCTGTAGCTGCCGAAACATGGGATGGCATACTGAACGACATCAACGGGTTGCACGTGCATAAACAGGATGTATTTGATGCCTTAGACAGCGCACACGGTGGATATGTAGCCGAAGGAAATGTGGGCGGCGGAACGGGAATGTCGCTCTTTAGATTTAAGGGCGGCAATGGCACTTCGTCAAGAATGGTTTCAATAGATACTGCGAATTATACTGTTGGTGTTTTTATTCAGGGAAATTTTGGCGGCAGAAAAGACCTGACCATAGCAGGCGTACCTGTAGGAAAAGAAATTCCGGATCTGCAGCCATTGATAACCAAGAAAGAAAAAGATGGCTCTGTCATCATCATTATAGCTACCGATGCACCCTTGCTGCCTGCGCAGTTAAAACAAATAGCCAAAAGAGCATCTCTTGGCGTAGCGAGAACGGGTGGAATTGGAAGGAACAGCTCTGGCGATATATTTCTTGCTTTCAGTACCGTACCTCCGGTTAATAATGCAAAAGAGACATTGCAGACATGGAAATCTGTACCCAAACAACACATGGACGTGTTGTATGAAGCAACGGTGCAGGCAACAGAAGAAGCGATCATTAATGCCCTCATCGCGGCTGAAACGATGACAGGTTTACACGGCAATACTATTTATGCAATTCCCCATGACAGGTTGCAGAAAATAATGAAAAAGTACAACAGGGTTCAGCAGTAGCAAAACGCATTCATATCCTTCTGATCCTGCAACTTCCATAAACGGTTTTAGCCATTATACTGTCTGCTCTATGACTTTCCCCGAATTGGGACAAGTTATGCATTGCTGAATAGAGAACAAAGCGCACACATGTGATCCTTTTCTTTCCTTCCACCGGAAGAAAAGAAAACGACAAATCCATGATTGCAACAATGAAAAATAGTAGCAGTACAGTCTGGCTCATAAAAAAATCACTGAACATTTTATACGGCGTTTAATATAGTTTGCTATAAGTAGATTTTCTTTGCGCCTGGCATCGGTATTTCATAGCATCATCGTTGCGACGCATTTCGTTCATCGGCAAACCATTTTTCAGCAGCAGTTTTTATTGATAATTGCAATACAAAATGTAAACAGCTTTAAAACAAATGAACATTCACTTTTATAAATACCAGGGTACAGGAAATGACTTCGTTATTCTTGACAACCGAAGCGCCAGGTACAATGATTTGTCAACAGCGCAAGTCAGGTATATGTGTGACCGTCGTTTTGGAATTGGTGGCGACGGACTGATGCTTTTAAATCTGCTGGAAGGTTACGACTTTGAGATGAAGTATTACAATGCAGACGGAGGCGAAAGTACCATGTGCGGCAATGGCGGCCGCTGTCTTGTAAAGTTTGCACGCGATATAAGCATTCACAAAGATTCCTATCACTTTCTTGCGATTGATGGACCGCATGAGGCTTTCTTTGATAACAGTGGATGGGTGCAGTTGAAAATGAAAAATGTAAACGAGGTGCAGGATCAGAACGGTGACAAAATAATAGATACGGGCTCGCCGCATTATGTAAAAATAGTGAACGGTGTACGGCTGCTCGATGTATTTGCCGAAGGCAAACAAATACGCTACAGCAATGAGTTTAAAGAGCATGGAATAAACGTAAATTTTGTAGAGCTTGAAGACAGCAAAATTATGGTTCGCACTTATGAGAGAGGTGTTGAAAATGAAACTTTAAGCTGTGGTACAGGCGTTACTGCAAGCGCACTGATTTGTGCTACCAACCAAGGCTTCAACCGTATAGAAGTGGAAACATTAGGAGGAAACCTTGCTGTTGAATTTAAAAAAGATGAAGAGAATCAGTTTGCTAATATCTGGCTTTGCGGACCCGCTGAGTTTGTTTTTGAGGGCGAGATAAATGTGAACGCTTAAGGTTGGGAATGAACCGTAACTCCATTGTGATGGTAGGGCTTTGAAAACCTCCCCACAACCAACCGCGTTTCCACAAAAGTGACGCACAACTACAATAACCTCCAATTATACAAATGTCAGTAGTAATATGATGGTATACTTTCGGCTGACAAGTTTGTCAATTGCTGAATAGGGAACAAACCGTTTCAAGTGTGCGACGCAACAATGTAAAATAGTAGTAATGCAGCCTGGCTCATAAAAATTCATTACACTTTTTCTAATTCGCTTTTTCAAAGAATTGGTTTAGTGAACGATAACCTCTTTTGATCGAGTAGTATGTGCACTAAAATAACCCAGCGCTCCGTTACTGATATTAGAATTTGGATTTGCAGGTGAAGCAGATTGATTGTCGTTGTTGGTTACCTGCGTATAAGTAAGGAAATAACTGTACACGTTGGCATCGATGCAATACATTTTAACCAATACATTATCACCGATTTTTAGATCTGTACTGTCGTAAAGAGAACGCGAGATATATTTTCCATCCGACAAACGGTCTTCCAAAACAAATGTTTCGGGCAAACGCACACCATTCAGATATTCTGTAAACTGGTAATAATTGCCTAAACCGGCAGGATCCTGAAAGTTGGCGACGGCAGAAATATTAGTATTGTTGAATATCCTTGTTTTCTCAATAGTTACCGAGTCTAAATTCACTGGCTGCGGCATGGTGGATACTGCAGTGTATTGTTTGCCTTCTGCAGATACATGTAAAGTATAGGTGTTTCCGGGTTTGCCGGTGATTGTATGCGTAGTATACATGCCCGCTGAAGTTTCGGTTAGTGAATCAGTGAAG
>CAXUMK010000239.1:0-5102 GCA_964251885.1 uncultured Segetibacter sp. | reverse complement strand
AAGCCGGTATTATCGGTAATTTTTACAACTGCACCTGAAACCGCAGGAAAAACATTGTTTGAAGAAAAGTTTACCGTTTTTGTGATCTTTACCTGGTACGGCCCCGCCGCATCAAACACCTCTCCTTCTATTACTATTTGTGGCGCGGCGCTGTTTAAATCTACCTGTATAACCTTTTTACATGAGTAGGCAGCTATTAGTACGAGAAGCCAGATATATTTTTTAGGAAGCTTCATACGATTAGAATTTAAAATTGTAAGTGACAGAAGGAATGAACCTGAACAGCGACAATTGAACCGCCTCTGTTTTTTGCGGGTCTGTCGTACTTTGCTGAAACGTAATGGTATAAGGGTTTTCTCTTCCATAAGCATTGTAAACAGAGAAATTCCAGCTACCCTGATACTTCTTTTTTTTCCTGCCCTGCAAAGTAGCGCTCAGGTCAAGACGATGATAGGCAGGCATCCGGTAACCGTTTCTTTCGGTATAAAAAAAAACGATCTGTCCGTTCACATCATATTTGCCCGATGGCCAGGTAATGGCATTGCCGGTATAATACACCCAGGTAGATGACAGTGTCCATTTTTTACTTGCCTGGTAAATAGCCACTACCGAAAAATCATGCGTTCTGTCTTGCGTAGCAGGATAATAATTGCCATTATTAATTTCGTCGAATTTGCGTTCTGTTTTTGACAATGTATAACTTAGCCAGCCTGTAAGCTTGCCGTATTTCTTCTTCAAAAACAGTTCAAGGCCATAAGCTCTTCCTTTGCCAAACAGCAGTTGCGATTCTACATTTTCATTCGCTCTTAGCTGTGCGCCGTTTTTATAATCAATCTGGTTCTGCATCAGCTTATAATATATTTCCGACGAAAATTCAAACCTGTTGTCACTGAAGTTGCGGTAATAACCTAACGCGACCTGGTCTGCAATTTCAGGCTTTACATTATTGCTGCTGCTAAGCCATAAATCGGTCGGATTGGCGGAGGTGGAATTGGAAAGCAAATGCAGGTTTTGAATATTTCTTGTGTAAGAAGCCTTCACAGAACTAGCGCTATTCAACTGGTAGCTTGTGCTAAAGCGTGGCTCGGGATTGAAGTAGTTTTTTACCATTTTACCACTGCCATAATTCGCTGTTGAAGTAATGTTTCCTGCCTTATCATACGAATAAAAATCGCCGGGACCTATAATACTGTAATCAGTTAAACGGAGACCGTAATTAAACTGAAGTTTTTCTGCAGGAGACCATGTGTTGGAAATGTAGGCAGAGCTTTCGTACGAATACTTTTTTTGCAGGTAAAGCGAATTGAAAGATGAACTTGTCGAAGCCGTGATGCTGCCCGGTAAAATAGTATGATGAATGATATTGAGCCCGAAATTAATTTTGTTGTTGGCGTTTACATAATACTGCAGGTCTTCTTTTAGATTTACATCTTCGATCTTCGAATTGATATTGATGTTATTATCAACCGTATTCAGCTTTACCTGGTAATTATAATTACTGTAAATGAGGGAAGTGTTTGAAAACAGCTTGCTGTTGAATAAGTGGTTCCAGCGAAAAGTGCCGGTTGAATTTCCCCAGTTTATGCCAAATGTGTTACCTAAGCCCAGGTTGTCTTTGCCAAAATAACCCGATAAATAAACCGTATTTTTTTGATTGATCTTATAATTGGCTTTTAGATTAAGGTCATAAAAGTATAAGCTGTTGCGGTTTATTGCGGTATCGTGCGAAAGCTTTAAAAAAAGGTCAGCATACGTTCTTCTGCCGCTAATTGAAAATGAACCTTTGTCCTGTACAATTGGCCCTTCTACATTCAGCCGTGAAGAAATCAATCCGATACCACCGGTGGTTGCAAAATTCTTATCATTGCCATCATTCATTTTTATATCAACGACTGATGATAATCTGCCACCGTATTCTGCAGGCATTCCGCCTTTATAAATGGTTACATCTTTTATCGCGTCAGAATTAAAAGTAGAAAAAAAGCCCAGCAGGTGAGAGGCGTTGTAAACCGTAGCTTCATCTAATAAGATCAGGTTCTGATCCGATGCACCGCCACGTACATAAAAGCCGCTGCTGCCTTCACCCGCAGGTTTTATGCCCGGCAGTAATTGTATTGTTTTTAAAATATCCTTTTCGCCAAATATTACCGGTACATTCTGCACCTCGCTCATTGATAATTTTTGAACGCCCATTATCGGCTGGGTAATATTTTCGTTCCTTCTGCGTGTACTTACAATTACCTGCTGCAGTTGTGCTGAAGAAAAGCTTAGTTGAACCGGCAGCAAAATATTTTTATGTAAATCTATTTGTATAGTATCTGCCCGGTAGCCTGAAAAACTAATAACCATATCATAATTGCCGGCTGCTGCACTAAGCGAGTAAAAACCATAAGCATTACTAACCACGCCAATCGTTGTCTTAGCCAGCAAAGCAACGTTAGCTCCTATTAATACCTCACCAGTATTTTTATCGCGTACCGTTCCGCTTACTGTATGTTTTGTTTGTGCAAATGACAGGGTAGGAAAAAAGAAAAGAATCAGATATTGCATACATTTCATAGCGGTTAGTTCTTTTTGACCTGATTGAAAAACCAATGAAAGCTCATTTAATCAACAGTTTTCAATAAGGTTTGAAGTGTACGATAAATATCAATGTTAACCATTAAAGCTGTTACAGAAACGTTATTTAGGCTTACGATTGTTTAAAACAAAGGTCGATAAGTTACTATTTCAGCAGAATACACTTTCTTTTAAGTTAGAAATAATAGCCGGAATAGCTCAATTAAGATTGTAAAAGCAAACGTTTCTTTTTCAGGTAATGCTTACCTGTCATTATCATACTTAAAGCGTATAAAATTTGCAATGCATTTTGAGCCGGGCGGTGTTACTACTATTTTTCTTCGTTGCGTCGCACACTTGTACTTGTATAGCTTCATGGAGCGAATAGTTTTAACAACGTCTTTGAAAAACGACAACTTGAAATGCACCCCAAAAAAAGATAACCATCTTTTTGGTACATTCGGGCTTATCTTTAATAATTACTTAATCAAATGACAAACGAAATTAAATCTCAATCACCGTTCAAAATCCTTTTTACAGGTCTTGCAGCCTTATTAATCGCTGCAGGTTGCTTTGCTCAAACCAACTCATCTAATCATTCTTCAAAAAAACCAAACATGGAAAATACAAACGGCTCTACCATTACATTGGGAGGCAAAACCATTCATACTGTGGGAAAGCTACCCACTGTTGGCACACAGGCAAAAGAATTCTCTTTGACGGGAGTGGATCTTGCCGACAAAACGTTCTCAGACTTTAAGGGAAAATATGTGATCATGAATATTTTTCCCAGCGTAAACACCGGGGTATGCTCTAAATCTGTAAGAAAATTTAATGAAGATGCAGCAGGCTTGAAGAATACGACAGTGCTTTGTATTTCGAAAGACCTGCCCTTTGCACAGAAACAATTTTGTGGCGCTGAAGGGATTGATCATGTTGTAATGCTTTCTGATTTCAGGACTGATTTTGGAAACAGTTATGGTGTTCAAATTACCGACGGACCAATGAGAGGTTTATTGAGCCGCGCAGTGATAGTGGTTGACCCTGCCGGTAAGATTGTGTACGAAGAACAAGTACCTGAGATAGGCCACGAGCCCAATTATGAGGCCGCCATTGCTGCGGTAAAATAAAGATGTTTTCAGTCTGGTATCGACGTTTTTGTAATGCCGGGTATCCTTTCACAGCTTATAGTGTGGCAGGAGACCTCGGCATTATCATGTTGACGAGGAGGACGAGCACAAACAGATGTGCCACACCTTTGAGGTGTGGCACATCTTGAAAGTTCTTATGTTGAAGCGGGTCTTCCTATCAAAGCAACGTGTGGTAGCAAGAGACCCTGCGCTTTACACTTGCCGCAGTACCTTACCCTGACGCATAAGGGCTTGGAAGGATTAGACGAATTATATCCGTACTTATAAACTTACCTGCCGTACACTTGTAATCATCATATTGTCCTTTTGCTGAGTAAATGCTATTAATTGCAAAGGAATATTAGTAAGTTCTTTTAACACCGGGATTTCGACACTCCCTGTATCGGTACTTGTTTCAATGGTTTTAAGTTCGCGTACAATATTTACGTGATGCAATTTTCTTCCTCCGTTTTCACCACTTTTAACTTCTGTGAAAGCTTCCGGCTGTACAAGAGCCAGATTTAGCAGTACGGGTTCGCTGTTGGTACGGCTATAGGTAATTTTAACAGCAGAATTATGAATGCCTTCCGATTTTACCGAGAAATCAGATGCCGGTTCTCCGTTATTGCTTATTGAAGACCGAAGCTTTCGTTCATCAGAACCTACAAATTCATCTGAGCCATTTACTATTATTTGGGGCGTGTAAATGCTTTCAAGATTAAGAATGCGGGCATATTGTTTTTGTCTCACGGAAAAAGCAGAATTGCTAAATCCATCCTTCCAGCCAAGCCTGTCCCAATAATCAACATGGTAACTTAAAATGTACACATTCTGCTTATGTTCATTCAGTACTTTACTTACAAGGTTATCAGCGGCAGGGCAACTGGAGCAACCCTCAGATGTAAATAATTCAATTACAGCAAATCTTTTAGTTACTGCTAATTTCGTTTTCTTAGCGGCAACTTTTTTAGAATTAATCCCATAACAGGACATTGCTAAAAGAACTATTAAAAAGATTGCTCCAGCGTATAGTCTGCCGTTTGCAAGCACATGGTTTTTATTTTTAGTTTTTATCATACACTTTCAGTTATTAGGCGACTTTATATTTTATTCGGCATTGTTACGTCTGCCGTTATGCTAAAGATATTATTTATTAAAAGCCCTTTAATCACCAGTTGATATCTACTTCTTTTTTGTTTGTGTACGCCGTTTATTTTTAGTAGTTATTAAAGTTAAAAGGAACAAATTAATAGCGACTTATACTGCACGCGGGATAAGATTCCCGCTAACGGGACAAGTAGTGCATTGCTTAATAATGAACAAAAGTACAAGTGTGATCCTTTTCTTTCCTTCCACTGGAAGAAAAGAAAACTACAAATCCATGATTGCAACGATGTAAAATAGTAGTAATGC
>CAXUMK010000238.1:4083-8864 GCA_964251885.1 uncultured Segetibacter sp. | reverse complement strand
CTGTGCGAAAACATACAAGATATATTATAAAAATAAAGATTCTTTACAAAAGAATCGTTTATTCCGGTATTGTTGTCTTGTGGAAATGAACTTCAAGCAAGGTATTTCCCGTGAGCAAATATGTGAGCTTTGTACTGATGGTCTCATTGCAGATGATAATCCTGTCCGGGTTATAGATATGTTTGTAGAACAGCAGGATTTAGCGCTTTTAAGCTTCACCAAAACCAGGTTAAACAATGAAGGCCGCCCTTCATATATGAAGCCAGGCACCTTTTAAAGCTCTTTTATTATGGATACTTAAACACGATACGCTCTTCACGAAAGCTTGAAGCAGAATGTGTACGTAATATAGAGTTATGGTGGCTGATATACCACTTAGCTCCCGCTTACCATACCATCGCAGATTTTAGAAAAGACAATGCTGCTGCATTTAAAAAAGCATTTAAAATGTTTGTAGCTTTCTTAAGAGGTGAAGAATTGTTTGATGGCAAAGTGATAGCAGTGGACGGCACTAAGACAAGAGCGCAAAACAGCAAGAAGAATAATTTCAATGAGGCAAAGTTTGCCAGGGCCGACGAATATATAGAAAGCCGGGTTACAGAATATATCCAGGAGCCTGACTTGTGCGATGCGCAGGAAGACAGGCAGGCATCTGAACTCAAAAAGAAGGACGTTGCTAAAAAGATTGAAGCGATTGAAGAGCGTCAGAAGTATTATAAAGAGTTAAAGGACACAATGATAAAAAGCGGTGAAAAGCAAATCAGTATGTCAGACCCCGAGAGCCGCTCTCTTCCTTTAAATGATGTGGTTACCGCAGTATGTTTTAATATACAGGCAGTGTCTGACAATAAGCACAACCTTGTAGTTGATTTTGACACTATCAATACAACCGACCAGGGGCAGTTGTGCCCGATGTCAATGAAAGCTATGGAAGCACTGCAGGTAGAAGAAATCACAGTACTTGCTGACAAAGGATATCATAGCGGAAAAGACCTGCATAACTGTAAAGAAGCGCATATCACTACCATAGTTGCTAATCCGGAAAGAAACAATAAAAACGCTGATCCTGCTTATCAGACATCTGAGTTTGTTTATGATAAAGAACAGGATAATTATACCTGCCCGCAGGGTGCTGTTCTTACAACTAATGGAACACCGTATGAAAAAGCAAAAAAAGGAAGAGCAAGCTATACAGTAGAAAGGTACGTTACCGATATGTGTCTTAGCTGCGTGGCCAGGCATCTTTGTACAAAGGCTAAAAGCAAAGTAATAGAAAGAAGCGAGTACCAGGATGTAGTGGATGAGAATAACAAAAGAACAGATGAAAACCAGTTATTGTACAAACAAAGACCACTGATAACAGAGCACCTCTTTGGAACAATCAAACGAAGCTGGGGGTACACTTACACGTTGTTAAAAGGTATTAAAAAGGTTAATACAGAGATGTCAATAATTTTCACGGTCTATAACATAAGGCGAGCTATGTCCATACTTGGCGTAAAAGAGTTAATAAGCAGGTTAAAAGCACAAAAAGCAGCTTAAAAAGCAAAAAAAGCAGCCATTTCAAAGTATTTTACTTTTATGAGGCTACAGAGATTGCTCTACGAGCATAAAAAAAGAAGGATATGTAATGCGCCACAGAAGCCCATGCAGATGAAAAAAAATTTACGAAACAATTCGTGAAGTTTTTGCACAGTCTGTCGTTGTACCACAAAAAACCAATGTTCGTCCACAAAAACTCTTAAGTTGACGACTATGCGTTTGTGGGAAACTTTATAAGGTGGGGAAGTATAACATGGGCACAGTTACCTGCTGCTGTCTGAATCTTCTTATTGTCGTCTTAATTTTGATACCACAATCACCATCATTTACTCTAAAGACCGATATTTGTGCAATTGATAAAACGATTGTTCATTCTTATAAAACATTAATAAAATGAAGGACTTTTCATATATCACCAATTCACATCCTGCATATATAGAGAACATATACAACGATTTTGTTACGAACCCGGAGAGTGTAGATCCCGAAATGCGGAAGTTTTTTGAAGGCTTTGACTTTGCTGTCAGTAAGGTCACTCCTTCCACAAATGGTGCCGCTGCCGCTAATGTAGCGGCTGTAAACGGTAAACAGGTTGATGTACTAAGCCAGCAGAAAGAGTTTAGTGTTTTCCGGTTAATACGGGCTTACCGTAAAAAAGGGCACCTTATTGCCAAAACAAATCCCATTCGCGAAAGGAAGGACAGACGTGCAAACCTGCAACTTTCTAATTTTGGATTAAGCGAAGCCGATCTTAAGACGACTTTTGAAGCTGGTAAGTTTGTAGGCCTGCCTAACGCATCTTTAAAAGATATCGTTACTCATTTACAAAAGTGCTATACTGAATCAGTTGGTGTGGAGTACTCGGGCATAAATGACCAGGAGAAAATAGATTGGCTTGCAAATGAGGTTGAGAAAGAATTTTATAAACCATTTACTTCTGATGAAAAAAAGAACATTCTCGAAAAGCTGAACCAGGGAGTGATCTTTGAAAAATTTCTTCATACAAAATACGTAGGTCAGAAAAGGTTTTCGCTTGAAGGTGGCGAAACCACCATTGCCGCGCTTGATGCAATCATTAATACTGCAGCCGATTTTGGCGTGCAGGAAGTGGTGCTGGGAATGGCACACAGGGGACGGTTGAACGTTTTGGCAAACATACTTGGCAAAACGTATGAACAGATATTTTCAGAGTTTGAAGGTTCTTCTATTCCTGATACCACGATGGGCAGTGGCGATGTAAAATACCACATGGGTTTTCGTGGCGAGCATACCACTAAAGATGGTAAAAAAGTGAACCTTCAGCTTTGTCCCAATCCATCGCATCTTGAAGCTGTTGACCCGGTGGTAATTGGTTTTGCACGCAGCAAGGCTGATGTTATTTACAACAGTGAATACGACAGCATTTTACCGATCCTTATACATGGCGATGCCTCGCTTGCCGGACAGGGAATAGTGTATGAAGTAGTGCAAATGAGTGGCTTAGGTGGATATTATACAGGTGGAACCATTCATTTTGTGATTAATAACCAGATTGGTTTTACAACAGATTTTGATGATGCACGTACTGCTGATTATTGCACTTCTATCGCTGCAATGATACAGGCTCCGGTTTTACATGTAAATGGTGATGATCCCGAAGCAGTTGTGAAGTGTGTGAACATAGCAACCCGTTTCAGGCAAAAGTTTAATGTAGATGTGTTTGTAGATATGGTTTGTTATCGCAGGCATGGTCACAACGAAGGTGACGATCCTAAATATACCCAGCCAAAATTGTATGCACTGATCGAAAAGCATTCAAATCCCCGTGAAGTATATAACCAGAAGCTGATTGATAACGGTTCAATAGACGCAGACCTGGCAAAAGAAATGGAGAAAAAGTTCTGGAGCGATCTGCAGGAGAGGTTGGATGATATAAAACAACATCCGATACCATATACATATCAAAAGCCCGAACTGTGGTGGCAGAATTTGCGTAAAGCAACGAAAGAAGACTTTGAAAAATCGCCGGTAACAGCGATTACAGAAGAACAATTTAAGACAGTGTTCGACAGTCTCATGAAGTGGCCTGAAGGCTTTCAGCCATTGCGCAAGGTGGAAAAGCTGCTACAGGATAAGATAAAATTATTTGAAACTGAAAATGCTGTTGATTGGGCTACAGGTGAATTATTGGCTTATGGAACTCTGTTGCTTGATGGAAAAGATGTGAGAATGAGTGGACAGGATGTGAGAAGAGGTACTTTTTCTCACCGGCATGCAGTCTTAAGAGATGAGAATACCGATGAAAGCTATAATCGTCTCAGCCGTATTCCTGATGCTGAAGGGCAGTTTCGCATTTATAATTCTTTTTTAAGCGAATTTGGTGTATTAGGTTTTGAATATGGTTATTCTACCGCCAACCCAAAATCGCTTGTTTTGTGGGAAGCGCAGTTCGGCGATTTCTTCAACACCGCACAGGCAATGGTTGACCAGTTTATCTCAAGCGGTGAAACGAAGTGGAGACAAATGAGCGGGCTGATAATGTTGTTACCTCATGGTTACGAAGGGCAAGGTCCTGAGCACAGCAGTGCAAGGATGGAACGTTTTCTGCAGATGTCTGCCGAACTGAACTGGATCATAGCTGATATAACCACATCTGCAAATTTGTTTCATGCCTTACGCAGGCAATTGGCTTGGCCTTTCCGAAAACCTTTGATTGTTTTTACACCAAAAGCAAATCTTCGTCATCCCGGCAGCTACAGCAAAAAGTCTGAGTTCCTGAACCGAGGATTTAAAGAAGTGCTTGACGATACTTTTGTTCAAAACCCTGATGAAGTGAGAAAAGTATTGTTCTGTAGTGGTAAAATTTATTTTGACCTTGCCGAACGCCAGCAAAAAGAAAACCGTAGCGATGTTGCCATCATACGATTAGAGCAGATATATCCTTTACCTATGAAGCAGCTCGAACAGTTGTATAAAAAATACAATAAAGCAACCTGGTTCTGGGTACAGGAAGAGCCAATGAATATGGGTGCTGCCGGTTTTTTACAAATGACTTTGAAAGGCATCAATTATGGCGTTATCAGCCGTCAGCCAAGTGCATCTACCGCTACAGGCTATTCAAAAGTGCATGCCCAGGAGCAGAAAGAAATAATAGATACTGCATTTAGTATTTAAAAAAAATTGAAATGGACGAGAAAGTTTTTTTGCACAAAATAAAACAGCAGGTATTAAAGGAGGATGAAAATGCTTCGGTAATATTG
>CAXUMK010000238.1:0-4073 GCA_964251885.1 uncultured Segetibacter sp. | reverse complement strand
GGTTCACGTGCCAGGGGAGATTTTAGAGAAGACAGCGATTGGGATATTTTGGTTTTGACAAGTAAAGAAGTAGGAACTCAGTCGAAGACAAAAATCAGGGATGATATTTATGATGTTGAGTTAGAATACACTCAGGCAGTCTCAACTTTTATTGTAGACAACGATGAGTGGACAAGAATGGAGATTACTCCCTTGTACCAAAACGTGGCAGCCGAAGGTCAGCTATTATGAAATATACAGTAAATGAAATAATTGCCTACCGGTTAGCAAAAGCAGATGAAGCTTTAGATTTAGCTGAATTAGCAATTGGAAAAAAATATTGGAATTCTGCTGTCAACAGATTGTATTACACGTGCTTTTACCTGGTTACAGCTTTATTTGCAAAACATGGTATTACAACTCACACTCATACAGGTGTTAAATCAGTTTTTGGATTAAAATTTATTAAAGAAGGTGTAGTCGAGAACAAATGGGGGAAATTATTAGCGACCCTTTTTGATAAAAGACAGATAGGAGATTATGGAGATTTTGCAGTCTTAGTGGAAGCAGATGTATTACCGGTATTAAAAGAAGTAGAAGAATTCAAACAGGTTATTTTAAAACTTCTCAGGGAATAATCAAATTGTATGTATACTGCTTGCTGGGTAAATGTGCAATAGTTTTTTGGATACCAGCAGAAGAATAAGTATTAAGCATCGTTGTGTCACTCACTTGTACGGCATTTTCGCTGTTCGGCTTTGCACTATTTGTCCCGTTTGCAGGAAACTAATTCTGTATGAAGCCTTCAGGAACGATAAAATTTGATGTCTTTTAAACTAAGGTTTCCTTATATTCGAATGATTACAGAGATAAAACAATAACAACAATGGCAAGTACAAAAATTACAGTAAACAATAACGGTTCTTTAAAAGTAGAAGGTGATTTTGAAATAGTTGATAAAAATGGAAATCTATACGATCTAAATGAAAGAGATGTAGTGTCTATTTGCCGTTGTGGTCTTTCTAAAAATAAACCTTTTTGTGACGGAGCTCACAAAGGACACTTTGAGCATGAAGCAATAGCTTTTGCACTTCCTCCAAAAGTAAAACCTCAAACACCCGACCCGACACCGACTGTTTAAACATTTATAAAAACAATTCCGGGAATTTCCTAACCTGCTTATTAAAACAGCGTCAGAATTGGAAAATCCACATGAAGCCTTTAACCAGACTAAGTGCAAATCAAATGGATTAAATGATCGTGATCTTATGGAAGTTTATTTCCATTTCTCTCCATCCTGAATTTACCAATTGCTTCGTAAGCGTCTTTGCGTGCCCTGCTGATGCCACCTAAAGGCCGGTTTTCAACATGACAATGCCAGGGTGAGTAAGTAAGATTATTGCCGATATTATTTATTTCAGGGGTGTCAAATATTTGCTTCGGTATTTCTATCCGTGCCACTTTATGCCAGGGAGACTTCCATTCTACACATACATCTTCTATCGGCATTTTTACTGCATCCTCCTGCAGTTGTATCACAAAATCGTAGTATACAGGTTTTGCAGATAAATCATCCTGCATTCTGTGGCGAAGAAAGTTTTGGTCTTTTTCTGTACTGGTTTGTAAATTGTCGGTAGCAGGAAATGCAGCATATTTTACTGCCTGGTCAGGTTTACCCAACCTGGAGGGACTAACACTGTAATATGTCAGCGAAAACATATTTTCCGTTTTTTTCTGACTTTTTAAAGTGCGGTAAAGTGTTATCCAGTTGATAGGGTTGAGGCCAAACAAAATCATTCCCTTCAATCCACCGCAAACAGCCCGTGCATTTCTTACCATAACAGTCACTTTAGGCGACATAAGAGTAGGATAGCTTACCATTAAAAAATCCTGCGATTGAGGATGCCAATGATCCTGTACCAGCATTTCTCCTTCAACATTCAGCAGCTTTATTGCCATTCCGCGTAAATCGGCTTTGCTGTCATCAACAACTGAAGTACTTCCATTCGAAAAACGAATCCAGGCCTCATAACTTTTACCCGGAACTAAAAATCCATACTGAAAATTTCTAGGAAGATCAGGCAAAACAGTAAAAGTCGCCTTTACACAACCGTGCATTTTTGCATGAAATTCTCTTAATGTTTTTCCCGGCTGATAATCGCGTGCAAGCCTTTTAATAGTTACATCAATGATTGTCTGGATGTCTCTTGCTTCGTTAGGCTCAATATATTCTTTGCCCAGTTCAGGCGTTGTTTTTACAGACATGCTATGTATTTAAGTGCTTTGATTCCAGGCATAAAAAAATAACTGCCTCCTTTTACTGTTACAAACTCGGGAACATCGGTAAATCTCTTTCTGAGATTTTTATCGGGGATAGTAAATGTGCCGGTGGTTTTTGTATTAGAAGGATTGTGGTGATTGCCGGTTATAGGGTCACGCTCATCGTGCAGGCCGTTAAACTTAGGGTTGTTTGCCCAAGCATTTTGAATAAATTCAAACTGTCGTCCTATGTCTCCATTAAAGCATATAAAATGAAGACCGCGTTCTCCTTCAATATTTTTCACTTTCAATATGTCATCCGGATTCATTGTTTCAGTTACAGGTTTTCCATAAGACCGGCCGCGGCGAAGGATACGATGTTTATTTGCCACTTTTATCGATGCCGCCCTGTCCATATCAAGCGAGTCTCTTGGGTGCGACCGTCTGATATGAGATGCAAACGGGCATCTTAAACCCAGTTCATCTACTGTACGGTATTCAAATTTATTGTCGTTGTTATGGTCTTTAATTTCCTCATCAGGACATAGAATTACAGGCGCGCCACCCGGCCACCTGCCGAGCATCTTCGCAGCAAGCTTCACCATTTCTTTTTCATCGCAGTCACCATTATCCTTAGCCGTGCTTTTTTCCATATAATCCCAAAACAGTTCAACATCCTGTTTCAGTTGCCTGAATATCATATAACTTCCATTCTTACCTACGTCGTATCCTTTTGCTGATTTAGAGGCAGGCAGCATCGCTGCTGCACTTTTATCAGAAGCCACAGGACTTGGAGTGTATTGGTTGTATTCATTTTTATAGCCAAGAATAAATTCTCCAGCTGAAACCATGTTTCCAGGTTCATCCTGTCGGCTCAGCCCCTTAATGGTTGGTTGCGATATTCCGTCCTGGAAACCAAAGTGCTCTTTGCGCTCATATAAAACGGTTGTATCAAGTTTCTTAATTTCAGCAAGCCCATATTGCTCAAACTGTGCTACGTGCTGATCATGCAGGCTCTTCAATTTTTCCGCATCCGGGGCGTACAACATTAGTAAGATATGAACAGCATCATTGGTTCTGCCGCCCCATTCCCAGGTATCAGGAGCGCTTGCACCAAAATCGCCTAAAAACAATTGTTTGTGGTCTGTAGTCATCCCATCTTCCAACTCCAAAGGAAACGTGTCAAGCGTTTGGTTGCTCACACCCAATGTTTTCAATGCATCAAAGGTCAAAGCAATGTTTGTTGCATAAGCAGGCTTTGACTCTACCCCTGAAGTAACTTGTGATGACATTATCTCAAGCCATTTTTTTGCTAAAGCCGGGTTTCTTATTCCTAACAGCAGAAACTCTGCGGCAGGCAGGTTTGAATAACCCCGTATGATAATGCCCTGTATGTCTTTGACTTCTAAAGTTTCCATAATCGTTATCTAAATAGTTTCAATTGTATTTTTTTAATTTGAACACCTGTTTTTTTTAAGCATCTTCACTGCCCCCCCGTTAGAACTGAGGATTTCACTTCGTTCACCTGAAAGTCTTAGTGCATCTTTTTCCCGTTTTTGCTATAAACCTTTGCATACTAAACTTTGCAAGGTATAAATTGGTAAGTAGAAGTTTTTTGAACCAAGCCTCATTACTACTATGAGTCAACCGTTGCGTCGCACTCGTGTACTTTTTACTCTTTGCTCAACAAGCTAAAGAGTCGCTTATATCTCTTTACAACTATAATTGTTGACTGAAAGAAGAAATGTAAAGCTTTGCTCAATAATGAAAAAATTGTACAAGAGTGCCACGCAAGTAAAGCATTATAGTAGCAATGTCGTTTTGGCTCCCACTAA
>CAXUMK010000237.1:0-8895 GCA_964251885.1 uncultured Segetibacter sp. | reverse complement strand
ATAACCGTTGCCCGCTTTTCAGGAAGCCTTGCTGACAAACACGGACCGCGGTTACTGCTCATCTTCGGACCTGCCGTAGCTGGTGTCGGTTTGCTGCTGTTATCGTTTGTAAAGCAAACCCGCGGACCAGCCGATTACTGGAGCAGTTTCTTCCCCGGCATCCTGGTGTTTGGGCTGGGGATGTCTTTTACAGTTGCGCCACTTACCACCACTGTGATGGGTTCTGTAGCCAATCATTTTTCGGGAACCGCGTCAGGTGTCAATAATGCCATTACACGTATTGCCAGTGTGTTCGCCAACGCCATTTTCGGTGCACTCGCGATCCTGTTTTTCACCGTGTTCTTACAAAATGAAATTGTTGGCTTGCATCTTTCTCCAGACACTAAACAAGCCGTACTAAAACAAACCGCAAATCTCGGCAACGCCTCGGTGCCTCCAGCCATTGACACCGCCACCAAAGTATTGATAGCAAAAGATTACAAAAACGCTTTCATCGCCACCTACTCCAACATCATGCGCATCTGCTCATTACTAGCATTTCTTGGAGCATTTATGTCTGTTTTGTTTATCAGGAATGAAGCGGTGAAGGGGAAGTGACATGCTTTTGGTACTAATGAGCTAAACACTATAAAATTTACTAAAACGCAGCATTGATTGCATGACTACAATCAGAAAACAATACACAAGAGTTTATGCTTTACAATCATTAACTTTATAAAAAGATTTCTAATGGATGCTGTATTTCGTGTAAAAGCTAATGAGTTCGATGAAAATTTTTTCTATCAAATTAAAAACCTGTTAAGTTTAAAGAATAACCTGGAAGTAACTATTTCTATAAGCGAACCGTTCAACGGTGTACTTCGGCTGGAGACAAAACAAGAATATTTTGAGCGTTTACTAAAAGCAAAAGAAAATTTAAATAACAATAGCCAGGTTGTTTCATATCCATCCAATCAGTTTAAAGAATTTGAAAAATTCTTAATGAACGAACCGTGAGAACTTTCAGTTTTGACTCAACCGTCGTCGCTGATTTAAAAAAGTGGGTGAAAAACAGCCCTCAACTAGTAAAAAAAGTTTTTGAATTATTAAGTGATATTGATAACAACCCTTTTCATGGAATAGGAAAACCTGAAGCACTAAAGTATGATTTAAAGGGTTGCTGGAGCCGCAGAATAAGTGATGAACATAGAATGGTTTATGAAGTATCTGCGAACGGTGACATTAAAGTTATAAGTGTTCACGGACATTATAGTCAATAGTGAAACTCTTAGTGATGAATTTTCTCTAATCGTGCAGATATTCCTGTTAAAGGCTATAAAAGACGTTATTATGCTTAATAAACTGATTTAGTTTAACAGACATTAGTGGAATATTAATTCTTCCTCTAAAACGGTATTTTCTTCCTCATTATCCTGGCGCATATCTTCTAAATAATCATTAAGCGCATCTAATGTATTTTCTTTAGCTTCCTGTGCAGTATTACCCTGAGAAACAACTCCAGGTAATTCTCTTACTGTACCAACGAAAAATTCTTCCCCTTTCATTACAATCAAAGTAAGTTTCATAAAAATCATTTATTCAAATCTACGTCACTATGTTACATCTACATCTTTAAAACTTCAAACTCCGCCCCTTTTTTTAATGCCTCTGCTGCAAGCTGCTGAAGCTTTTTTGTTGTTTCCAATGAAAAGTATGCTTCGCCGCAATTGTCGCACACATCAGCTTCTACATCTCTAAATACTAAAAGACTTTTCTGTTTATCAACCGTATAAGTTGTTTTGCCTTTATAGGTGTTTCCCATTTTACAAATTACACATTCCATATTATTTTATTTTCCTAACAATAAACAGGTATACTAAAACACATTCTTCTCCTTCAATATCCTTCTTTCTATTTCTGTAACTTTGAACTAAAGAAATCTTTATGGATACGTTGTTAAGAGGTAATGCCGATGAAATAAATACAAGCCTTATTGATTTTATAAAATCAACCTTTAAGGGTAAAAAAGTAGCAGTGCACATTTATGAAGACAATGAAATGGATGAAACTGAATATCTTTTGAGCGATCCAGTGGGCAGGGAAAGACTTTTGCAAAGTGTAGAAGAAGTTAAACAGGGAAAAGGATTACAGAAATATAGCTTAGAGGAATTAAAAACAATGCTTTTAAACGAACCTGAACTATGAGAGATTTATCTCTACAGGATCGTGCTTTAGAAGATTTGAAACACTTGGCGTTAAATGACATAAGCTTTTAAGAAAAATATTTGATCTGCTTGAATCCATAAAACGGAATCCCATTGAAGGCATTGGAAAGCCGGAAGCATTAAAAGGTTATTTTAAAAGGTTATTGGAGCAGAAGAATAAATGATGAACATAGAGTTGTCTATTCTTTTATCAAAGATGCCATAATTGTAATTTCGTGACGTAGTCACTACAATTTCTAATTTGACTTCACTCCGAGAAGCAATCTGCAAATTATAAATACCCATGCAAAGGTTATAAAAGCCGGTTGTTTGATTAGGACATAACCTGCTTCCTCACCTTTCCCCATCGAAACATTGCCTACAATGCCTTTAGCATTTAACCCGTTGGCCTTTGCCCGTTTTAATTAACATTATACTCTATCTTGCCACGTGAATATTAAGTAAACTTATAGTTTCAAACATCGTTATTTGTACAATAGAATTACTTTAAGTACAAGAGTGCGACGCAAGAAAAGTGTAATAGTAGTACAAAAGTCGGCCCCACAAAAAGAAACCCGGAAGGTTAAAAAAATGAAAATGAACAGATCGCTTGTGCTGATTTTATTGTTGCTGTTATGCGGCAAATTTTCCTTTTCACAAGGCAATCAAACCGCACGTTATGAAATTGATGCAAAGCGTATCGGGGTAAATCCACTAGACAAAGATGCGCTGCCACGAAGCCGTGAATTTATACGGTTAGACAGTACTTACTATGTGGGTTACATGTTTGAAGGCATGTATAAATCTGATAAAAGCGCCGACTACCTGGGGTTCAAAAATTCCATTACTCCTCTTAGAAAAGCGTTTCTGCTGCTGCAGAAAGATTACGGCAAAAACCTGAAGGGCATTTTTGACTCGCCGCAAAATTATATGCAGTCAATGAACAAATACATTGACTTTTTACAGATTACCAACACGCTTAAAGAATGCTACGATAATATAGAAATGGCCGACAGCCTAATGTGGGTAATGAATGCGGTTTCAAGCTATAACTTTCCAAAAGACCATCTCGGCGTTAATACAACCAGGGCTTGGACTTATCACCGGAACCGCTTTTTTACGTCAGACAAATTTGCATTCCTGAAAAATTCGGTTGAAGAAAATGAAAAGGCAGCTTTTGGTTATTGCTATTATGCATTGGCAAAAATTGTTGCGAACAAAGCTAAAAACGATGTATGGTTTGGGCCAACACAGGCCGAAATGGACAGGATGAATGTGTACCATTACTTAGCCTTGCTGCATTGCTACAATAAGAGCTACGACAGCAGCGAATACTACTATCAGCGGCTTGCACAATCAGGAGCAGTATCGTGGAATAACTACGGCAACGAGAAGCATGAGTTAGGCGAGTTTGCTACTGCGCTTGAGTACCTTGACCGCGACAAATACAAGTACCAGCAAAAAATGCTGAAAGAGCCTTTTTACTTTGTGCCCATGCTCGATGTGTATGCAGGGCGTACAAAAGATGCAATGGATATGTGTAAAGAGGCAATTATAAACTCGGGCTCAACACCGGGATTTGGCTGGTACAATATTGCGCTTAGCCGCAGCTACCTGTACGATGGACAGCTTGACAGTGCGGAATACACTTTACAAAAAGCGGCTGACTTTAAAGAGATCCATATTGGCACCACGCTTACGCAAAGCCAGTACGAGTTTACCATCAACCTGCTGAAGCTGCAAGTGACTGAAAGAAAAATTGCACTGGTCAAGTTTGAGAATAAAGGCTGGTGGTACTCTCCCACTGCTTTGTATGACATCGCATCGTTGAAGATTGAAAAGATGCTTTTGCAATATGTGGTTATCAACCAGATGGCAGCAAATCCCGAGCGAAACCGTACTGTGTATGACCTCTTTTGCGGCGAAAGCACAACGACCTTTGATGAAGCTTTTTACCTGATAAAAGACTTTAGTCCGTCATATTTTATAAAGAAATACGAGAACTACCAAAAGACAGATACCCGTAAAAATGTGCAGCGGTATTTTAAATTATTCACCTACCAAATGCAGGCGATGAATGGCGACGAAGACAAAGCTTTTGACGGTTACCGGCAAATGGTTAAAGAGGTATTGCTCGATACGGCGCATGAACGGCTTTTTTTAGGCAGGCTGTACGAAGGCCTTGCAAAAGGCAATGACGATGATGGAAATGAACACGACGAAAGCTTTTATGCAAATGCGCTGTACGAAGAGTATCCGCAGCTTCTTCCATTTTCGGGTGTGCCTGTAAAAATGAAGTTGAATACAAGCGGAGCAAGCGATGATAATACAGAAAAAGTATTGAAAGAATTAAAGCATTGTCAAATAAACTGGGTCGATGATGCCGATGGAAATACGCCCATTGCCAACATTTCTTTTGTAAAAAGAGGAGACAGGTACGAAGCAACTGTAAATGTAAAAAGCGGTTCAAACCTGCCGATGGTAGCCAATGAAAAGATGGTATTTAAAGACACCGAAGGCGCCGGAAAAGAACTGGCGCTGCGTTTATTTGGCAAAAACGGCGCAATGGTTTTTGAGAAAAAAGATGCAGGAAACTAGGACACGATTTAGCAAGTCGTAAGTTGTCAGTCGTCAGTCGTCAGTCGTCAGTTGTCCCCACTTAAATTTTATTTTTTGGGACCGGCAGTTCTTTTTATAGCATCATCGTTGCCACGCTCGCTTGTACTGCATCACATTATTCTTCGTTTAGCTCCTTGCTGGGTGCATTCCAAATTCCCCCTGCTTCTACGGCGCAACAAAAGCAGTATACACTAAATGGTTGATTTTAATGCTTTTAGAAGTGGTGTATATATAATTGATGCTTATTCCTTTGCATCAAAAAGTAGTTTTAGGCATCTCTTTATTATGATCACTTTTTGAAAAAGAAAAAATGAGTAAAGTAAGGAAGCCCGGAAAAGTTGATGTTCTCTAAATCACTCAAAGGGACTTGAAAAATATGCATGAAACCAAAATGCCGAAGCCACGGCAGTACCAAAGCTTAATCAGGGAACGATGAAAGGAATGGGCTGTTATCATTCCTTTCTTGAATTTTCTTTGGTTACTTTCTTTGTTTCAAGAGGTAACTTTATACGTGTTAGACCATGAGAGATGTAGCCACCTTGAATAAAATTTAATTTTAGGATTTAAAATAAAGTTGGTTTAAATATATCTTTTTATATTTTTACCATTAAAAAACACTAAATGGATTCTGAAATAAAAAAGCAACTTACTTCTCCAACGCCAGTACCGGACTTAGTGGCATTAATTAGTGATAAAAATATTCCTAAAATTTACGGAAATGGGTTTTCCGCAGGATTATCTCTTTCAGATGCTACATTAATAATTCAAATGGGTCCCGTGCCAGTTGCGCTTTTAAATATGTCCTTTACGACTTTAAAGACACTTTCTATTACTATAAATGACCTCATTGAGCAAGTAGAACAAACCACAGGCGAACCCCTTAAAGGAATACAAGACATTAAGAAAAATTTGCAATAGAGGTTGTTGTTAAGACAATAAAATTAATTTTATGGAAGCGACATATAGTGAATTGGTAACTATTCAGGGCACTGTTAACGAAACTTTTTTCTCAATACCAAATACAAATAACAGTAATCCTTCGTTAATATTTCAAACTATTAGTTCTATGCTTACGAAAATAGAGAACGTAAAGGAAGGGTTTTATATAACTGGTATACAAAACTTAAGGAGAAAAATAAATTTTATTCGGTTAAACAACGACTTTCAAAATGGGGATATAACCGAGGAGGAATATGAAAAGGAGTTGGAGGAAAATGAAGATAAATATGTAGTAAATGTTAGTTTCTTAAATAACGCGTATTACTTGCAGATTTTAAATGAGATTATTGATAAAATAGGGGGAGACCTTACTTTGTCTGATATTCAGGAAATGTTTTCAGTAGACATTTCTAAGGCTAATAATTTATTTAGAAAATTAAATTAGAATGGAAATATATGGAGCGGAAGAGTCTTTAGAATGCGCTGCTGCTGATGTTGTAGCAAAAAAGATAGAAGCAAGTATACCTTTACATCATCAACTTTTTGGTAAATGCGTAAGGTATTCTTGTACAAGAGATGGGTTAGCCAGAATTACTAAAGAATTAAATCCAAAAGAAAGCTTGTGCAATAATCCGCTATCTAAAAAAAATTTAGGAGATACTCTGAAAGCTAATTCATTTGACGTTTTAGTAAAAGGATTTAAAGCTATTAAGACTAAAAAA
Source organism: uncultured Segetibacter sp. (assembly GCA_964251885.1). Taxonomy (GTDB): domain Bacteria; phylum Bacteroidota; class Bacteroidia; order Chitinophagales; family Chitinophagaceae; genus Segetibacter. The sequence goes on along the minus strand of CAXUMK010000237.1, from coordinate 2,432 downwards.
GTTCATTGGTCCGGAGCTCATAACGCCAATGAAATGTCAACAAAGGATTATACATTTGCTGAAATAACTATACCTTTTTCTGCTGGCTTTCATACAAGTTTAAATCTTCCAAGAAATTATATAAGCCCAATAAAACTGTTGACAAAAAAAGCATAAATAATTTTAAATAAAAACTTTAACGTCAACTTCAAGTACATCAGCAATACTTTTTAAAGTTAGAATGTGTGCATTTCTTCTCCCGCTCTCTACGAAGCATAAATAGAAACATCAATGCTGCTTAATTTGCTTAATGCTTCTAACGTAATGCTTTTAGATTTACGGATTACTTTAATTTTCTTTCCCATTTCTATTAAGTATGTATTACTTCTCATATTTTACTATTTAATGCTTTGTATTTTAATGAACCGCTACAGTCAGCTACAGCATTAGAAAAGCGGTCATCCTGAAATGTTTTCCTGCGATTGTACTTAAATGAAGATTCGTTGCAATAGCGTTGTAGTGCTTAGGGTTAACAAAATGATGTATTCTATAAATTTGTATTTTTAGAAGACACCAAAACCCTTCTATACTATTTCTGTGAATTAAAATATTTTCTTTGCGTATATCCTCTTTTTCTCTGTGATCAACTTTTTTGTGGGTATGAGTTAAATGAACTCTGTTATAAGCATTACTTTCATCAGTTACCATAGTAGTATCAGGAGCAACAAATTTATTAATTATGTCTTTAGGCTTTTAAATGTTAGTTTGAGGTATAACCTGCAGTACAACTTTTACTTTACCAGGTCAATAGATTCTGAACCAGTGTTTTCAAAAAGAAGATAGCGGTAACTACTACTTAACACACTTCTAAACGAACAGGAAGATTATCCCCGTGGTCTAACAGACAAATAGTTACCTTTCAAGACAAAGAAAGTAACAAATGCTGAAGAACTTACCTCGGTTGAAAAATAGATGGCCAGAACAACTGAAGCTATAAGGCGAGTACACGTTGCCGTTTGACCAGGCTGCGAAAACCTCACCAATGGCAAAATTAATTTGACAATTATATATACACCACTTCTAAAAGCATTAAAATCAACCATTTAGTGTATACTGCTTTTGTTGCGCCGTAGAAGCAGGGGGAATTTGGAATGCACCCCCCTTCTTTTGTTATGTGCTTCAAATCAAACATCTTTGCAGTGTTGGTGCGTATGGTATAAACTCTTTTCAGATGCAACATAAAATACTGTACAAGAGTGCGACGCAACGATGTTTAATTGAACGAATACAGTTGGGCTCAAAAAATTCTTTCTCAAAAAAAATGTATATGGCTATAGTTGACCTGGTAATGCCAAAGTTGGGCGAAAGTATAATGGAAGCCACTGTTTTAAAATGGACCAAGAAGGCTGGAGAAATGGTGAAACAGGATGAAACAGTGCTTGAAATTGCGACCGATAAAGTAGACAGCGAAGTGCCGTCTACTACTGAAGGCATACTGTCAGAAATATTGTTTAATGAAAATGATATAGTGCCCGTTGGCGCTGTAATAGCACGCATTGAAACAAACTCCGCTGCAATAGAAGCTACTGAATCTGACGATGCTTTTATTGAAGTCATTGCCGACAGAAATGAACCGGTAGAACCGTTTTTACACGAAGAACAGGAGGAAGAAGAAAATGTTCCTTTTATTCCAAAACAAACTTATAATACGAGTGCGGCAAACGGTGGCAGTAACAATAAATTTTATTCGCCACTTGTTTTAAACATTGCAAACAGCGAAGGCATTGCAATGAGTGAACTCGAAAATATTCCTGGTACCGGCAATGAAGGTAGAGTTACCAAAAAAGATATTTTACAACATGTAGCTGATAAAAAGTCAGGTAAACTTTCTCCGCCTCAGCCTGCAAAACAAGCTGCCGAAATACCAAATGCAACTCCTGAACCTCAGGCTGCCGCTACCCAAATAAATGAACAACTCCCACAATCTTTTTCTGTTCCATCGGGCAATGTTGAGATAATAGAAATGGACAGGATGCGGAAGATGATTGCCAAACACATGGTAAACAGCAAGCAAACAAGTGCGCATGTTACCAGTTTTTCTGAGGCCGATGTTACCAATATGGTGATGTGGAGAGAGCGGGTAAAAAAACAATTTGAAAAGCAGGAAGGAGTAAAAATCACTTTTACCCCGATGTTTATTGCCTGCGTAACGAAGGTCATAAAACGCTATCCATTCATAAACTGCTCTGTTGAGGGTGATAAAATTATTCTGAAAAAAGACATCAATATAGGAATGGCAACAGCTCTTGCATCGGGTAACCTGATCGTTCCTGTTATTAAAAATGCAGATTACCTAAACCTTGTGGGACTAACCAGAGCTGTAAACAGCCTTGCCGACAGTGCAAGAAACAACCGTCTGAAACCAGATGATACAACCGGCGGAACTTTTACCA
>CAXUMK010000236.1:2163-8954 GCA_964251885.1 uncultured Segetibacter sp. | reverse complement strand
AGTCATCTTCGGTTCTGCTTTGCGGCGTCTGCTTGGTGCCGGTAGTTCTTTTCTTTTTATTGGCTTCAGGATTGGGAAAATACTGGATGAACTGGGTACGGATAGATTTTTCCAAAAGGTTGACTGCAACCTGGTAAGGCCCTTCCTGCTCACCTTCGTAAACCAGTTCTATCTTACCCGTAATAGCCGGTATAATGCCAACAAGGTCGCTTATCCAGACCTGGGTTTGTTTTTCGTTGTGAATAATGGCCCGACGCTCGGCGCTGCTTACCGCATTCTCATAGGCTGCTATCGTAAGCCTTGCACTTACCCCGCTTTTCTTGTCAACATATTCGTTGCTGCGTGCTTCAAATGCTACCTGCTCTATCAAACGTTTTACCAGGTCGCTTACATTTATCTTTTTCAACTGCTCTTCCAATATATCCGCTTCCTGTGCGGTAATCTCCAAAGATGTTTCAAGCGTTTTAGGATAATGGGTCAAGATCTGGCTTTCAATACGGTCTTTCAGCGGAGTAACAATACTGCCGCGGTTGGTATAATCCTCAGGATTTGCGGTGAATACAAACAAGATATCAAGCGGCATTCTTAACTTAAAACCCCGGATTTGAATATCGCCTTCCTGCAAAATATTAAAGAGAGCTACCTGTATTCTGGCCTGCAGATCCGGCAATTCATTTATCACAAAAATGCTGCGGTTACTGCGCGGGATAATGCCGTAATGTATAACCATTTCGTCTGCAAAACTTAGCTTTAGATTAGCTGCTTTAATCGGATCGATATCACCAATCAGGTCAGCTACGCTTACATCTGGCGTAGCTAATTTTTCACCATACCGCTCACTTTTATGTATCCAGTGTATTGGTGTGTTATCGCCTTGCTGCGCCAGCAGGTCTTTGCCAAATTTGCTGATGGGTTTAAGAGGGTCGTCATTTATTTCGCTTCCTGCAATCGCCGGAATGTATTCATCTAACAAATCGATCATTTGCCTTGCCATTCTTGTTTTGGCCTGACCACGCAAACCGAGAAATAAAATATTATGACGGCTTAGCAAAGCCCTTTCTGTATCAGGAATAACGGTTTCTTCATAACCGACAATACCGGGAAAAGTATGTTCTTTTGCCTTGATTTTCCCAATCAGGTTTTCGCGTATCTCTTCTTTAATCGTTCTGCTTCTATACCCGCTCTTTTTTAAATCGCCTAACGTTTTAATTTTTGTAATATCCATTTATATTTTTTTGGTAGTCAACTAATGTTTTTCATAGCAGCATCGTTGAGTCACTCACTTGTACTTTTGTTTTTACAGGGGCTTAAACAACTGCAATTCGGTAATAAAAGAATAATCACTTAAATTATCAGTGTACAGGGGAACGTTATTTTCAATGGCTGTAGCAGCAATTAGAATATCAGCAACAGATGTTGTATGCTGAAGATGGTATTTTTTTATAATTGAAAAAGCTTTGCTACTTATTTTGCATTTAAATCGTACAAAAAATAGGCTTTTATGGTTTTTAAAATTTCAAACTCTCTTTTTTTACTCGTGGCTCCATTCATCAGTTCCATCGCCGTTATTACAGATACCCCTAATTGATCTTGAATGGGCTGTAAAATTTCTCTTTTCTCCTTATCCCCTCTGAATATTTTAATTATAATGTCTGTATCAACTATAATTCGGGTATTCTTCGCCATACATCTTTACGATAAGTTTGTGGATCCAGAGGAATATCAGGCCATGTTCCAAAAAAATCAAGAGGTTTAAGTTTAGAAGTTTTTTTCTTATTGCTTGACTTTTTATTGTTTGACTTCTTATTGGTTTTACCAATTTCAACATTGCCTCCAATTCTTTCAACAAATTCTTCAACGAATTCAACCGCATCGTCAGGCACATTTATAATTATCTCTTTCATGATTTTAATTGAACCTGTAAGTTAGTACACTTGTTATTTATTCAAACCGATATCATTTATTACTCTCTTATGCTTTTTACTGAAGCAGGCCAAATGTTATATATCCGAATAATGATCCCTGCAAGAAATTATATTAATTGCATTTTCTGTTACTTCATATACAGTCTGTGTTCCTCATTTATTCTTCTGCTCCACAAACCTTTTAAATGATGCCTTAAAGGTTCCGGCTTTCCAATCCCTTCAAAAGGATGACGCAAAATATCTTCAATCAAATCAGCAATTTTGTCCTGTAATTTTCTATTTTCACTTCTCCAGGAATTATACTCTTTAAAAGCAGTTTTAGTAAAATTAATCGTCTTCATTTTCTTAGATCTTCCATTGAAACAGTTACTACATCTGCGTCATTCAATTCTTTAAGAGACTGTTTAAACTTATCCCTGTTTTCTTTGGTTGAAAGCAGAAAAAAAGTGTCGTCATCATCCTCTTCAACAGTTATAGAAGTTGTTTTTCACCGAATGTCTGTTTTAGCTTCTGTAGGAAATTGTCATTCAATTCATCAGCAGAAATATGATAAGTAGTTGTCATAGTAAGTTTAATTGCTTCTTTATCCCGATAATCCCGCAATCTCATAAATCCCGGTTCAGGCTAATACACTGTCTTCCTTTTACCGCTTTCGAAATCCTTGAATATAAATGCACCTAACTTGTCAAGCGAGGCAAAAAAGGCTTTTCCATTATTTGTTTCGGTAAATTCGGTAACAAACTTTTGCAAATAAGGATCGCTGGCAATCATAAAAGTGGTAATCGGAATTTTAAGCTTTTTACACTGTGCCGCAAGATTGATACAACGGTTTACCACTTTACGGTCAAGTCCGAAGCTGTTTTTATAATACCGTTTGCCGATTTTAAGACAGGTAGGCTTTCCATCAGTTATCATAAAAATCTGCTTGTTGGGGTTCTTTCTTCGCCTCAGCAAATCCATGGCAAGTTCAAGTCCGGCAACAGTGTTGGTATGATAGGGGCCAACCTGCAGATAGGGAAGGTCTTTAATTTCTATCGGCCAGGCATCATTGCCAAAAACCACAATGTCTAAAGTGTCTTTCGGATACTTTGTAGTTATCAGCTCACTTAATGCCATAGCTACTTTTTTAGCAGGCGTTATCCGGTCTTCACCATACAAGATCATACTGTGGCTGATGTCAATCATCAATACGGTAGAAGTTTGAGTCTTATAATCCGTTTCCCTGATCTTAAGATCATCCTCCTGCATATTAAAGCTTTCAATACCATGGTTTATCTGCGCATTTCTGATGCTTTCGGTAAAGTCAATCTGCTCCATAGTATCTCCAAACTGAAACTGCCTTATATCGGGACTAATCTCATCGCCTCCTCCGGGCTTAAATGTGTCGTGGTTGCCATGCCTTGATTTTTTTAGCTTACCAAAAATTTCTTCAAGACTGCTCTTACGGATGCCCTGCTCTGTTTTTGAAGTGATGGATATGGTGCCATTAACCGGATTTTCATCTATATATCCTTTGTCTTTCAGTTCGTCTAAAAAATCTCCCATACCGTACTCATCATTGGTCAGGCCATACTGGTTGTCGAGTTGGTTGAGCCATTGCAGCGCCTCGCTTACATCGCCGTTGGTGTAGGTAAGTAATTGCAAAAACAGGTTGAGCAACTGCTCAAATTTTGTCTTCCCGTCGGTGTTCGGGTCAAATTTGGTAAAACGGTGTCCTAACATAATATACAATTTCGCGAAAAAGTGTGATATACAGTAATAACATTTGCGCCACCATAAAGTTTTAACTTATTTTACCCCAAACCCCTGAAGGGGCTTTACCCAAAAACCCCCGAAGGGGCTTTTAAACCAACAATAAACCCCACTTTTTTTTGTTGCAGTAAAAACGAGGTCAAAGAATGATTCCGCAGTTGACAACAAAAATTATCTACTTCCCTTGGCATAAAAATTTGCAGTTATTTTTTTGGAGCCGGGCCGCATTACTACTATGAGTCATCGTTGCGTCGCACACTTGTACTTTTGTTCATTATTCAACAATGCACAATGCAGTATATTTTAGGATTATTTTATTTCCCGACCTTTAGGTCGGGGAATAGATAGGAATAGCAATCGGGCTTTAGCCTCCACAATTGTTTGGGCTAAAGCCCGAAGAAAATAAAACATATTCATTGGCCTAAAGGAGCTTTTGAAACCAAACAACATGAACCTGCCGATTTTTTTGTTGCAGCAGAAGTGAGTGACACAACGATGCTGAAGAATGATCTTCAGTTGACAACAAAAAATCATAAAAAGAAAAAACCCGCCATGTTTTTCACAAGGCGGGGTAACATTAAATTGGGTCAACATTCTATTGTGTAGCCTTCTTTGCTCCATTGGTATCTGTACTGGTTGCATCAGGCTTATCGGCAGGAACAACAGGATTGATCATATTACCTCCTTTTTCAAATGAGGCTCCTTTGCCTGAAAACATTTGTTCAAGACTGCTCAGCGCCTGCAGGTAGTCTTCGGCATTCTTTTTCTCATACGCCATCCACTCCGACTTTGATTCGCTCAGCGAATTACAAAACTTCACCTGCTGCTGCAAGTCAGTTCTTACCGAGTTAAGCACTTTAGCGGCGAGGGCTTTATCATCAGAACGGTAGCAGGCTTCCAAAAAAGCCATGCTGTTGCGGTTGTGCATATTGCCGCGGCTGATCATTCCATAAGGCATGTTTTCCTGCAGCATCATCTTATCTGCTTTTTCCAACGCTTTACGTGCTTCTTCTTTTCTGCCTTTCGACGATAAGTCTAAAGCGAGCTCGGCATAGGCGGTACGAATGGTATTGAGATGACGGCGGTTTTCCTCATCGAAATACACCCCGGAAATATTTGCATTACCAAAGGCAAACTTATTCATCAGTTTATCGGCCATCCAGTCTGTATTAAACTGCTGATTTATAACGGGTACAAGGCGATAACTTAACCCGTCTTTGCGTAAATAAGGGCCAAACCCTAATTCATCAAAGGCAGAGGTAAAATAAATAGGCCGTTTCCATTTACTTGCTGCAATAATATTTAAAACAGCCAGGTCGTTTTTCATTAAAAGAGTCTTGGGAATTTCGAACCTGACTTCACTCACCACACTGTCTGTTAGACCTACTGTTCCATTTTGCTTTACCAGGTTGCGGTCTACAGGAACGGAAACTTTCTTAACAGGGAAGGTATTAATCATCTCACTTCCACCGGCAGAAGTCATCTTTGCAGGATCATCGCTTCCGACGTAATTCTTCATCAAATCGTACAGATCAAAATACTGGTTGGCAGGCAATCCTGATTTGTCGTTGTAACGGATGTAATCTCTTTTGCGTCCCTGTATCTGGTCTGCGGTCCAGATAACATCTATCGGACTGCTTTGATTTACCTTATACCGCAGTTCGTTGATGTACCAGTCTATTCCCAGCAAGCTATAGTTGATTACTCTTATATCGGGTCTAATGCCCTCTACTTCCTGTGCATACCACAATGGATAAGTATCGTTGTCGCCAAAGGAAAAAAGAACCGCGTTGGGTGCACAGCTTTCGAGATAGTCTTTAGCGAGGTCTCTTGCCAGTTCTTTCTTGCTGCGGTCGTGATCGTCCCACTCCTGTGCGGCCATCAACACGGGGACTGCGAGCAGGCAAACAGCAGTAGCAAGGTTGGTAGCAATACTTTTGCTTAGCGATTTTAACAGCCACTCCCGTACCTGCAATACACCAAGTCCTATCCAGATAGCAAAGGCGTAAAAAGAACCCACATAAGCGTAGTCTCGTTCACGCGGCTGGTTTCCGGCCTGGTTCAGGTATAGAACAATCGCCATCCCGGTAAAGAAAAACAAAAGAAATATGACAAATGTATCTCTCTTATCAGCCTTGTTTTGGTAGATCAAACCAAGTATCCCAAGTATTAAAGGCAGCAGGAATAACTTATTGTGCGCCTTATTATTTTTGCTGCTGTCTGGCATCAGGCTCTGGTCGCCATACAAAATGTTGTCAATAAAAGGAATGCCGCTTATCCAGTTACCGTCTCTTACATTTCCGTTCCAAACTCCCTGCACATCATTTTGCTTGCCTGCAAAATTCCACATGAAGTAGCGGAAGTACATCCAGTAGGTTTGGTAAGCAACAAAGAATTTAATGTTATCACCAAAGTCAGGATCACGGTCATACGTTCCGTCCTGCAGTTTGCCAATGCCTAAAAACTGTGCATAATAATCACCGTGCCCCTGGTCGTTGCTTGCATCCCACACACGTGGGAAAAGCATCATTTTATCGGGCTCGTACACATAATGACCATCTTTTCCGTTTTCAATGTAATGACCGTTTGCTTTAATGTATTTTGTAGTCGTTTCTTTATAATCGGTCGGCTGGGCTGTAAATTTCTGACCGTACACCAAAGGAAAATCACCATATTGCTCACGGCCAAGATAACCCACCAAACTCATGGGATTATCCACGTTATACATGTCGACAGCGGGGTCTGCATTACTGCGTATCATCGTAGTAAGGTAAGTGCTGTAGCCAATCAACATAAAAGCGAAACTCCACAAACCCAGCTTTAAAAAACTCCAGTTATTCTTTGTGGCTATTTTAAGCCCGTACCAGATAGCCACTCCTATTAGTAAGAAAAAAAGGATGAATCCGCTGAAAAAAGGCAATCCGAGATTATTAACAGTAAAAATGTCGAAATACCCCGCACCGTCAATCGTATATTGAATAACCACTTTCTGAACAATACCCGTTATAGCACAACCAATCAGAAAAGCCCATAAAACACCCCACTTACTTGGTTTGTAACGCTTATAATAATACACCATCACTATTGCCGGAAGGGTTAGAATGCCCAATAAAT
>CAXUMK010000236.1:0-2153 GCA_964251885.1 uncultured Segetibacter sp. | reverse complement strand
CCGATTGAAAGCCCCATCATAAAGAAGATGAAAATAATCCACCTGTCAGCGTTGATGCCTGTTTGCGCTTCATGGTCAACGGCGTTTTCCCATTTTAGAATAGCCCAAAAAACGATCGCTGTAAAAAAGGAACTCAATGCATATACCTCACCTTCTACTGCAGAATACCAAAATGAATCGCTGTATGTGTAAGCAAGCGCACCAACAATACCAGCTCCCATAATAGCAAAGATCTGGTTATCGCTTAAGGTTTCGCCTGCCTTCTGCAAGGCTTTACGGGCAAAGTGAGTAATCGACCAGAAAAGGAAAAGAATGGTAAACCCGCTGGCAAGGGCGCTCATAACGTTTACTGCCTTAGCAGCCGTCATGGTATTATCGCCAAAAAGAATGATAAAAAATCTACCTATTAAAACAAACAAAGGTGCCCCCGGCGGGTGAGGAATTTGCAGTTTAAAACAACTGCTCACAAATTCACCGCAATCCCACAAGCTGCCTCCCGCTTCTGCCGTGAGTATATAAGTGGCAGAGGCTATAACGCACACAATCCATCCAACAATGTTGTTGATCCTGTTGAAATTCATCTGGTTTTTAATTTTTTTAAATAAGGAAAAGAACACGGCCTATATAAAAAGCAGCCGTAGATCATCAGGGTTTTGGTTTTAAAAAAGACTGGCAAACCTACCTTAAAAAGAGGAAAACCGAAAATTGAAACTATATACTGTTTATTTTTAACCATGATTTGGCGAATCATATTAAAAACAAGTCATTGGGTCAATAAGTCATTAAGTCATTGAACTATTGAAAGCAAGTCATTGGGTCAATAAGTCATTGAACTATTGAGCCATCAGTCATCAAGCAATTGAGTCATTGAGCCATTGAGCAATTCAGCCATTGAGCCATTAAGCAATTGAGCAATTAATCTATTCTCCCTAACTTCACGCAATTAAGCTAAAAAAGTATTTGTAAGAATGATGTTTCGATCAGTTATTACCGGAACCGGAAGTTATATTCCAACAGAAGTAAAAACCAACCCTCAATTCGTTTCGCAGACATTTTATACAGAAGACAATCAACCCATTAAAATTGAACCTGAAATTATTGTAAGCAAATTTGAAAAGATAACAGGCATAGCTGAACGCCGTTATGTTTCTGATGACCTCAATACTTCTGATATAGCCAGCATTGCGGCAGCCAAAGCAATTGCGCACAGCGGTATCGATGCTGAAACGCTTGATGTAATCATAGTGGCCCAAAACTTTGGAAACGTTGTAAATAAGACCATTCAAAGTGATGCGGTACCCGCTGTTGCAAGCCGCGTTAAACACGATCTGCAGATCAAAAATGCAAACTGTACGGGTTACGATCTTCTGTTTGGATGCCCCGGTTGGATTCAGGGCATTATACATGCAGATGCTTTTTTTAAAGCGGGAATAGCAAAAAAAGCTTTGGTGATAGGTGCAGAAACATTGTCGCGTGTGATAGATGTGTACGACAGAGACAGCATGATTTTCAGCGATGGCGCCGGTGCGGTTGTTCTCGAATATAAAGAGGTCGAGCCTGGTGGAAGCGGCATACTTTCGGCCTGTGCTGTAAGTCATTCTATAGAGGAGGCGTATTATATAAATATGGATAAGTCTTACTTGCCCGGCAGTGACCCTGCTGTGCGTTTCATAAAAATGAAAGGCCGCAAGGTGTATGAATATGCCCTGAAGCATGTGCCGCCTGCAATAAAGGATTGCATAGACAAAAGCGGCGTAGATATCGATGATATAAAAAAGATTTTTATACACCAGGCCAACGAAAAAATGGATGAGGCAATTATACAGGCTATGTATAAGCTGTATGGCCGCAGTGAAGCTCCGAAGGACATTATGCCTATGTCTATTCACTATCTCGGCAATAGCTCTGTGGCTACGGTTCCCACATTGTACGACCTTATTTTAAAAGGAAAAGACGACAGTCACTCAATACATCCCGGAGATGCAGTTGTATTTGCATCGGTAGGTGCAGGTATGAATATTAATGCTGTTTGTTACAGATTATAATTTTGCCTGAACCTTCGTTTCATACTCAACGACCTATAAAAATGTACAGTGATTTTTTATGAGCCAGGCTGTATTGCTACTATTTTTCATCGTTGCGTCGCAGTGTGC
>CAXUMK010000235.1:6403-9072 GCA_964251885.1 uncultured Segetibacter sp. | reverse complement strand
TGAAAGACACCCTGCCGCTTCCACCAATAAAACCAAAGACCAAAATAAAGATCATCGGGAAAGCGAAGCTGAAAACGACAGTCGAAGGACTGCGTAATATCGCTTTTAAACTTGCTTTGGTGATTGCCAGCATTGCTGTTAGCTGGTTATATTCTGCTTTCATAAATTGAATGTAAATAACAAATCTATCCCTAATATTTGTAAGTACGATTGTGAAAGTATCATAAACTTATACTGCAACTATTGCCTGACTTTGTATTGTAGCGAGGAGAAACCGAACAGTTGAACCACATAAATACTCTTCAAAATAATTATTCTAATTACTGCTTATCCATCTTTGAAAAAACTCGTAAGTTCTAAGCATTTGATCCATCCGCTGACGGTTATCTCCGCTTCTGGTAAGTTCATGTGTAGCACCAGGATGAACAACATATTCAACAGGTCTTCCCAAAACTTTCAGGCTTCTGTACATCATTTCTCCCTGCACAAAACCTGTACGGCGGTCATTTCCTCCGTGAAAAATAATATAAGGAGTGGTAATATTTTGAACATAAGTAATGGGCGACTCATGCACAAGCAATGCATGCACCTTTGGTTCCCACGGATAGCCGCCAAAGTAGTCGGGGACTAATTTCCATGCATTGCCTTCGCCAAAAAAAGTGGCAAGATCATACACGCCGCGCTGTGAACACGCAGCTTTGAAACGTTTATCGTGACCGACTATCCACGCAACCAGATAACCTGCATAAGAGCCGCCCGATACAACCAGTTTAGCTGTATCGGCCCATCCTTCTGCCGTCGTTTTATCTAACACAGAAAGCACATCACTCGTAGGGCCATTTCCCCAATCAGCCACGTTGCCTCTCAAAAAATCTACACCATATCCGCCGGAACCTCTGGGATTACAATACACCACGCCATATCCCTTACTTGCAAAATACTGGAATTCGTGCCACATACTCAATTCGCCCGGTCCCCACATAGCAGAAGGTCCTCCGTGAATATCTAACAGCAAAGGGTACTTTTTTCCAGCTACATAATTTGAAGGTTTCATTACCCAGTATTCTACTGTCATTCCTTTGTCATTGGTAAAGGTTTTCTTTTCAGGAAACGAAAGCTTTTTATTTTTCACCCAATCGTTTAAATCACTTATTTGCTTTTTGTTTTTTTAAGATGCATCGGCTATATAAACTTCGCAAGGGTTAGCCACTTCAGTCTTTGAAAAAACAATTGTGTTATGCGCTACATCAAAGTTTAAAATGCCGCTGTTGTAATCGGAAAGTTGTTCTATTTTTTTGGAAGCCATGCTTAAGCGGTACAGCGGAGAACCCCCATTGCTCGAAGCGATAAAATAAAGGTATTTGTCATCGCTGCTCCACTTCATATTACTTACACTACGGTCAAAGGGGATGATGATCATATCTTTTGCTGTGCCATTGAGAGGCATAATTGCAAGAGAAGGAACGCTGACAAAAGAGGTAGCTCCATAAACGAAAGCAAGCCATTTCCCGGATGTGGATACAGTTGCATTATTAAATGTCTTCCCTTTTTCACCTGCTATCATTTTTAAGTTGCTTCCATTAGAATCAGCAATAAAAATTTCACTTTCAAGTGAACGATCCGGATTTTCCAAAGAATCGACATCGCCTGAAATGATCAATTGTTTACCATCCGGCGTAAAATCAACATTGTTATACTTATAAAACCCTTTTAAAACGGGTGTTGGATTCAATCCGGGAAGGGCATTGACAATGAAGTACTGATTCAAATTCATTTCAGCAGAAACAGTCATTTCATTTTGAAAATTCAGTTTGTTTAAAACAATTGCTTTCTTATCGGTTATGTCTCTTTCGAGGTAAGCTCTTATTTGTGCAAGATTGCCATCTGCATTAGGTGTGGCACTGTCATAAGAAAGATTCTCATTTTTTGTAAATCCCGGTTTTTCATAAGGCCAGGACGGTAATGCATTACCTCGGTTCAGTGAATCTGATAACAGGTTTTGCAAAGGGACAGATGATGAAAACAATATTTTCTTTCCATCGGGCGACCATTTGGAATTTGTTGCTCCAAATGTATTTTTTGTTAGCTGCAGGGGTTCTCCCCCATCCATTGATAATAAAAAAATTTGAGGCTTCTCGCTTGTAGTACGTACAAATGCCAGTTGAGTACCATCAGGACTCCATACAGGTTGTGAAGCTCCTTCTTTTGCGTAAGTAAGTTGTTTGATACCCGAAAAACCATTTCCAATGACTACAAAAATCTATGTCTGGTACTTATAGTCCAGCTTATTAAGCTCATCGGGAATAATAGTCGTAACGGTAAAAGCAGCTTTAGAACCATCTTTTGTTAAACTGATATTTCCTGCTGTCTTTATTTTCAGCATATCAGTTAATTGTACCGGTTCTGTTCCGTTCTGTGCATGTAGCGCAGACGTTAGCAAAAAAGAGAGAAGAAGTGCATTAAATGTTTTCATGATTTTGCTTTGAAATAGACACTACGAAAGTGATATAAAAGTGAATAGAATTTTTTTTGGAGCCCGGCTGCATTACTACTATTCTATATTGTTGCGTCGCACTCTTGTACTTTTTATTCTTTATTCGGCAAGCCAAAAGGCACTTGTATTCCTTAACAACTATAATTGATTTAAGGTTTGCTTTCCATGCGATATA
>CAXUMK010000235.1:0-6393 GCA_964251885.1 uncultured Segetibacter sp. | reverse complement strand
AGTGACACAACCAAAGCCGAATAAAGAACAAATCTTTGCCTCCAAAAATCTTAAGTTAATGGCATTGCTACTTTATCCTTAATTCAAAAGGCAAGCGAGCCTGCGGAACTGAAACCATATTTCGTATACTTTTTAGCTGCTGCAGCAAAGCATATTGCTCAGCGCCTATCTCTTCTTTGATGGTTTTAACCTTTACATCTTCTGAATAGTTGTTCAGAAGCTTCTCGAAAAAGTTTTTCTTTTCAGGATATTCTTTCAGGTTGTATTCTTTTAGTTTAGCCATTCGTGCAGCACATTTTACTGCATCATTAATGTTTCCCAGTTTATCTACAAGACCGATTTGTAAAGCTCTCTGACCTGTCCATACCCTGCCTTGTGCTATGCTGTCAACAACATCTAACCTCAGTCTGCGTCCTTGTGCAACACGCCCTTTAAATGTCGAATAAATAGTATCGATAGAATTTTGAATAAACTGCTTTTCGGCGGCATTTAGCGGACGGGTTGCAGTAGGCATATCGGCAAAAGGGCCGGTCTTTACACCGTCGAAAGTGATGCCCAACTTATCATTCATAAACTTTTTCACATTAGGAATAATCCCGAAAACGCCAATGGAGCCGGTAATGGTATTAGGCTGCGCAAAAATGCTGTCTGCATTGCACGAGATATAATAACCACCGGAAGCAGCCACATCTCCAAAGCTTACAACAACGGGCTTCACTTTTTTGGCAAGAGAAATTTCGCGCCAGATTTCTTCACTCGCCAGGGCGCTTCCGCCGGGAGAGTTGACCCTAAAAACAATTGCTTTTATGTTTTTATCAAGTCTTGCTTTTCTAAGCATAGTTCGGTAAGTATCTGAACCTATCTCATCATCTGCACCTTTTCCATCAACGATATCACCTTCAGCATATATTATGGCAATCCGGCTTCCGCCAGCAGGAGAGAAATCAACTGCTTTTGCATATTTGCCTAAGCTGATGAAGTTGATTTTATCAGCAGGGTCTGTTTTAATGTTTTCGATAATTTCATCCTTTACCTCATCATCGTATTTCAATCCGTCGATCAGGTGATACCTGGCTGCTTCCGAAGCAGTTTGTACAGCACCTGTATTTGCAAGTTCATGCAATCGGGCTGTATCCAATTTGCTTTTATCTTTTGCCGACATTAAAATCCCGCTGTACAAATCATTGAGGTAAACCGAAGTTTGCAACCTGTTAGGCTCGGTCATTTGGTATGCACGTAAAGGTTCTGTTGCACTTTTAAATTTGCCGGCGTAAAAGATCTGTGGTTCAATTCCAAGCTTTTCCAGCGCACCCTTTAAAAAATACAAGGTGGTCGACAAACCCTGCCAGTCTAAACTTCCTTTTGGATTACAGTATAATTTGTCGGCAGCACTTGCTACATAATATGCTTTCTGGCTAATGACATCACCAAAAGCAATGATGAATTTGTGGCTTTGCTTAAAATCGAGTAATGCCCCACGCAATTCTTCGCTTGCTGCAAAACCGTTTGCATTATCATCGCATTTTATATAAATGCCTTTAACAGCACTGTCACTTTTTGCATACTCTATCATTCGTACCACATCGTATAAACCCGGCACATTTTCATCTGCTTTGCCGGTAATGGAATTTAAAGCGCTTTCTTCACGCTGTTCTTTGTATTGTTTGGTAAGGTCTAACACCAAAACACCTTTCTTTCCAAGATCAGGTTTATCACCGGATGTTGCAGAAGCGACTATACCAAAAACAATTAGAAATCCTAAAAAAACAAAAAAGACGAGCGCAAGAAAAGAAGCAAAAAATATTTTCAGAAAACTTCTCATTATAAAATGGTGATTAAGGGCACAATTTAAAGATATTTGGCTGGCTTAAGCTTCCTGATTTTATGAACGAAATATATTTATTGACCGGTGGCAACATGGGCGACCGTTTGCAGCATCTTTCACGTGCATGTAGAGAGATTGAGGAAAAGGCAGGCGAGGTTGTAAAAAAGTCTTCTGTTTATGAGACAGCAGCGTGGGGCTTTACCAATCAGGATCCTTTTTTAAATCAGGTTCTGTGTATAACAACCCATTTGAACGCAATAGAATTGCTGCAGACAATATTAACTATTGAACTGGAACTTGGCAGAAAGCGGCTTCAAAAAATGGGACCCAGAACGATTGATATTGATATCTTGTTTTACGGCAATCAAATTATCTCTGCACCAGACTTAATTATCCCTCATCCGCAAATTGCAAATCGCCGCTTTGTACTGACGCCGATGAAAGAAATAGCGCCGGATTTTGTACATCCACTATTGCATAAAACTATTGAAGAATTATTTGAGCATTGCCCTGATAAGCTTGAGGTAAAAAAATATTTATCAAATCAGGATTAGTTGCTATTTAGCAAAAACTTCTTTCAACTTTTGTTTCCATACAGTTCATTTTCATCAACTCACTGTAGCAGGGTGAGAAACGTCATACATCTGCCGACAACCTGAGAAAGATTTTTATTTGTTGATTGAGGATTTCTAAATTTTTATAAATCCTGTTACAGGACTAAGGCCTATTGAAAATGGAGCAGCAGTAAATCATTAGTAAAATAAAGAAAGAGGGTTTCCCTTTTAGAAATAGAAAGAGCTCTTACACTAAAAAGTTACAGGTTTTAGTATAAAAGCTCTTTCTGGTATTATAGTTATTATTTGTCGACTACATCAGATGTGTTTTTCTTTCTCTTATCATAGCCTTTTTTGGCTACATAAGAAACACCAGCAGCAAGCAGCAGGCTTAGCCCGCCATCAATAGGCACATCGGGGTCTCCACCTGGTCCTGGCTGGGCGCTTGATAGCAAAGGCATGCAAAATAACATACCTACAATTATGATTGATACAATTGTTTTCTTTTTCATTGTTGATAGTTTAGTTTTTAGATTGGTTTAATTGCATATTACCTGTTTGTGAATTTTGTTTTGACCATCTGTTACCTGTACCTGGTACGATCCTTTCGCCACATTTCGGCTTAATCCCAAAGTTTGAGTAAATGACCCTCCAGGGTGTTGGATAGTTTTACTAAATACCTGCTGACCTAAGCTGTTAAATAATTGCACACTATATTTTCCTTCAGGCAGGTTGTATAATTGAAGATTAAGCATCTTACCCTGAACAGGATTAGGATAAATATTTATACCTGCTTTACCTGAAGTGATGTCAACTATAGATGGCGCTTTCTTAAATACTACTGTAAACCTGTTTGCGTCAGCAGAAGCTGCATCTGCAGTTATGCTAAATGATACAAGAGCAGGCTCATTTAAACTTAAAGGAGTACTTGTTTTAAGATAGGCATCTTCAAGAGAAGCAGTAACATCAGACGAAAAATTGGTAGCGTTGAACTGAAACTGGTAATTTCTAACTTTTGTATTCCACAGTTTAAGATATAAGGTATCAGTAGTTTTTATCAATGGGCGTTTTTCTACAGTGAGAGTAGTCCCATCTCTCGACAAGCCCAGATTTTCACTAAAATTACTAAGTTTATCAGCATCCTCTTTGCGATCAACTTTTACAGAATAACTATTATCAAAAAAAACTGAGTTGCCATCAAATAACTTTGTTGAGTTATCACTATACACTCCGTAAAGATTACTTGCAAAAGAAGGTTGTTTACTGAGTTCTGTTCTAAACAGGCTATTAGAATTTCCAATTCTGGTTTTTGCAGTTTCTTCAAAAGTTAGAGAGGCTTGCCCTTCAGATATCATTTGCACAAATACTGCCTGATTTATTTGAAGAACTGATGTTACCACGCTGGAAGGAACAGACACGTTATAAAGGGTTTGACCTGCAGGTCTATCCACTAAAACATAAGCTCCTGTTTCTCCTAAAGTCGGATCAAAGGCATAAAACCTATCGTAAAGATTATTTTTAGTAACTTTAGAAAAATCAACCAGTGCTGCATAAGGATTGCCAACCAAAGCAATGTCATTGGCATTGCCACCTGTATAAAATGCTTGCTCCCCTGTTTGTAAGTTGCCTGTTGCAGAAAGCGTTGTAGTATTTTTATTAGGTACAATAAGGTTAGAAGGATTTCTATCGCCACGCACAAAAACAAAATAACTTTTGTTTGCAGCCGTTGCATCAGTCGTAAATAAAGGCGTTGTCATTGTATTGCTAACGCCAGTCAACGATCTCTGATTTGAAGGATTAAAACTTTGTATGCTATAAGCGTGGTTAGCATCAATACCTTCTGTAGCTGTTCCAACGGGAGCGGTAACAAAAGTACCTACACCCGGTACATACTGACCGCTATTTTCCCAGGACTGATAAATACTAACATTGCTTGTTGAGCTTTTAAGAGGAGCTGTAATCAATCTCCATGACCTTAAAGCATTGAAATACCTTTGCTGCGTTACATTACTAGCTGAAACAATAGTTGCATTTGCAGATGTGTTGCTGTTATATAGATTATCAATCCCGGCACTTCCTGTAGAATCAGACAGTAAAATCATTTTACCTATTGAGGTAATTGTTAAATCATCTCCAGGGCCATCATTAAGCCCAACATATATATTAGGCTTTACGGTAAGGGTCCCATTTACAGTAACCTGATCAATTATCCTGGTATCGCTTAAAGTAACATTGTCCCCTGCACTGATTGTTATTCCGGTTGAAATATAATCAGGAGCAATAGTTGCCGGTGTATATGTTCCATTTATGGTTGGGGAAGATACCCACGTAGAAGGACTATTCCAGTTTCCACTGCCTGCTGACCGGAAATAATCTGTAACTGTAGTTTGTGCTTTAAGGCCAGTGATAAATAATAATAATAAGGCAACAAGTATAAATAAAGAGTATAGCTTTCTTTTCATAGTGTCCGTTTGTTGTTTTGGTATTTTTAATTTAAAAACTAAGATAATTTAAAATCTAAGGAATAAAAAAATTTTAATATTGATTTTATAAAATAAATATAAAAAGTACAAATAAACAGAAAATTTTACTTGTTGTGGTATCCCTGCACCTATTTGCGTTACTGCAACACTAGCACAGACCTGTCATTTTACTACTGCCGCAGAGAGCACAGTTGGTTTTCTTCAAGATAAATACTGTAATGATTGATGTTTATATTGCATTTCTTTAGTCAGCTTATTCAGGCTCTCATTACTCATTCAAAGTGTACCTTCATTGGGCCAAGTGAAAAAATAAAAGTCTATACTTTGCTGGTAACGTCTTTGGCTATTTAATGCATAAACAGTAGCGCCAATCGAATGTACTAATCATCCAATCCCTTTCCATTCAGAATTTGCTGCGTGCATTTTTCAACCCTCGCCTCCCGCGTTTTGGTTTGTTTGGGTGCAGAAAAATAAAGATTGTATGCTCTTCGCCTTCCTGGTGTCAATGAATCAAAAGCAGCTTTTAAGGCAGGGTTTTCATCTAATTTCTTTTGAAATTCTTCAGGTAATATGAGCTCCGTACTCTTTTTAAAATCCACTTTCAAGCCGGCTTTTTCCACTTCAATGGCTTCATGAATATAGGCTTTCAACATCGGTTCCATCTCAACTATTTCACTAACGTTGGTGAACCGAATCTGGCGTGCCGACTGCACATTTTCGGTTTGCTGAATGAGAATACCGTTGACATCCTTTAACAAAGCGCCTTTAAAAAACAGAAGCGCACAGTATTCTTTAAATCCATGTATTAAAACGATGTTGCTGTTCTCAAAAAGGTAACAAGGACAACCCCACTTCAATTCTTCGGTCAGCCTACAGTCAAGAACGATCGTTCTTAATTTCTCAAACTCTTTCTGCCATTTTTTAGCTTTAGTAAAAAAGAAATCAACCTTAGGATTCATATCATTCTTTGTCATCTATGTTATTTTAATTGTCTTTCTAAATAGACAGCTAATTTCTCCACATTTTGTTTCAAACCTTCATTTGCTTTAAAAACTTTACCTACTGTTCCAAATAATTAATTTACTCACGACGTCTTGCAGCCGGTTATGTGCCCAGTTAATGCCCTGCGCAAAAGGTAACTGCAGCACCTGGTCTCTAAGTGCAGCCGACTCATATATTACATGCATATTAAGTTTGCTGGTTTCGTCAGTAAGTTTTTCAAATTCATACAATTCAAGCTGAACGCCATAAGGCGTATTCGCCATCTCGAATGTGCGTGTAATTTTCCGGTTCGGGCTAAACTCATGGATTACTCCATTAGCCTGAAATACAACTTTGCCTTTAGCATCTTTCGTTTCAAATTGGTAACTGCCGTGCTTTTTACTTTCAAGTTTCAGCACTTTCGTTCCCATCCATTGCTCAACAATTTCGGGCTCTGCATACGCTTTAAAAAGTAATTCAACGGGCAGATCAAATTCTCTTGTTATCCATAACTCCTGTTTGCCGTCTTCGGCATTGATCTTTGTTTTTT
>CAXUMK010000234.1:0-9143 GCA_964251885.1 uncultured Segetibacter sp. | reverse complement strand
GGTTACTTTTTGGGCAAGCAAAAAGTGACAAAAAGATGAAGAAAGAAGAAAATCCAGAATATTTATTCAACTGTTAATGAGCAAAAAGCATATTGTTTCGTGCATTGTTCTTGTAACTCATTGATTTGATTTTCTGCTTTTTAAAAACGTCTCTACCCATTTCTTCTTTTTGTTGCAAAAGGTGTTACTTAATGACGAGATGCCTGAAACTACGTTTACTTTACTAAGAAATAAGCGACAATTTGAAATGCACCCAAAGCGCAGGTGTATCATTTGAAATATAAAACGGTAACTTTATTGTCATGCAAACAACTTTGCTTCATACACCTCCCCGAACTATTCTCGAAGTATTTGAAAATCTTCCGGAAGGCACACGATGTGAAGTGCTAAATAATACTTTGATCATGTCTCCTGCGCCATCTGATACACATCAAAAAGTTTTAGGTAAAATTTTTTCAAAACTGTTGGCTTATGTAGAAGATAATAACTTGGGAGAAGTAAGAATGGCTCCTTATGATGTTTATTTTGATAAAGAAAATATTTTTCAACCCGATATTGTTTTCATTTCAAATGAAAATACCCACAAAATAGAAGAACGTGGCTTTTTTGGCGCGCCTGATTTAGTTATAGAAGTGCTTTCTGTTTCTAATGCGGGTTATGATAAAAAGGAAAAAAAGAATTTATACGAAGAATCCCGAGTGAGAGAATATTGGATTATTGAACCTTATGAAAAAGCTGTGACAGGTTATGCCTTGATAAATGGTGAATTTGTTCTTTTAGAATCAAAACCCGGCATATTGCGCTCAAAATATTTTGGATTTACTATTCGCTTTTAAAAACCCCCACCCTAAAGGGGCTTTAAAACCAAACAAAATTTAACCCGCTTATTTTTCGGTGAGTGGAAGAATCTAACGTGATAATAATTTAGAGACACTTTCTTATACTCCCTTTAGGGCTGGGGTTCCTTACTCTCCTTTGCACCTTGCTATGCCTGCCTTCGCCCTTTGGTCTAATGAGTCTTTGTATTCGTGGTCGCCCATGTCGAGACATTCCTGGTATGCAGCGATGGCCAATTGTTTCTGGTTTCTGTTTTCATAAATATTTCCCATTTGCACTGCTGCACGGGCAGCATAATATTCTGTTCTGTTTTTTCCAAGTTTGATAGCTTCCTCGTAATACTTTATCGCCTCATCATCTCTTCCCATGTCATCATATATGCGGGCAAGCCGGTAGGTAAAGTCAAGCGCATCTTCAGGTTTTGGAAAATCAGCGCTCGTTTTTCCCTGCAGCAATGCCAGGGCTTCTTTTTCATAACCGCCATCGTTTAGTATCCTTGCCTTTAGCAACAGTTCATTTGGCCACAAACTTTTCTTTGCATCGCGGTAAGCTTTTTTATCAGCATCACTTTCTGTATTGCCGTTTTTAACAGTAAGTACGCGGTATTTTTCTGCTTCAGCTTTATCGCCTTTTAAATACCAGCACCAGCTTAGTTTTTGCAATACATCCTTCACATAAAATTTGCCTTTGAATTTGCTGATAAAATTGCTGAAGTATTTAATCGCTTCGTCCAATTCCAGCTTATGCAGCTTTACATAACCCATCTCAAAATCCCACGCCTCGGTTGGCATATAATCAGCCGATACATTTCTCGCCTGTAAAATCCGCCAGGCATAATCTGTTTGCTTGCTGTTAATGGCAAGGTTGGCAGCGAGGTAGGCAAAAAGATGATTGTTAACGAGATCAAGCTTCTTCGACTGTATCAGCTTGAAAACCTCATCAGGTTTGTTTTCTATATAAAACATGAGATAGCAATAGTAAAAAGTTGCTTCGTTGCTAAACAGCTTTGCATATCCGTCGTTGCTGTTTATAAAGTTGCGCATCACCTGCATGCCTTCGCTTATAGAACCCTTTAGTCCAAACAAACTGGTTATCCATTTATAGCCTTGCGGCACGGTTCCGATGACAACTTTTACCGGCCCGAGAATCAAAGAAGGATACTTGGCGGCATTGTCTTTCATTAAAGAGTTAGCCCTTTTAAAGTCCCATCCTGCACTGTATCTTTCTCCGAATTTTATTTTCACAGCCGCTCTTTGCATATAAGTCAAGCTTTTGCAATACCTGTAAAAAGGAGTATTCTTTGGGCCGGAATCAAACTCATTAATGCGTTTTTCAAAGTTGTCTTTCCGTGCTGCATACTCTGCCGGGTCTTCATTAAAAAATAGGATAAAAAAATCAATGTAGCCTTCTAACAGATCAGGTATCAGATTGTCGGGATTTTGTTGTCTTGCCTGGTTAATCAATTGCTGACCCGACGTCAGCTTTAACTTTATTATTTCGTTATAAGCAGCTTTGCAGTCAGCATTAAAATCATAAACTTTTTGGGCAAATAGTGAGAGCGATAAAAAACAAAACGCAGTAATAAATATAAACTTCTTCATTGGCGATAAAGATAACTGATAAATGAAACCAATAGAAAAAGGGCACCTTTCGGGTACCCTTTTCACAATTTTATACCAAGTCTTTTATTTCGTTTCTATGTTGTGATGCAAATCTTCATCAACCAAAATACGTCCGCAGTTTTCGCAAACAATAATTTTTTTGTGTTGCTTAATCTCACTTTGTTTCTGCGGAGGAATAGCATTGAAGCAACCGCCACAAGAATCTCTCATCACCGGCACTACAGCTAAACCATTTCTGTAATTGTTACGGATACGGTCGTAAGAAAACAACAACCGGTCATCCAGTGCTTTGCGGGCTTCGTTGCTTAATTCTTTGTATTGATTTTCTTCGATCTCAGTATCAGCAATAATTTTTTGAAGCTCTCCTTTTTTATTATTCAAAACACTGTCTTTGCTGGCAATTTGTTTTTTTGCTGTTTCAAGCACTTTTGCTTTTTCAGCAATCTCTTCGCTTGCGTCTTTAATATGTTTTTCTGCAAGCTGTACCTCCAGGTGTTGCATTTCCATTTCTTTGTTAATGGCTTCAAACTCCCGGTTATTTTTTACATTCTCACTTTGCTTTTCATATTTTTTTATAAGCGCTTCAGCTTCTTTTATGATCTCTTTTTTCTTTTCGACAAAGTCAGTAATGCCATTTATTTCTTCTTCAATACGGGTTTGACGTGCATGCAACCCGGTTATTTCATCTTCCAGGTCGCTTACTTCCATTGGCAATTCACCCTTCAAAATTCCGATCTCATCTAATTTAGAATCATCTTTTTGCAACTTGATCAGCGCGGTTAATTTTTCTTCTACAGAAAAGTCTTTAACGATAGCCATATATATTTTTAAAAATTAAAAGGTTTATTTAAATCTGGGTTAATATTTTTGTTACCGGCATCAGAGCTTTGTTTTAACATCGTTGCGTCGCACTCTTGTACTGTAACATATAATTCAGCAATACTCATTTTGTATTGTTTTTATTCCCCTTAAGGGTTTGGGGTTAAATGAAATACTCGACCGGATTGGTCTTCATTTCACTTTTTAAGACGGCGAAGGTAGTAAAATTTGCACGCAAAACATCATGAAGCAGGTCTATCGTAAATTGCTCACTCTCCCAATGCCCAATGTCTGCAATAACCAATTTACCATCTGCATCAAAAAACTCATGGTATTTAACGTCTGCTGTTATGTAAAGATCGGCACCGGCAGCCAATGCATTTTTTATCAAAAAACTTCCGGCTCCGCCACACAAAGCGACTTTCTCAACTTTTTTATTTAACAAAGGCGTATGTCTTATAACTTGAAGGCCAAACTGTTGTTTTACCAATTGCAAAAAAGCCTGCGCTTCCATTGGCTGCGGAAGTTCACCAATTAAACCACTTCCTATTTCATTTGAGTAATTGTTTAAGGCTACAAGGTCATAAGCTACTTCTTCGTAAGGATGCGCTTCTATCATTGCAGCTACCAGCTTTTCTTTTAGATAAGCAGGAAAAATAGCTTCAATTTTTTCTTCAGGCGACACTTCTCTTTTACCAATTTCCCCTGAATAGGGATTCGTTCCTTCACCCGGATTAAAAGTCATTGTTCCATGAATGTTAAAACTACATTCGCTGTATTTACCAATCTTGCCTGCACCCGCTTTAAAAAGTGCCTCCCTCACTTTATCAGCATCTTCAAGAGGAACGTAGACATATAATTTCATCAGGCTGTTTTGCCTCGGCAACAGTACCTTTCTGTTTTCAAGCCCAAGCTTATCTGCCATTTTCCCGTTTACTCCAGACAGCAGGTTATCGAGATTGGTGTGTATGGCATAAATAGCAATGTCGTTTTTTATGGCAGCAATGATCGCTCTTTCCACATAATTTTTTCCCGTAATTTTTTTTAATCCTCCAAAAATGATGGGATGATGCGCAACAACGAGATTACAACCTTTATTCTTTGCTTCGAGTATCACTTCTTCGGTTGCGTCTAAAGAGCAAATAACGCCGGTACATTCAAGAGATGAATTGCCTGCAATTAATCCAGCATTATCATAACTTTCCTGGTAAGAAGACGGCGCAAGGTTATCGAGCATAGCAAGAATGTTTGCTATTTTCATGTTGTTCGTTTATTTAATTGGTTCAACTTTGTTCTGCAAAAAAATGAATTTATAGCTGAAGACATAATGGAAATAATTTGCCTTCTTTTTTCGCCTAAATAAAATTTAACCATGAAAATTGAAGTGATTATTGAAAAAACTAAAACCGGTTATTCGGCTTTTGCAAAGAAATATCCTGTTTACACTGTTGGCGAGAATTTCGAAGAACTTAAAACAAATGTGCTTGAGGCATTAAACCTTTTTTTGATGAAAAGGGAAGAGTCGTGACTGAAGATGAACTGAAAATGACTCTTGACTTGCCGGAGTTTTCTTAAAGCCGCCAAAAGATTTTCACTTGAACTGAGCGTAGCAACGATGATGCTATGAAAACAAATGCTGGTACAATAAATTTTCTCTCAATTAGTCTTTCCCGGATATTGTTTCAAAGCCCTTTCCAAACAATCCATAGCAGCATTTATTGCAGAAAGATTGAGAACATAAGCAAGTCTAACTTCCTGCTTGCCGAGACCGGGAGTACCATAAAAACCGGTAGCAGGAGCAAGCATAAGAGTCGCTCCGCCATATTCAAAGCTTTCGAGCAGCCATTGGCAAAATGTATCGCTGTCATCAATCGGAAGCTTTGCCATTGCATAAAAAGCGCCACCCGGGTTGGGACAAAAAACACCTTGCATAGCATTTAGTCTCTTAACGATCAAATCGCGCCGGCTTTTGTATTCTGCTTTAGTTGTATTGAAATAGTCAGGTGGCAGATCAACTGCTGCTTCGCCTGCAATCTGAGCAAACCCCGGAGGACTTAAACGAGCCTGGGCAAACTTCATCGTTGCATCTAAAACCGCTTTGTTCTTTGTAACAAAAGCGCCAATTCTTCCGCCACATGCACTGTATCTTTTGCTGATGGTGTCCATGATAATTACGTTCTCGTCCACGCCGTCCAAATGCATGGCGCTTACCTGCTTTTCTTCATAAGTAAATTCACGGTAAGCCTCATCTGAGAAAAGATATAAGTGATGCTTTTTTATCAGTTCCTTCAACTGTTCCATCTCGTTGCGGCTGTATGAGTAACCAGTCGGGTTATTGGGATTGCAGATAACAATCGCTTTAGTCTTAGCCGTAATCGCTTTTTCAAAATCCTCGATAGGAGGAAGGGCAAAACCAGTTTCTATCCGCGATGTTATGGGAATTACGTTGACGCCTGCTTCTACTGCAAAGCCGTTATAGTTGGCATAGAACGGTTCGGGAATAATGACTTCGTCACCCGCATCGAGGCAGCACATAAAACCAAATAAAATGGCTTCGCTTCCGCCTGTAGTAATGATTATCTGGTTGTAGTTAACGTGTATGCCGACTGTTTCATAATAGTGCACAAGCTTTTTACGATAGCTTTCATTGCCTGCGCTGTGACTGTATTCAAGTATTTTAAAATCGCTGTTTCGTACTGCATCCAACACCATTTTAGGTGTTTCAATATCAGGCTGACCAATGTTTAAATGATAAACATGAATGCCTTTTTTCTTTGCTGCCTCAGCAAAAGGAACCAGTTTTCTTATTGGGGAAGCGGGCATCAACTGGCCACGCTGACTGATAGTTAACATGTGGCAAAGATAACAGAGGGCTTTATTGATGTCAAAATAAAAGTGGTGTGTTTAAGCAGTTGTGCCACAACTTGAAGGTGTGGCACAACTTGGGCTTTACTTACTGTCATTCTCGACCTGTTCCGTTTTCAATGCTTCTGAAAGAGTTACTAAAACCTTGTCAATCCTGTTGCCGTCCATATCCAATATTTCGATGAGAAAGCCTTTCCATTCCAATGTTTCCCCTGTATTAGGAATCGTCCGCAACTGGTGCAGAATAAAACCCGCAAGCGTATTGAAATCGTGCTCGCCTTCGTTCATAAATTCTGTTTTCTCAAAACGGCTGAGAAAGTCGTAAAAAGGAATCTGGCCATCAATCAGGAAAGTACCGTCTTCTCTTTCTGTTATCTCATAATCATCAGCATCTGCCGGTCCGATGTCTCCGACAATTGCTTCGAGAATATCATTCAAAGTCATCATTCCTTCCACACTTCCGTATTCATCTACAATAAAACAACTGTTTGCCTGCATTTTCTTAAACGTTTCGAGTACCTGGTAAACAGAATTGTTTTCAGGAACGAATAAGCCGGGCTTCATCAGGTCTTTCAGCATAACTTCATCCTTTGCAAGCAATATATCTTTAATTGATACAATCCCTTTTATATTATCAATCACACCTTCGCAGAGGGGGTAATTGGTATGCACCACTTCACGCATCTTTTGCTTTATGTCTGCTACTTTACTATTCACATCCATCCACATTATGTCACTTCTGTGAGTCATCAGTGACGTGATGTTACGGTCTCCAAGATGAAATACTCTTTCAATAATTTCCTGTTCCTTTTCTTCAATAGCGCCGGTTTCAGTTCCTTCGTTGATGATGGCTTTGATTTCCTCTTCTGTTACAGTCGTATCATTGGGGGTTATTTTGAAAATGCCCGAAATTAAATTCGTGCTTTTGCTTAAAAGCCACACAAAAGGGTGGGCGACTTTTGAAATGATCTGCATCGGGGCAGCAACCCACTTTGCTATGGTTTCAGGCTGGGAGAGGCCTATTCTTTTGGCAGTTAACTCACTTATAAGTGAGAGGTAAGTAATGCAAAAAACAACAATCACCGTTGCTATAGTATTTTCGTGTGTATGCAGCAAGGGGAAGTGGTTTAAGAAACTGACTAAACCTCCTTTTATATTGTCACCGGAAAATATACCTGTCAGAATAGACATTAAGGTGATGCCAATCTGAACTGTAGATAAAAAAGTGTCCGGGTGATTAGCTAATCCAAGGGCTTTTTTTGCCTTGTCGTCTCCTTTATTAGCCTGAACTTCAAGCCGTGTTTTGCGTGCCGAAACCAGGGCTATTTCAGCCATCGCAAATACTCCATTTAATAAAATCAACCCCAAAATGATAAATACTTCCGTCATCTTTATTTATTGCTGCAAAGCTATGAAAGCAGAATTGTTTTAAATTATCTATAAAAAAACAAAGCAATCTGAAAAACAGGCGAAAATAGCATCATTTATTTATCTTTGCCGCCTTTATGACAAAAACAAAGAGAATAGCAGTTATAGGCGCCGGCCCGGCCGGATTGACTGCAGCTTACCTTTTAAGCAAGGCAAAACAGGAAGTGGTGGTGTTTGAAAAGGACCCAAAATACGTAGGCGGGATATCGAGAACAGAATCATATAAAGGGTACAATTTTGATATTGGCGGTCACCGTTTCTTTTCAAAATCTAAGGAAGTAGAGGATTTCTGGACAGAAATTTTAGGCGATGATCTAATTGACCGTCCACGCAGTTCGAGAATTTATTACAACAAAAAATTCTTTTCTTACCCTCTGGCTGCAATGGAAGCGCTTACAAAACTGGGTATCATAGAATCAGGTTTATGTGTATTAAGCTATTTGAAAGCGAAAGCTTTTCCAATAAAAGATCCGCAGAACTTCGAAGACTGGGTAACCAACCAATTTGGTAAAAGACTCTTCAATATATTTTTCAAAACCTATACAGAAAAAGTTTGGGGAACGCCTTGCAAGGAGATTTCTGCAGACTGGGCTGCGCAGCGTATAAAAGGTTTATCACTTTCCTCCGCAATAAAAAATGCAGTCTTCAAGCCCAAAAATACAGGTAACAAGGATAAAGTAATTAAGACACTCATCGACACTTTTCGCTACCCGAAATTCGGCCCGGGGATGATGTGGGAGGTTTGTGTAGAAAAAATAAAAGCATTCGGCGGTGAAGTAAGAATGAGTAGCGGAGTAACTAATATTCAGTTTTTTGAAGAAAAATGGAACGTCAGCTTAGACAATGGTTTAAAAGAAACCGGCTTTGATTATGTTATTTCATCTGCCCCCATCAGGGATTTTATTCCAAACATTTACCCTAACGTTTCTCCTGCAGCATTGAAAGCTTCGCAGGATTTAAAGTACAGGGATTTTTTAACTGTGGTTCTTATCATGAAAGATAAAAACGTCTTTTCTGATAACTGGATTTATATACATGACCCATCTGTAAAAGTTGGAAGGGTTCAGAATTTTAAGTCGTGGAGCCCGCACATGATTCCTGACCCATCCATGGCCTGCTATGGTCTTGAATATTTTTGTTTTGAAGGTGATGGCATGTGGACAAGCAGCAATGAAGCCCTGATAAACCTGGGAAAAAGTGAGTTAGAGCAGATAGGATTAGGTAAGGCTGTTGATGTGGTTGATGGGTATGTTGTTCGTCAGCCAAAAGCTTATCCGGTGTACGACTCTGTTTACAAAGAGAACGTTGACATCATTAAAGAGGAACTAAAAAATTACCCCGGCTTGTATCTCGTGGGCAGAAATGGTATGCACAGATACAACAACCAGGATCACAGTATGATGACTGCGATGCTGGCTGCAAAAAATATTGAGGCCGGAGAAGAATTGTTTGACCTTTGGAATGTAAACGGCGATGCAGAATACCACGAAAGCGGCGACAGGGGAGCGGAAGAAGGTGGCAGAATGGTGCCTAAAGCTGCAGATAAAGGAAATTTAACTGCAATAAAATAAG
>CAXUMK010000233.1:7550-9184 GCA_964251885.1 uncultured Segetibacter sp. | reverse complement strand
TTCTTTCCTTCCACTGGAAGAAAAGAAAACGACAAATCCATAATTGCAACGATGTGAAATAGTAGTAATGCAGCCCGGTTCTAAAAAAATCACTGCACATTCTTATGCCGCGGTAAGTAAAAGTTGACTCGTGTGCGTTTACATAAATTGAAAGGCGGCAACTATACATATTCAGTTTGCAGCAGGCAAACCTGAAGCGGGTTTAAATTTACCAAAACAGGTTAGTGAATATTAGTAAATTACAACCGCATCTTTTCTTAACTGAAATTCTTAGTATCCTTTTTATGAAATACAGTTATACTCGTTTACAATTAATCACCTTTCTATTTCTGTTTTCCTGGTCGGCATCCGCTCAAAATAACTTTTGGACAGATGTACCAGAGGCGCGCATTGCAGTTCGTACCGATCAAAGAGTAACCATCCCCAAAGTTTACCGAACCCTTCAATTAGATACAGCGAACCTTCTTTCAGCTTTGCTAACTGCACCAATGGAATTTACCGAAGCGGCGAAAAACAAACCATTTGTATTGCTTATCCCTATGCCTGACGGCAGTTTTAAAAGTTTTAAGATTGTGCAGACGTCTGTCATGGAGCCGGGATTAGCTGCCCGCTTTCCAAATATTAAAACATACAGCGGCCAGGGCATAGATGACCCTTATGCGACTATAAAATTAGACTGGACAGAACCGGGATTTCATGCAATGATCATTTCACAGGTAAATGGATCAGTATTCATCGATCCTTATGCAAAGGGAAACAGAGTAAACTACATTTCATACAATAAAAAAGATATTTCACCCAAAGCGCCGTTTATAGAAAATGGAGTCGATTTACATGCGGCAGGAGTACACCGCGGTTCCATCGCACAAAGAACCGAAGCTGGGCAATGTACCGGCGCCACGCTTAGAAAATACAGGCTTGCTGTTGCCTGTACCTGGCAGTATGCAGTTGCCGTTGCAGGCGCTCATCCTGCTAAATCACAAGTATTATCAGCTATTGTAACTTCTGTAAACCGGGTTGACGGAGTATATGAAACTGAAGTGGATATACGGTTGGTGCTTATAAACAACGAGACAAAGATTATCTATACCGATTCAGCGACACAGCCCTTTACAGGTAATTTTAATCCCTTTACGCTTATTGATGAAAGCCAGGCTGTGATTGATACAGCTATTGGCGCAGCCAATTATGACATAGGACACACTTTCAGTACAGGAGGCGGAGGGCTTGCACAGGTAGGTGTAGTATGTGACAGCAGCAGTAAAGCCAGGGGGATAACAGGAAGCCCGGAACCCGTTGGCGACCCTTATGATATTGATTATGTTGCGCACGAAATCGGACATGAGTTTGGCGCTACACATCCCTTTAATGCAGAAACGGGTAATTGTGGTAGAAATGGTGACCAGGAAACCAATGCTGAACCCGGAAGCGGGGTTACCATAATGGCTTATGCAGGTATCTGTGATGCAAACGACCTCGAGGCACATAGCATACCTTATTTTCATGCTGTTAGTTTTGACCAGATCACCAATTATATCAACAATAGTGATGGCAATTCATGTGCTGTGCTTATAGCCACGGGCAATCATCCACCCGTTGTTAATGCCGGCAACGACTATGTTATTCCTAAATCA
>CAXUMK010000233.1:0-7540 GCA_964251885.1 uncultured Segetibacter sp. | reverse complement strand
TGTACTTACTGGCTTGGCAACAGACCCCGATGGAAATGCGCTCACTTACAGTTGGGAACAAATAAATGTAGGCGGCCCTTTTGGCGATTGGAACAAACCGGTGGGTGATGCTCCTATTTTTCGTTCTTTTACCCCGGTAACTACACCTGTAAGGTATTTTCCTAAAATAAGTGATATTGTAAACAACACAACTACTATAGGTGAAATACTGCCTTCTTATGCCCGTGTTCTCAAATTTCGTCTGACGGCACGAGACAATCGTGCAGGCGGAGGCGGCGTTTGTTTTGATGAAAATAATGTTACTGTTGATGGAAATACAGGACCTTTTACCGTTACGGCTCCAAATACTGCAGTTACGCTCGATGCAGGTACTTTTACAACCATTACATGGGATGTATCAAAGACAAATACAGCTCCGGTAAATTGTACAACTGTATCAATTGAATTATCAACAGACGGAGGATTGACCTTTCCTATCACATTGCAGGCTAATACGCCTAATGATGGCATTGAAGAGGTGGTAGTGCCAAATAATCTCACAACCCAGGCAAGAGTAAGGGTAAGGGCAGTAAACAATATTTTTTTTGATATCAGCAATGTAAACTTTACGATAGAGGCAAGTACTGAAAATGGTTTTGCATTCAGTAACCCGATGCCTGTGAGCGCCTGTAAAAGCAGCAATGCAGCAACGGTCATCCGTACAAATCCGCTCAATGGTTTTTCTGCTCCTATCACGCTTTCTGCATCTGGTAATCCTGCAGGAAGTACAGTTGTTTTCAGCAAAAATCCAATCAATCCCGGGGACAGTGACTCAATTAGTCTAAGTGGAAATGTTGCGCCGGGTTTGTATAATATAACTATAAAGGGAATGGCAGGCGCCGTGGTAAAAATGAGGATCATACAAATTAATGTGGGAACGCCAACAATTGTTCCTTCAAACTACACGCCATCAAACAACTCTACAGGCAATACTTTTCTTCCAACATTTACATGGAAGCCAACGCCTGATGCTCAATATTACACCTTGAATATTTCAACGTCTTCTACTTTTGCATCTTCAGTTCAAAGTATAGACAGCATTGCAGACTCTTCTTTTACCCTTACAACTCCTTTGTCTTCAAATACCCAGTTTTACTGGCGTGTCATTCCTTACAATCTTTGTGGTGCAGGCACTGCTTCTGCAGGTTTCCTGTTTAAAACATTTGACATTGTTTGCGGCGATACTGTTTACAGCAAAGATGTTCCTAAAATAATTGATACTGTCGTTACCACCGTAACTTCTGTTTTAAACATACCTGCAGGCGGCATAATTCAGGATGTAAACGTTGTTGGCTTAAAAGGAAAACATTCTTATGTAAGCGATCTAACGGTAAGTCTTATAAGCCCTTCAAACACTTTGGTACAGCTATTTGCCGAAGATTGTTACGACGGCCACGATTTTAATCTGAACTTTGACGACCAGGCTCAGAATGATATTGCCTGCCCGCTGGATAGTCTGCAAACTGCCAAGCCATTACAGCCATTATCAGCTTTTAATAATCAAAACAGCACGGGCACGTGGACTTTACAGGTAGATGATGCCTATGATGGAGACGGCGGTTCCCTTGACAACTGGGGGCTTCGCATATGCACTTATCAGGCTACAGCATTGCCTGTCAACTGGCTTAGTTTTACCGTGTATAAAAATGGTAATAAGGCTGCAGTGCTTCAATGGTCAACAGCCAATGAAATAAATAACGACTACTACGAAATCGAAAAAAGCGGAGATGGCGTTTCATTCAGCACCATTGGCAAAATGAATGCAGGTAATAATGCAGGCCTTGTGCAGCAGTATATCTTTAACGATTTGAAACCATACACGGGAGTAAATTATTACCGGCTGAAGCAGGTAGATAAAGATGGACAATACAAATATTCATCGGTACAGGAAGTGTCTTTTGATGAGGCAGGTATGCAGTATCTTATTTATCCCAATCCCGCAGTTAATAAGAGCACCGTTCGTGTTTTAAATGAAATGAAAAAGCTGACATTAAGACTAACGGATGCTTCGGGTAAAACAGTGTATCTGCAAAGTGTGGGAGAAGTAAATGCAGGGCAGGAATTTGAAATACCCGTAAAAGGATTTGGTAAAGGATTGTACATATTAACCCTAGTAACAGACAAAGGAATTGCAAATGAAAAGCTAATCGTTCAGTAAAGGCGCTTTGTCTTAGACTCCCTTTAAAGCCGCGGGCTATATTTGCTACAGTGATATGGCTAAACGTAAACCTCCAAAAAAGAAAAATACAAATAGAAAATGGTGGTGGATCATACTTCCCTTCGTTTTGGTCGGTGTAGGCTGTATTGTATATATATGGAATAAGACTGCAAAAATAAACCATGCGAAGTTTGTCCGTTATCCTGCGTTTGGCATTGACATACCTGAAAGCTATGAAATACATGGCATTGATGTAAGCTGGTTTCAAAGCTATATCGACTGGCCTTCCGTGAAAGAAATGAAGGTGCATGATGTACAGATCGGCTTCGCTTTTATAAAAGCAACCGAAGGACTCGGAAGAGTTGACAGGCAGTTTAAACGCAACTGGAAAAAAGCAAAAGAAGCCGGCGTAACAAGAGGCGCATACCATTTTTTTCTGGCAACAAAAAGTGGAAAATTACAGGCAAAGAATTTTATAACCAGTGTACATCTCGAACCTGGCGACCTGCCGCCGGTTTTAGATATAGAGCAGTTATATGGTGTAAAGCCTGAGAAAATGCGCAAAGAAGTGCAGGACTGGCTCACAATCGTTGAAGAGTACTACAAAGTGAAGCCAATTATATATACTTATGTAAATTTTTACTCCAATTTTATGGCAGGGCAGTTTGATGAATATCCTTTATGGGCCGCTCATTATCTCGAAAAAGATAAACCCCGGATAAACCGTCCCTGGATCTTTTGGCAGCATAACGAAAGGGGCAGGGTAAATGGCATAACAATGCCTGTCGATTTTAATGTTTTCAATGGTGACAGCGCCGACTTTGAGAACCTGCTGGTTAAGTAATTCAGGCTATGCTGTACCTTTATAAGTCATTATACCTTTTAATCTTTATTGTAAAATTATTACTGATGGAACCGGAAACGGCTGCTTTTCTCAGGCGCATTGTAAAGACTCTCGTCATCGGATTTATATGGCTTGCCACCACCGCAACTGCAGCCATAAAAGGCGACAATGCATTTATAGGCGACCATATAACTCTTGCCAATATTCTGTTTTATTTATGGTTTGTTGTAAGTGTAGTTATTCTTGTCTGGATATATAAAAAACTATGGTTTGGAAAGACAGAAGAACTTTTATAAGTACAAATGGATGCACCATTTTAATCCTTCGTGAAAGTTGCATCATCTCTTGGCTTTCCTTAATCCTTTTCTTTAACGTTGCATTTCATACAAACCAACCTTTCAATGAACGACAAAGTAAAAATTCTGCAGACAGAAATTCTTTCTGATAACTGGTACATACTTAAAAAGGTAACTTATGAATATCTGAAGAAAGACGGAAGCCGCGAAAAGCACACCCGCGAAGCTTATGACAGAGGCAACGGCGCTACCATTTTGCTGTACAATAAAGAGCAGGGCACTGTTATTCTTACAAAACAATTCCGGCTGCCGTCTTACATTAACGGTAATGAAACGGGAATGCTGATAGAATCTTGCGGAGGCTTGTTAGACAAAGACAACCCCGAAGATTGCATTAAAAGAGAGACAGAAGAAGAAACAGGGTATAAAGTATCTGAAGTAAGAAAAATATTTGAAGCCTATATGTCGCCCGGCTCGGTAACCGAAGTAGTGCATTTTTTTGTTGCCGAATATACTAACCAGATGCGGGTAAATGAAGGTGGCGGCATAGCACATGAACAGGAAGACATAGAAGTGCTCGAACTGAAACTGGATGATGCAATGCAGATGATAGACACAGGCGAAATAAAAGATGGAAAAACAATTATGCTGCTGCAATATGCAAAGCTGAAGAATTTGGTATGACCAAAGCTGGAATAATAAGAGACTTTGAAGTCTTTCCTCTACTCAATATAGCATTCGCTAAAAAAACTCTCTATATTTATCTTTTAGTAAAATGTGGAAAACATTCAATTTCACTTTTTGTTTATACTCGACACTTGTCTTGAAATAAGGCTTCCAAATACCCAATTTGGGGAATTAGTAATGTATTGAAAAAAAGAAATTTGATCAAAGACAAAAGTGAAGTTGTAAAAAAAATGATAAACTCATTTGTAAAAAGAAAGAAAG
This sequence comes from uncultured Segetibacter sp., assembly GCA_964251885.1. Taxonomy (GTDB): domain Bacteria; phylum Bacteroidota; class Bacteroidia; order Chitinophagales; family Chitinophagaceae; genus Segetibacter. The sequence goes on along the minus strand of CAXUMK010000233.1, from coordinate 3,255 downwards.
AAGATTGAAAATCAATTAGAAAGAAGATTGGTTGTTGTAATTAAAATCTTTTAACTTGGCAGCAGCAATAATTACTATACTTTCGGCGTACTACAAAAAATATTCGTTAACCGGCCTACTCTAAATTTATGCCAGAATTATGAGGTACACAGTAAAATCATTTTTTGTTGTTTTGATTTGTGTTTCAACCCAGGCTTTTGCTAAAAGTGAAACACCGAAATCATCAGGAGATAAAAATTTCCCGTCATTATTATCTAACTCCGCCAATTCACCTGTTTTAAAAAGATTGGCCGATTCAGTTTACGACCTCATAGGCCTGGGAGAGTATGGTCTTGAAAGAGATGTTTTTTACAATGCTTTTAAAGGTTACGAATATCTCGAAAGCCGTGGATTATTAAAAAAGACAAACCTGCTTACGATTTGCGATTACAGCCAAAGCAGCAACAACAAAAGATTGTATGTGATAGACCTGCTTGATAGCAGGTTATTGTTCAACACGTATGTATCGCATGGCAAAAACAGCGGCAACGAGTTTGCAACCAGTTTTTCAAACTACGACAACTCAAATAAAAGCAGCCAGGGTTTTTTGGTAACCGGCGGTACTTATAATGGAAGAGCAGGTTACTGTATGCGTTTCGATGGTATGGAAGCCGGCATAAATGACAGGGTAAAAAGCCGTGGAATTGTGCTGCACGGTTCAAGGTTTGTAAATGAAAACATTATGACAGAAAGAGGAACGATTGGCCACAGCCTCGGATGTCCTGCCGTTCCGTTAGAAATGCATAAAAAAATAATTGAGGCTGTAAAAGGTGGAAGCTGCTTTTTTATCAATACTCCCGATGAATGGTATACGCATAATTCAACCATTTTAAATTCGCAGTTTGACATAACTCCGTCAATACAACTGCAAAATACTGCTACCTCAAACACGGTTGATGACTCTTTGCCAACAACTACTGTAAAATAGAATTGGTTCTCTATAAATATTTTAAACTCTGCCTTTACTGCGGAGTTTTTTTATTTTTAATCTTTCGAAGAAAAAGCCATTGAATTGTTTTGTTTACCAGCCTGGTCACATTATTCAGCTTCGTTGTGTCACTCACTTCAATGTAGGGATTTCGCTGCATCAATGAGCGATTTTTTTAAAAAAATAATATCGTCGTTCCTGTTAATCCATTGATTTCATTTTTCATCAGGTGGTAATATAATAAAGCACACTTCAATAAACAGTCAAATGTGAGGATGTTTAGTCCTCCACGCTGCATGGTCTTTTTTAATTTTAAAAAAAGGCACCAGTATCCTTGTTAAGAACAGACATTCTTAGTTTTACCCGAGAAGCTGCAAGAGTGACTAAACGGTGAGGTGCCTTAGAAGACTTTATTGATACCTGATCCTGATATATTTATAACTTTGTTTTACTAAGCCAAACGCAGCAGAGCAATGCCGGCGGGCAACTCTGGGAGGGATAACTTAGCGAACGGAGATAATCCAAAAGTCCTGGTTTGTAAATCAGGGCTTTTTTATGGATATATCTTTGTTCCCATGCCTCAAAAAACGCACTGCCGAAGGCAGTCCATCCTCCTTGTTGGTTATACCAGGCATGTTTCATATTTCTCCTGTTTTATCAATACATATTTTATCCGGCTAAGTAAATGTTTTCCTATTCTTATGATAGCCTGGTTCTTGTGCATTTTCCTGCAATATTGACTATACTTCATCAGCATAGCAGGATCTTTACTAATGAGCATCCAGCAACTTTCAATCAATGCAGTTCTTAAACGGTTGTTGCACCGGTGCGTAATTCCCCTGTCTTTCTTTTTATCGCCACTGTCATCAGTGCTGGGTGTGAAGCCGGCATAAGAAACGAGATGGTCAAAATTTGCAAACCGGTGAATATCTCCTAACTCAGTTAATATTACCATCGCATTGACTTGCCCTATTCCCGGAATGCTTCTGATCAGTTCCACCTTTTTGCTATATGCATCTGTTTGTGCAAGGCTTCGAACCAGCCTGGTAGATTCCAATACTCTTTTGCGAACTTCTGTCAGTTCCTTCAACATCATCTGTAAAGTCATCCGTAAACTTTCATCGCCGCAATCAAGCTCCTGCAAAGCATTGATAAATGCCTTTGTCCAGTATTTTTCTTTATCTACACCATCTTGAACCTTTAATCCATTAAAATGCATCAGATGGCGGATCCTGTTCTTACACCTTGTCTGGTTCTCCACCATTTGCTCTCTTACACGAACAAGGCTTCGGTCATTCTGCTCCTGTAAAGTGGGTACGTATATAGCCACCAGATCATTTTTAGATAATTCCCTGGCTATCTTTCGTGCATCCACTGTATCATTCTTCTGCTTTTTGTCTTTATCAGTTGAGGGTACATCAGCAGCATTGATTACAATACAGTCTATACCAGCTAAAACCATTTTTCGGCAAGCACAAAATCCACAAAAACCCGCCTCGTATGCTACCTTCACGGTAGCTCCCGGATAGCACTTTTTTATATGTGCAATAAAACAATCAACATCAGCATTCTGACTGAAATCTTCCAGTTCTCTCTCAGCAGTTCTTATGTTCACTCTCCAGTTCTTTTTGTGAACATCAATACCGCAATAAATAGTTACTCCTGCAAATGATAAAGTTTTAAATTTGAGCATAGTTCCTGTTTTTAAAGTGTTGAGAAATTTTTGTCAACTTTAATTTACACTTTTTAACAGGAACTTCTTGCGTTATCCCTTACATGAGACCTTGTACTTACAGATTCTTTACTCATCGGCCTCATCCTTGTACTTACAGATTCTTTACTCATCGGCCTCATCCTCCATCTCCTTCTCTATCTCATCAGCCTTCGGCACCTGCACCTAAAAGAGAAGGGAAGCGGAAAGAAATGTAAGGAGCGGTGCTTGTACTTCCCGCCTTATAAGTTTCCCACTAACGGGACAGGTAGTGCATTGCGGAATATAGAATTTAAGTTAACCGTATAGACCTTATTACCTTAGTAACACCGCATATCTGCCCAAAATAACTAACCTTATTACCTTATATTTTTTATGCCATTGTGACTCTTATGACCAACAATGGCACAGAATGGAAGGAGTGCGATTTTTAGTTATCAAAATAAAATGAATATACAGATTGTGGTATTCTGTTAATAACTCAATGATAAGGTAATAAGGTTTTTTTCTTTCTCTTCTCTGTCCGTTACTAAGGTAATAAGGTTTTTTATGCCGGTATCTGTAACGCATTGCTTAT
>CAXUMK010000232.1:0-9184 GCA_964251885.1 uncultured Segetibacter sp. | reverse complement strand
ATTTATTTTTCTACGCCACCAGTCGTTCTAAAGGAACGTTTCGTGGGTAGAACTTAATGGGGAAAGCAGTTAAGCATTCCGTAGGAACGCCTGGTGGAATGCGACAATTTCGAATGCACCCACACCCATTATTTGCTACCAACTTCTCATACTATATTTACCTTTAAAGATATTGAGTGCTCATCTTAAACCTCTGCTATGAAAGATACAACGTCAACAATAAGTAATTATACCATAAAAGAGATAATTGCTGATATAGGACGATCGGATATTGACAGCCAGTTTCATGTGTTTAGAAGCAGCGAAACGACTGATAGAAGCAGGTTCCTCAAAAAACCAATGCGTACCAACCATTTCGTTATCTTACTGGTAACCGCAGGCGAGTTTAAAATACAGTTAAACCTGATTGATTATACTATTGTCCAAAAACATATTTTTATTATTCCGCCAAATCTGGTTCACCAGTTTAATAGCAAAAGTGACGACGCAAACTTGATCGGTGTGGGTTTCACAATAGATTTTTTAGGTCAAACCGCGCTCGATAAGAAACACGTTGATGCCTTTAGCTTTTTCTCTTCAAACAGCAAACCGCTGCTTCCTCTAAATGATCGGGATGCATCGAACCTGTTGTATATTTTCGACTTGTTGTGGGAAAAAGATCACCGCGATAAAACCCTTCCTTTTTATACTGAAATCATCAACCATAGTTTTCTTTTGCTATTGTATGAGCTGGCGGGTATATACAGGCGTGAACGATTTGATGACCTGATGAAATTTACGCGGAAAGAAGAACTGATGATGAACTTCGTAAAGCTGTTACCGAGGCATTTTAAAGAGCAAAGGAGTGTGCAGTTTTATGCAGACCAGCTTTTTATAACGCCGAAACATTTGTCAAAAACATTAAAAGAACTAACCAATAAAACCTGTAGTGAACTTATAGATGAGATGGTGATCACAGAGGCAAAAATATTATTGAATGACCTCTCTTTGTCGGTCGCAAACGTGGCTGATGAGCTACATTTCAGTGACCAGTTCTTCTTTAGTAAGTTTTTTAAGAAGCATACCAGTTTAAGTCCAAGCCAGTATAAGACAAGCAATAATTGATTTTTACCTGTGCTTTTTACATTGAACCACTAAGGCGCGAAGAACACAAAGGAGCACGAAGCCTTAGTGAAACTTTGTGCCTGCTTTTTATATTGAACCACTAAGGCACGAAGAACACGAAGGTGCACAAAGCCTTAGTAGTCTTTGTGCCCGTGGTGTCTTAGTGGTTCAGCGGCTAAGCAATGTGATGCCGCACAAGTGAGTGACACAACGATGTTGAACAGAATATCTAATGCACACACAAAAAAAATTGAATCAAACATAACAGTGTTCGCCGCACTCATGATCTCGTTTACAACTCATCGTTTTAATTGCAGAATTCGGTACTATTTTCCCTCTTGCGACTTACAGACATAAATACAAGCAATTCAGTCATTCTTTACCCGTCAATCCTGGTACATCTTTGCATAAGCAATTTGAAGTGAAGATGATCCATGGTAAGCTCTGCTTCAGGTTACACTTACAATAATAACAATCACGACAGTCGACAGAGGCTGGATATTCGATGAAGAACTTTAAATAAATAATGAATCAAATTTAAAAAACGAATGACATGAAAAAGTGTTTTATGTTTTCTCTGGTTATTGCATCTGCAATAATTATGAACAAAGCAAATGCCCAGAAGGGCTTATCTCTAAGCGTAAAGGCTACGCCGCAATTAAGTTACATGTACAACAAAGACGACCACGACAATAACAATTATGACAGTAAATCTACTTTCAATACAAGCTTTGGTATTGGCGCGGGTTACAACTTTACCAACTATGCCGGCGTAGGTGTAGACGTTCTTTATTCGCTGCAGGGTCAGAAGTACGACCTAAGCGGTATTGAGTACAACCAGAAGGTTGATTATGTAAAAATACCTGTCTATTTTTCCTTCAATACAGATGCATCTAAACTAGTTTCTTTTATTGGTAAAGTAGGACCGCAGGTAAGTTTTCTTACCAATGCAAAACTGACCGACAAAGACAACGGCAAAGTGCTGGATGATACAAAAGACCGTTTTAAAACAGCCACCTTTGGCGGCATGGTTGCCGCCGGTGCACAATTTAAATTGGCAAACAGCATGTACATAACTGCGCTTGCCCATTTTGATGGCGACTTTACCAACGCCGAAGACAACACTTATGCAGGCTATACCATTGGCCGGGCAAAAACATATAACCTGACACCTGGTGTAGAAGTAGGATTTAAATATATGCTGCACTAATTTATCAGCGACAGTAATATGCGTTACACAAAAAAAAGGAAGTGGGGAGTAGAAAATTTTACTTCCCATTTCCTTTTAACGCTTATGAAACGCACCCATGTATGCCATGGTTGTTAGGCGACTTGCCGGGTTCTACTTTCTTAGCCTGGCATATAAGCACAGACCCGGTAAGCTGCGCAGGGTTTATGACAACTCACAAAACCTCGTTATGAAAACCCGCGCTTTAACCGGAAGTATTATTCATTATCGAAGCAATACTTTTGTGTAATTGCGTTTTATAACAAATGGTCGCATTGGCTGCTACTCAACCTTGTGCAATTCCTGCTAAATTTGCGCTATGAAATTTGTAGACATAACCAATGACATAGCTTTTAGGAAAATTTTCGGAAATGCCAGCAAGAAAAAAACCTTGATTTCATTTCTAAATGCTGTTATTGACTTACCTGAAAACGAGCAAGTAAATGATGTAGAAATAATAAACCCTTATCAATTAGGCAAATTAAGCGGTGGGAAATCTACTATTGTAGATGTTAAGGCAAAAGATGAAAAGGGAAATATCTTCATAGTAGAAATGCAAGTTGCAGAATTTGATTTTTTCCACAAGAGAATATTATACTACACCTCTCAAAGCTATGTTTCACAAATAGACAAGGGCGTTGAATACAACAAATTAAAACCTGTTTACTTTATCGGTATTCTTGAGTTTGAAATAGGACAAAGCTCAAATTATTTTAGCAGACACAAAGTTTTGGACGTAGAAACAAAAGAACAAATCATTCAGGATGTTGAATTCAATTTTATAGAGTTACCTAAGTTTGACAAAACAATAGACCAATTAGAGACCAACATTGACCAGTGGACTTATTTTATTAGAAATGCGGAAAACCTGTCCGTAATTCCAGAAAGTGTAAAAGATGAAGGATTGAGAGAAGCTTATACTGAGGCAGACAAACAAAACTGGACAAAACAAGAGTTGGAAGACTATGAAAGAGCGTCAATAAAAGAAAGAGATGAAATCGGCAGAATTGAATTTGCTGAAAAGAAAGCAATATTGACCGTCGCGAAAAATTTCAAAGTAAATGGTGTTCCTGTCGATGTGATTATTAAAAGCACAGGTTTGACAAAAGACGAGATAGACAAACTCTAAAACTAGCACTTCTGCCAACATTAAGTGGAGTAGACGAAAAGCCCTAAAATTAAGCCCCGTTGCCCATGAGGTAGCGGGGCTTTTTGTTCACTATTAGGCTTTGGTTTCGGGCAGTAGGTCTGCTATTTGGCTTTTTGTTTTTATCTTCATCAAAAGTTTTTTAATTGAACTTCGGTTGCTGAGGCGGAGATTTTTCAACTTCCCCACCATTGGCAATACTTTTTCGTTAGCGGCTATTTTTTGACAAACCTCTAAACCTTTTTCAATATCTTTTTCATGATAATATTTAGAACTGTAACAATTTTTATTTTGACTTCAATTGTCACAAATATTTTTGCTTGTGATTGTGCCTTTGAAGGACCTTTTCTTAAAATGGCTCAAAATTATGAATTAGTTGCATTAGTTAAAATATCAAAGTATATAAGATTTAAAAAATTGACAGATGGTACAAATATGCCGGTAACAATGCAAGTTGAAATAATAGAAAAGTATAAAGGTGCAGAGACTCGAAAAGAAGTAACTGTTTTTGGTGACATAGGACACTTCTGTCGACCATATTTATCAACCTTTCACGAAGGAAGTTATTATGTAATTGCCTTTTATTTTGGAGACAGTACTTTCGGACACATTAAAGAAAAAGCAAGTGATTATTATATTAGCGCATGTGGCCAGTATTGGCTAACTGTAAACAAGCAACTGTCATTGGCGAAAGGTGAAATTGATGAGAAGAATAAAGTCATTTCTTTGGTAAATCTTAAACGCAAGCTGAACCAAAACAGCCGCTAATCAAGAGTATTGCCAATAGTGGGTCTGGACAGCCTGTCCCGCTTTTTCTGTGGGATTGGAGCAATTGGTAGCATATCGCTGTTAGCTTTGAATCGGGCTGAAGGATGCTACTTGGCTTTTTGTTTTATCTTCATCAAAAGTTTTCAATTGAACTTCGGTTGCCAGGCGGAGGTTTTTCAATTTACACCATTATTGATACTTTTTCGTTAGCTGTAATTGTGACAAGTATGCTTAATCAGAAAAGAGCCATGTTGAGCCTTTTACTTTTGATTCCCGTAGCTGTTTATGCAAGTGGAAGTGAGGTATTATCTCTTTTGTGGATTCAGGTAATTTCGATAATCTTGTTTTTGCTATTTATTATTACCGTCAATTTATCCTCAACACAAAGACTAATCTTATCACTGGCTTATATAGTAGCCATTGCTTCCACTTGGTATTTTACAACCAACATACCTTACTTACCAAATATGACTAAAATAAACACAATCGTTGGCTTAGTTCCACCTACGGCTGTTTTAGTGACCTTTATCGTGCTGAAAATAGAATCTAAGAGTAAGAAAGAACATAGACTTTAGATGGCTGATCAGCCTGTCCAGCTTTTTCTGCGCGATTGGAGCAATCGGCAGCATATCGCTTATTAGCTTTGGTTAAGGCTGAACGTTTGCTATTTGGCTTTTAGTTTTATCTTCATTAAAAGTTTTTCAATTGAACTTCGGTTGCCCGGCGGAGGTTTTTCAATTCTCCCACCATTGGCAATATTTGTTCGTTGTAGGCTATTTTAAAATGACACGTTACATACTTTTATCGGTTGGACTTTTATTTTACTTCACTTCCTTTAGCCAAAAGTGTGACGGTAATACTTTACAAGCCGATAAAGCTTTACTGCAAAAATTTTGGACAACATTTAAGCAAGCAGTAAACAATAAAGACAAAGCTAAACTTGCAAGTCTTTGTCGCTTCCCATTTAACTGCGACTATTGCATACTTGACAGTACAAAGCAAAATGTAGAACCGCCAATCAAAGTGACAAAAGCTTCTTTTTACAAATCGCAATACAAAATATTTTTTACTAACAGACTTATCAGGGAAGTTTACAAGCATGACATTCCGCAAGACCTGTATATTTTTCAACCCTACTACAATACTGTTGATAAACAATGTACTTATAATTTCAATTATATTGCAGTTGATGAAAACAGACGATATCCAGGAATGCAGCGTTTTTTCGATATTGAAAAAATAAACGGACAGTTTAAAATTATTTCAACTTGGACTGTTCCTTAATTCAAGAAGAACACCCTGAAGAATGTGGGATAAACTATTATCAAAAAGTATAACGGTAAACAAAAGAAGGAGGCCATTTGCATAGCCTCCTTTCTTGTTATCAGATTTTATAAGTATTTAAACTTAAAATTTATCGGCGTCTTTATCTAATCTTTGGATGTCTACTTCGGTATTTTTTACTGTGTCCTGGATGGTTTTTTCTCGTTCTGTTACATCTTTGTTTAAAGATATTTCTTCAACTACATGGGCTTCTTTTGAAACGACTGGTACCTCAGCTTTTTCAGTAAGCTCTATAAAGTCTTCTTTTATGTCTGCTGCGTTAGCAGGGCGATCGACAGAAGTTCTTTCCACAGTTACTTTTTCCTGACGCAGGTTTATGTCTTCCTGTACCGGAGTTTCAACTATTCTTGATCTTAGCCTGGTTCCACCTGTTTGTATTTCGCGCTTGCCTACCTGCAGTTCTTCCTGTATTACCGGTATTGTATCTGATGCTTCCGTACCGGCAGACCGGCTGTTATACAGGTTTCCTTCGTTAAAATGATCGTGGTCGTAGAACACGTCATCCTCGTTGATACCTGACAGAGATGTTAATCCCGCTCCCGCTACAGCAGCGCCACCGATACCCTCAAATACATTTCGTATTTTAAGTTCTGAATCCGGAGTAAGACTATCCTTTTCATACTCTGGTAGCGACTGTAACTGGGTTGCAGTAACACCTGGTAAAAGAACATCATCATCCTTTTGATGTAATCTTGCTATGCCGATCGGTACTAACACTTTACGAGCCTCCAGGTCATAATCATTCCCTTTTAAATCCTGGATGATGTATCTTACTTTACGTGAAGTCTCATCGAAAAGAAGTTCTTTTACTGTTCCGATGTTTTTACCGCTTTCATCTTTTACATCCCAGCCCCTGATATCAGGCTCACCATCTGCAATTTCATAATTGCTTCCGCTTAATTCCTGCAAGCGATGTTTGGCTATATTTTCTGACGACATAATAGGTTTTTTTTAAAAAGGTTTTACCCTTACTGTTATTAATATTTGTATTTAAAAGAAATTGTTTAAAGTAAACGACCCCGGCAATGGAAACTGAAGATGCACATTGATGTGCCGATAAAGTGATCCAGCTAGTAGCTGGACGATGATGCTATAAAAAACCGATGCTGGTATCATACTTTTAAACAACTTCTCTTTTAATAGATACATGCGTTTATCATTTAAAGCCCCGTGCAACTATTTCTACCCTTCTGTTTTGCTTGCGGCCTTCGCTGGTAGCATTCGTTGCCACAGGACGTTCTTCGCCGACAGGTTGCATAGAAATTTTGTCTTTGCCAATATTGCCATTTTTAGACAGCCAATCGCTAACGGCTTGTGCACGTTGTTCTGCCAATTCTTTATTGTAACCCGCACTTCCTATAGCATCTGTGTAACCGTACACACGCACATCTGCTCCCTTATAACGTTGTTCTATTGAGGCGGCTATCTGCTTCAGGTTTTGCTCTGCATCTGCTTTTAATGTGGCTTTACCTTCATCGAAAAGAATGTTTTCGCCCAAACCGTAAATGCCGTAATTGTTGTTTCCACGAACGGTAATGTTAGAATCTTTGATCTCAGGATAAGTAGCCGCCGGAGCATTGAAATCAACATCGTTCCAACCCCTGGCTGTATCGCCAGTACTCTTAACGCTGTCTGTTGTAACGACTGCTGTGTCATTCGTTTTATTACATCCGCGCATTAAAAAGATGATAAGAGCGAGAATACCCAATATTAAAAGTATCCACGGTAATATTGATTTCTTTTTAGGCTGCACATTTAGATCTGCCATTATTTTTTTGTTTAAATAGTTAATTGATTATGGAAAACAGGGTGTATAAAAAAGGTAGCCACAGAACTGCGCTACCTTTTTAAAATTGTTATGCTTAGAAACCCGATTTCGTTGTTACGTCAGTTTTTCCCAGGTCTTCTACATCTACTTCTGTTTTTCTAACAGTGTCAGAAATAGTTTCAGTTCTCTCGCTTACATCTTTGCCTAAGCTTACTTCCTCTACAACACGCGCCTCTTTTGCTACGACAGGTACTTCAGCGGTTTCTGTCATTTCAATTACTTTTCCTTCAAACAGGTCTGCACTTGTAGCTACCCTGTCTACAGGTGTTCTCTCTACGGTTACATTTTCTTCTCTTAAACGTACTGATTCTTCTACAGGACGTTCTACTATTCTGCTTTTTAAACGAACACCGCCTGTAAGTACTTCACGTTTACCAACTTCCAGGTTTTCTTCGATGATCGGAATTTTCTTGGATTCACCGGTAGTGTCAAATTCGCCTGCAGTTAAACCGCCGGTACTTTTGGTACCTGTGTAACCGTAAGAAGCAGCACGTTCATCTACATTTACTGCTCCGCAATCGTCTAAAATGTCTGCAGCGTCTTCTGCATCTTCTGCTGACTGTGTATGAACTGTAACGATAGAGCCGCTGCGTTTTGCAACTGTTGAATATTTTTCTGAATCATCGTCATCAGAAGAAAAAAGGTTTTTAAAGAACTTAACTATTCCACTTTCTTCTGTAGAAGAATTGTCGTGTGAATAAGAAGTTGCTGCCGAACCTGAATTGGATACATCTATGCTTTCTTTTGAAAAGCCTTTGCTTGTAAGTTTCTCAACAGCTTGTTGTGCTTCTGTAGCATTGTCAAACATGCCAATTACTGTCTGTGCCATAATTGTTTTTTTTGTTTAATTTTTGATTTTTTAAGAATGAGAAAAATTATTGTGGAGTATTTATTTCAGTACGATGAACCTCTACTTCTTCTTTCCGCAGGGTTACTTCGTGTGTTTCGCTCTTTTGAGTTTGGTATTTGGTTACGTGTAATTCTTCAACCAGCATGATGCGCTTTTCTACTACAGCTACTTCTTTAAAAACAGAAACGATCATTACATCTCCTTCGTACCTGATAGCAGGAGGTATGGTGTCTACATATTCATTTTTAGGAATTCTTTCAACAGAAACGTGTTCTTCTGTAAATGGTACAGTGTATTGATCCACATCTTCGTACACTACTTTTGAGATGTGAACCTTTCCTGTTTCAACTACTTTTTTTTCAATTTTTACCTGTTCATGAATAACAGGAATTACTATGGATCTGGTGTTATCAGCTAACTCGTCGTTTGATAAACCTTCGGTGCCTGTGTTTAATTTTTCCTCTGTATTCATACCGTGTGGAAGAGTTAATACTATGCCAGCACTTTACCTTTTGCTATGCCATCACTTTAACTTCCTGATATAAAAAGGTTTAGGAAAAAAGAGATAAAAACAGGCGTTTTAAATAATGTAGAAGAATATAAACAGTAATAATGTTTAAACAAATAATGCTGCATGGAATGAGTGAATTATCGACTTGGCCTGAGGGAGTTGTGGCGGTACTGGGTGTTAAGTTAATTGGGATAGCTAATATAAAATTAGAAACTTAGCTTAGTAAGTTCTTTATTTCCCGGCGCGCATTCCAAATTGTCGCGTTATTTCGAGCCTTGCCCCGCCTAGGCGCAAAGGTGTTAACTTAAGAGTTTTTTGTGGACGGACATTGGTTTTTTTGTGGTACATCGTTGTGTCACTCACTTGTACCTACCGTGTGGACACATCTTTTTTAAATTAATATT
>CAXUMK010000231.1:0-9203 GCA_964251885.1 uncultured Segetibacter sp. | reverse complement strand
CCATACGTTACTTCTTGTTTTTCAAAGGGTTAGAGTGGATGTCATTATAAGGAGGTACGACGAAGCAATCTGATATGTGTTTCAGAACGTTCTGCTACTCGTAGAGCAGATTGCTTCGTCGTCGTTCCTCCTTCTCGCAATGACGTGCAATAGCGGATGCTTTGCTAATAATCTAACAAATCCCCATCACCCGGTTCAGACAATGCAGCCATGAAAAGATGCGGTACAAGGGAGTGACACAACCGGAGATGCCTGAAAAACGAATGCTTGCAACCAAAGTAGGAACACGCCGCGGCGTGTTCCTACAACCAATGTGGTTTACCTGATTATTAAGAAAATAAATTAAACAACATGTTTAAAAGATTTATAGAAAGGCCTGTATTGGCTACCGTCATTTCAATTTTATTAGTCATACTGGGTGTACTGGCGTTAATACGCCTGCCGTTGCAGCAGTTCCCCGATATTGCGCCTCCGGCTGTGCAGGTGGTTGCCGTTTATCCCGGCGCTAATGCAGAAACAGTACTTCGTTCTGTCGCACCTTCGCTGGAAGAGTCGATCAATGGCGTAGAGAACATGAGCTATATGAGCTCTACCGCAAGCAACGATGGCTCACTGGTCATCACTGTTTTCTTTAAACAGGGTACCAACCCTGACCAGGCTGCTGTGAATGTTCAGAACAGGGTAACCCAGGCAACAAGCCAACTACCATCAGAAGTGATACAACAAGGCATTACCACTACCAAACAGCAAAACAGTTTGATCGGAGCCATCGGTATGTACACGGAGGATACAAAAAAATACGACCAGACCTTCGTCGCCAACTACGCCCAAATCAATATCATTCCCGAGATAAAACGTATCCCCGGTGTAGGGTCGGCAAGCATATTTGGCGGGGTAAAAGATTATTCCATGCGTGTGTGGCTAAACCCCACCCAAATGGCGGCTTACCAGATAACGCCCGCCGAAGTGATGACCGCTATACAGGATAAAAACCTGGAAGCAGCGCCGGGTAAATTAGGCGAACGAAGCAAGGAAGTGTTTGAATACGTGATTAAATACAAAGGCAAGCTTACCAAGCCCGAGGAATATGAAAACATTGCTATCCGTGCAAATGCAGATGGTTCTGTGCTGCATTTAAAAGATGTAGCCCGTGTAGAACTGGGCGCCTATTCTTATACCAGCGTAACTCACTTAAACGGGAAAGACGGTATCAGTATTGGTATTATTCAACTGGCAGGTTCAAACTCTAACGAGATACAAATCGCTATTGATAAACTGATGGAAAAAGCCTCCAAAGATTTTCCCGCAGGTATCAAATACAATAACTTTTACCGTACCAAAACCGCTCTTGACGAATCCATTTCACAGGTGCTGCATACGCTGATAGAAGCTTTTGTATTGGTATTCATCGTCGTGTTTATTTTCCTGCAGGATTTTAGGTCAACACTTATACCGGCAATAGCAGTTCCCGTCGCCATTTTAGGAACGTTCTTTTTCATGAACCTTTTCGGGTTCTCCATTAACCTGCTTACCATGTTTGCACTGGTACTGGCAATTGGTATTGTGGTAGATGATGCGATAGTAGTGGTAGAGGCGGTACACGCCAAAATGGAGCACAAGCACCTGGCGCCAAAAGCAGCGACTACCCAGGCGATGCATGAAATTACCGGCGCAATCATTTCCATCACACTGGTAATGGCCGCCGTGTTTCTGCCCGTTGGTTTTATGAGCGGTTCAACAGGTATATTTTACAGGCAGTTTGCCTTTACAATGGCAATAGCTATTATGATCTCGGCGGTGAATGCGTTAACACTAAGTCCGGCATTGGCTGCCTTGTTTTTAAAAGATAAACATGCAGCAGAAGAAGGTGGAATTGTCACGCAAAAAAGAAGCATCAAACAAAAATTCTTCGATGGATTTAACAGCGGCTTTAACAACGTTACCAACCGTTATGTGGGTGGTATAAAGTTTCTCATCAGGTACAAATGGATTAGCATGGGTGGCCTTGCACTCATCACTCTGGTTACTGTTTTTTTGGTAAATACTACTAAGTCTGGTTTTATCCCAACGGAAGACCAGGGGTTTGTCGCTATCTCCGTTTCAACGCCATCGGGCACATCGCTTAATGGCACTACAAAAATCCTTAACCAGGCCGAAGAAAAACTAAGAGCGTTGCCATCAGCAAGGTTTGTTACAGCCATATCAGGATTTAACCTGTTGACCTCTTCAACCAGCCCTTCGGCAGCAGTCGTTTTTGTGCTCTTAAAACCCAATGGAGACCGGGGCAAAGTAAAGGACATCAACGCCATACAAAACGATATACGGGGACAATTAGCAGAGGTAGGAGGCGGTACTTTCTTTGTCTTCAGCTTTCCTACCGTACCTGGTTTTAGCAACGTGGAAGCGCTCGACCTGGTACTGCAGGACAAAACCGGTGGCAAGCTTGATAAGTTCAGCGGTGTAGCCAACAACTTTATTGGCAAGCTGATGCAGAAAAAAGAAATAGCTTTTGCCTTTACCACTTTCAAAGCCGATTATCCCCAGTTACAATTAGAAGTGAATGATGAAAAAGCAAACCAGCTTGGTGTAAATGTGAAGGACATTTTACAAACCATGCAGGCTTATTTTGGCAGCGCACAGGCTTCAGACTTTAACCGGTTTGGTAAATACTACCGCGTAGTCGTTCAGGCTGATATTGCCGACAGAAACGACCCTGCATCTATTGACCGCGTGTTTGTAAAGAACAAGGCAGGCCAGATGGTGCCGATCAATACGCTGGTAAAATTAAACCGTGTTTATGGATCAGAGACAGCGTCACGTTATAACCTTTTTAACTCCATCCAGGTAAATGCGATCCCAAAACCTGGCTTTAGTTCGGGTGATGCCATCAAGGCGATACAGGAAACCGCTAAGGAGCAGTTGCCATCGGGCTATGCTTACGAGTTCTCGGGGCAGACTCGTGAGGAAATTTCATCCGGGGGACAGGCAGTCGTTGTGTTTATACTTTGTCTGGTATTTGTTTACTTCCTGCTGTCAGCACAATACGAAAGTTACATCTTGCCATTGGCAGTTATCCTTTCTATTCCTACAGGTATTTTCGGTGTGTTTGTGGTGCTGGGTTTAACCGGTATCGAAAACAACATTTATGTACAGGTAGCCTTAATCATGCTGATAGGATTGCTCGCCAAAAATGCCATCCTGATAGTTGAGTTTGCTGTTCAGCGGCGCAAAGCAGGCCGCGGACTGGTGGCATCGGCAATAGAAGCGGCAAGACTCAGGTTGCGACCTATCATCATGACCTCGCTGGCTTTCGTTTTCGGTTTGTTTCCCATGAGTATAGCAACCGGGCCATCAGCGCAAGGTAACCACTCCATTAGTATTGGTGCGGCAGGCGGCATGGTAACAGGCGTTATCCTCGGGCTGTTTATCATCCCGGTTCTCTTTGTCATTTTTCAGTATTTACAGGAGAAAATTACAGGAGCGCCAAAGGTGGTTATTCCGACTCATCATTTAGAACCAATACACGATTCAAATGGGGTATTGGCGTAATAAACATAACAAGCAACGCAACGATGCAGCATAAGAATAATTGTTAAGAGGATTATGGTACCAGCAGAAGTTTTCATAGCATCATCGTTGCGTCGCAATCCGTTCATCTCTTGTACTGCTATTTAGCTTTTATCAAAGCGGTATGGAGACTATTTTAAGTTAGAATTTAAAACAAAACAAAATGACCCAAATTAAAAATAGTGTAGTCTTTATCCTCGCGATTGCAGCGTTAGCCGCATGTAACGTTACAAAGGATATTGAAAAGCCATCGGCGCCACTACCGGCAAATTTTAGAAATGCAGCAACCGAAGATAAGTCAAGCATTGCCGATATACAATGGAAGCATTTCTTCACAGATGCTTCATTGCAAAAGCTGATTGACAAAGCAATTGCAAAGAACTATGACATGCAGCTTGCAGTCAAAAACATCGAAGAAGCACAACTAACCCTAAAGCAAACAAAGTGGGCATACGCGCCTGATGCAAGGGTGCAGGTTGCAGTGAACTCAAACCGTCCTTCAGATAATAGTTTAAACGGTTTAAGTGCTAAATCTTTTTTAGGGACTACACATGTTGAAGATTATTCAGCCAACATAAGTTTGTCGTGGGAAGCGGATATCTGGGGCAAAATTAAAAACCAAAAGGCTGCTGCATTGGCTGCATACCTGCAAACCGAAGAAGCGAAGAAAGCAATACAAACCAACATCGTTGCTGACGTATCGCAAGGCTTTTATAATTTATTGATGCTGGATGCACAGGTAGCGATTGCACAAAAAAACATCGCTTTAAACGATAGCACATTGAGAATAATCCGCCTTCAATATGATGCAGGCCAGGTAACTGCATTAGCCATTCAGCAGGCAGAGGCGCAACAGCTAACAGCCGCAGCGCTTATTCCTCAACTCGAACAAAACATCGCGATACAGGAAAATGCATTAAGCATTTTAGCAGGCGAACTGCCCGACAGAATACAAAGAAATACTTTGCTAAACCAGGTAATCATTTCTGATAGTTTGTCTGCAGGCGTACCTTCTCAAATGGTCAGCCGCAGACCCGATGTGAAGACTTATGAACTCGCTTTAGACGTTGCCAATGCACGGGTAGGCATTGCAAAAGCAAACATGTATCCTGCATTGAGCATTACTGCAGGTGGTGGTCTCAACTCATTCAGAGCTACCAACTGGTTCAATGTGCCAGCCTCTTTATTTGGTGTGGTTGCCGGTGGTATTGTTCAACCTCTGTTTCAAAAAAAGCAGCTTACGACAGCTTATGAGTTAGCAAAAGTTGACCGGGAGAAATCGGTTGTCCAATTCAGGCAATCTGTACTGAATGCGGTGGGTGAAGTATCGGATGCATTGGTAAGAATTGAAAAACTACAAACCGGGCGAAGCATAGCCATACAGCGTGTGAATACTTTACAAAAAGCAATATCCAACGCAAACATGTTATTTATGTCAGGCATGGCAAACTACCTTGAAGTGATCACTGCACAAAGCAATGCATTGCAAAGCGAACTCGAACTGGCTGCAATAACACGCGACCAATTAAGCGCAAAAGTTGAATTATACAGGTCACTCGGCGGAGGATGGCAAGCGGAAGTACCGACAGCAACCACCGCAAAGAGTAGCGATGACGTTGCCCAAAAGGGTGCACAAAGTAAAAATCCAAACAGTATATTTTAAAGATTACAGTCTTGGTAACCGACGTAGTAAAAACGCCATTTAGACATATCATTCAGCTATTCGGGCATTCTTTTACGAGTGAGCAATAGCCACTTTTGTAAAACAATTCCTGGTAGATAAAAAGGGTTTTTATATGTCAATTGTTTTGTCTTACCAGTATAGACAGTAATGTGCCCTGCATTATTTAAAAGCTAAAACAGCTCCCTTCAGGGCGTGGGGGCAAACAAATTATGAAACAGTTATTACAAATTATAGCATTGAACCTTTTCGGTTTGACTGCTCTGCAAATAATAGCAGCGATAGGCATTGTGGTTATGTTAGTACAAATGGCAGTAAACAAACTGTCATTGGGAAAGTGGTGGAAAGCAAGAAAAGAAGACCGTGAAATAGAAAACGGGATGTGGCAAATAGAATGACGTCTCCCCGTCATTATGAGTAATCATCCTGCGAAAATCTAAAAAGATAGCTGAATGACATCGTGCATACTTGTTGTTTTTCAAAAGGCATAGATAGGATGTCATTGTGAGACGCAGCTTGTCCCGCAACAAAAGCGGGAAAGCAATCCTCTGACAATGTAATTACGTTGACAAGTTGCTTGCTTCGTCGTTCCTCATTGCAATAATGTACAAGAGTGCGACGCAACGATGACGCCATAAGAGAGAATGCCGGGAACCAAAAAATTGAATTATCAAAATGTGCCAATCTTAATGGTTAACTACAATAGCTACCCTTAAAGGCAATAAAAAGAATCAAAATGAAAAATTTTACAAAATCAATTTTATATAGTTTACTACTGGTGATTATAACAGGTAGTGTTTTGCATGCACAAACCATCGTAAAAGGTGTGGTGCGTGATGCAATTACAAAGGAACCGCTGCAATTGGTTAGCGTATATGTACAGGATGGAAAAGGAGTTGCTACAAAAGAAGACGGAAGTTATGTGTATGCAACGATGAACACAGCCGCTAAGAGTATCAAATTCTCTTATGTGGGTTATAAGACATTGTCAAAAACAATTGTTCCTAACCAGGAGCAGACAATAGATGTGGAACTGGCAGTTAGTGATGCAAAAAACAACGTGACTGTAAAGTCTAAAAGAGGCAAATATTCAAACAGGAACAACCCTGCGGTTGACCTGATAAGAAAGGTGATTGACAACAAAGACAAGAACCGGGTGAGCAGCTATGATTTTGTGGAATATGAGCAGTATGAAAAAATGGAGCTATCGCTTACCAACAAACCCGAAAAGCTTTTGAAGAACAAACTGCTGAAGAATTTTACGTTTGTCTTTGACAATGTTGATACGACAAAAATAGAAGGAAAGTATTTGCTTCCGGTTTACATGACTGAGAAACTATCGCAGAAGTATTACCGCAAAAACCCCGAAAAACAAAAGACATATATACTTGGTGAGAAGCAGGTGAATTACGGCGATTTCATCGACAACAATGGCATAAAAAGTTACATGAATAGATTGTATGAAGATGTGGACATTTACCAGAATAACGTTTCATTACTTACCAACCAGTTTCTTAGCCCCATAGCGGATTTAGCTCCAACTTTTTACAGGTTTTATATTACAGATACAGTGGAGAATGATGGAATAAAACTAATCCGCTTAAGCTTTGCTCCAAAGAATCCTACCGACCTTCTTTTTAAAGGTATTATGTTTATTACCCTTGATGGAAATTACTCCATTCAAAAAATAAATATGAGCATCAGCAAGCATGCAAACCTTAACTGGGTTAGAGACCTGCAGATAAAACAGGATTTTGAAAAAGGAATTGACGGCCGTTATCATGTGATAAGCACCAATACCAGTACAGAATTTGCGCTGACAAAAAATGCTGGCGGAGGTATTGTTGGAGAGAGAACGGTATCGTTTAAAAACTTTAAAATAAACAATCCTGAACCTGAAAGTGTGTATACAGGTGCAGCAGTTGTAAGTAATATTAACGCCAACAGCAACAATACATCTGATACTTTTTGGGTCGCCCACCGCCACCCGCAATTAACCGATGTGGAAGCGAAAGTGTATAAGAACATTGACAGCCTGCAAAACCTGCGCTCGTACAAAAGATTTATGGATATAGCAACGCTGGCATTGGCAGGATATAAGCAGGCAGGGCCTAACTATGAAATTGGAGCGGTTAGCACTTTTTACAGTTTCAACCCGGTAGAAGGTTTCAGGCTGCGTGCAGGCGGACGTACTACACCGAACTTCAATAAGTCATTGTATTTTGAAAATTACCTTGCTTATGGTTTTAAAGACCAGAAATGGAAATATTTTGTATCAGGCGCCTATTCGTTCAACCACAAGTCTGTTTATGGCTATCCGTTAAACTATTTAAAATTAAGTTACCAGCGCGATACCAAAATTCCGGGTCAGGAATTGCAGTTTATTCAGGAAGACAACTTCTTTCTTTCTTTTAAAAGAGGCAACAACGATAAGTGGCTGTACAATAACATTTTTAAAGCTGAATACGTAAGAGAGCTTTCAAAGAACCTGTCAGTAACAGCAGGCTTTAAAAACTGGAAGCAAACACCTGCCGGTTCCATTGTGTACGAAAAAGTGAACGAAGGACATTTGAATAACATACCAGATGTTACCACTTCCGAGTTATCTGCAGAAATAAGGTGGGCGCCGCATGAGCAGTTTTACCAGGGTAAAGTGTACAGGGTACCTATTATCAATAAATATCCCGTTTTTAAACTGAGATATATAGCAGGCATAAAAGGGTTAGTGAATGGACAGTACAATTATCAAAACCTGAATCTGACGATTGGCAAAAGGTTCTATTTCTCCCAGTTTGGTTACACAGACGTAGCTGCGGAAGGCGGTTATATTTTTGGTAAAGTACCCTTCCCGCTGTTAACTATTCACAGAGCGAACCAGACCTATTCGTACCAGTTGAATTCGTACAACATGATGAACTTTATGGAGTTTGTGAGTGACCACTATGCCGGGTTGAATGTGGATCATTACTTTAATGGCTTCCTCTTCAATAAAGTTCCGCTTCTGAAAAGACTGAAACTGCGTGAAGTAATTACAGGTAAAGTTTTGTATGGCGGGGTAAGAAATGAAAACAACCCTGCATTAAATGCTTCCGCTTTTCAGTTTCCCGTTGATGCCAAAACAGGGGTTCCAACCACTTATACTTTAGGCAGCAAGCCTTACATAGAAGTGAGTGCAGGCATTGCCAATATTTTTAAACTGATAAGAGTTGATGTAGTGAAAAGGCTTACTTATCTCGATCATCCCGAAACATCGCAATGGGGAATAAGAACCAGGGTGAAGTTTGATTTTTAGATTTAACCTGTCACATATTTTCACATAAAAGAGATTCTGTCTGCTATACAATCCACCTTTTTATGTGATTGTAAACCCTTAGAAGCAGATGTATGTTTGCATTATCAAAACAACGCGGTCATGAAATACTACATCACTTTCATCTATCAATACATCGTCATTTTTAGTATGGCTCTGTTAATTACTCCTGCTAAAACTGTACACACCTGTGAAAAAATGAGTGAAATAAAAATAGAGAAAAACATACCTGCAGCACCGGAAGAAAATACTTCTGATGTTCTGCATGGAGAAATGTTGTTCCGCTATTAATTTCAATGATTTTCTCACAAAAGCAAAACCGTTCTGATGGCTCAGAACGGTTTTTTTATCTTATAATGAATCACACTTTTTTTCGTAGAGTATCTTCATACTTTCTTCTGCCCTTAGGGCAATGTCATGTAGTTAAGCATGAATATCAATTGTACTGCCCTCAAAGGCATATAAAATATGTAGTAAGTTTTTTATGAGCCGGCGTATTACTACTATTTAGCATCTTTGTGTCACTCCTATGTATTTATCAAGACACAATTTAGAGACTACCTGGCTTGTTGAATAAAGAATGAAAAGTATCCCGCCTGAGGCGCATAGGCGTCAACTTAAGAGTTTTTTGTGGACGAACATTGG
>CAXUMK010000230.1:2476-9265 GCA_964251885.1 uncultured Segetibacter sp. | reverse complement strand
TTAGAATGAGATTGCTTCGTCGTTCCTCCTGCCCATGACGATTACTATTTTTGAAAGAACTGACAATTGGAATGCACCTGTAAAATAAAATCGGCTATAGTAATACCGTTTTTATAAACAGAAACTTTTTTTCGTCCTGCTGAAGTTTCCTTTCATAGCCTTGTGCGTTAGCAGTTTAAGGTTTTTGTATAAAGCAGATGTGCCACAACTTGAAAGTGTGACACCTCTGCTTTTTCTTCCTTTGCTTGTGAATATCTTCTTTTAAGACGTAAAGTATTCAGTCAATCACGATAAAAGACTCAACAATGATATTCAGTTGAATGGAGCGTCGCAACCAGGGATGCAAAACGATTTATGGCCGGTAACAAAGAAAAAACAATTGTATTATTTTGACTCACAAATTAATTAATCAGCCTCTACGTACATCAGATCCTTTCCAAAAGTTTCTTTGGTAAACCAGGCAGCAATTAATGTAATCACCATAATAATGATGGCTGTAATGATAGCGCCTGAAATATAACCTGTGATACCACGCAGGTACTTGAACAACCCAATGATAAGCACTAACCCTCCACGAACCATATTGGGAACGGTAGTAGCGGCAGTTGCCCGAAGATTGGTTCCAAATTGCTCGGCGGCCATCGTAACAAATATGGCCCAGAAACCGGTGGCAAAACCAAGAAGGCCGCAGATTAAATACATAGTTGAAGCAGAGCCTCCGTTTTGTAAAAAAAACAAGACCATGCAGATCATTGTAAGCCCGTAAAAAATAAAAAGCGCTTTTTTCCTGCTTTTTAAAGCCTGGCTGACAAAACCTATCGCAATATCGCCAATCGAAATACCAATGTATGCAAACATGATTGCCTTGCCGGGGTCAATCGCTTCGGCAATTCCCATGTTTTTGGCAAACTGGTCAGAAAAGGTAACCAAAACGCCAATTACAAACCAGGTGGGCAGGCCGATTAATATACATCTCACGTATTTAGAAAACCTTTCCCATTTTGTGAAAAACATAAAGAAGTTGCCACGGCTTACATTCATTTCTTTTACCTGGGTGAACATGCTGCTTTCAAACACACTTATACGCAGGATTAATAAAAGCAGACCCATTGCACCGCCAATATAGTAGCAGATGCGCCAGTCAAATGACTTTGAAATAAAAAAGGCAACTACTGCCCCTGTTAATCCCAAACCTGCGACGAGCGATGTGCCCAGCCCTCGCTTTTCTTTGGGCAGCAACTCTGATACGAGTGTAATGCCTGCACCTAACTCCCCGGCCAGGCCAATGCCTGCAATAAAACGAAGCAAGGCATATTGATTTACAGTATGCACCATTCCATTGGCAATATTGGCAAGGGAGTATAAAATGATAGAACCAAACAGCACACTAAGTCTTCCTTTCTTATCGCCCATAACGCCCCACAGTATTCCGCCAATAAGCAATCCGATCATTTGGATGCTGATGATAAATTCACCCTGGGTTAAAACCAGGTCTTCAGATAATCCTAACGACCGCAGGCTCGTTTTACGGATGATGCCAAACAAAAGCAGGTCGTAAATGTCAACAAAATATCCTAAGGCCGCAACCAAAACAGGAATGGAGAATAAGCTTTTAACCTGGTTATTAGTAGTCATAGCGATTTTTTGTCGTTACCCATGTCTTTGATCAATTCTTCCGAAGACTCAACCGCCTGTGTCTTCTTTCCAAAAAACAATTTAAATAACACGGGCAAAGTTGTAATCAGCACAATGAGTATTGTAATGGCTTCAATATGATCTTTAAGACTGTATTGAAACTGTTTTTCTACCCATTGCTGTAAATAATGACCGCCGAGCATCATTGATAAAACCCAGGCAGTACTGCCAAAAAGATTATATAAAGTGAAAGAAGCCTTTTCCATTTTCACAATGCCTGCAACTATCGGTGCGAATGTGCGAAGGATGGGCAGAAATTTGGCGATGAAAATAGTCGCCTTGCCATATTTTTCATAGAACTCTTTTGCCCGGTATAAATGCTTCTTTTTGAAAAGAAAAGAATCTTTGCGTTCAAATAGTTGTGATCCGTATTTGAACCCAAACCAGTAACCCACCATGTTACCAAGAAATGAAGCGATAACTACCAACCCGATAATAATGCTGAAGTGTGCTCCGTAAAAAGCAGCGGATAAATCCTGTACATAAATGCCTGCGGCAAAAAGCAAAGAGTCTCCTGGAAGAAAAAAGCCGACAAATAAACCGGTTTCCGCAAAAATGACTAATAACAGTACATACAAGCCACCGTTGTGAATTATCCACTCAATAAATTGCTGAATCAAACCCTTATCCATGCTGTCAAATTAATTATTTTCCAATGATTTTTCCCATTTACTCACAACAGTAGTTGCCAGTGCGTTGCCTAAAACATTTGTACCTGTGCGAAACATATCGCAAAAATGATCGATCGGCAATATTAAGGCAATTCCCTCTGCCGGTATTTTAAACATAGCCAGTGTTGCCGTTACCACCACAAGCGATGCTCTCGGCACGCCTGCAATACCTTTGCTTGTAAGCATTAAGACGAGCAGCATTGTTATTTGTGTGCCCCAGTCGAGATGAACGCCGTAAGCCTGTGCAATGGCAACACTTGCAAAGGTCATATACATCATGCTGCCATCCAAATTGAAAGAATAACCCAAAGGAAGCACAAAAGCAACAATTTTATCTTTGCAGCCAAACCTTTCAAGTTCTTCGGTTAATTTAGGAAAAACGGCTTCGCTGCTGGTTGTACTGAAAGCAATTAATAATGGTCCCGAAATACGTCTCGCCAAAACCGGAAGCCTTTTGCCTAAAACAAGAAAGCCTATACTTAATAACAATAGCCAAAGCAATACGATACCCAAAATAAACTCGCTGAAATAAAGGCCGTAAAACTTAAATATCTGTAAACCATTTGTTGCGATTACGGCCGAGATTGCGCCAAACACGCCGAGGGGAGCAAAATTCATTACATAACTCACCATTTTGAGAATGATGTGTGCTACCGCATCCAAAGCCTTGATCACGATCTTGCCATAGTCACCAATTGCCGCCGTTGCAATGCCAAAGAAGATACTGAATATGACAAGCTGTAATATTTCATTAGACGCCATTGCCTCAAATACACTTTTGGGAACTACATGCTCTACAAAATTCTGCAGTGAGAATACTTGTGTTTTTCCAATCAGGTCTTTGGCGGCAGCTACATTCTCTGTGCCGAGGTGTATCCCTTCTCCCGGTTTAAAAAAGTTAACGAGCATCATACCCAGCAACAACGAAGCAAGCGATGCTGATACGAACCATAGCAGCGACTTACCTCCTACCCTGCCAACTGTTTTTAAATCACCCAGTTTTGCAATGCCCACCACAAGGGTCGAAAAAACCAAAGGCGCAATGATCATTTGCACCAGCCTCAAAAATACGGTAGTCAGCAGTTTTATATTATTTGAAAAAACAACTCTGGAAGGTTCAGGAGAAAAGCGGTTAATAAGATAACCTGTACAAACACCCAGTACCATAGCAATCAAAATATAAAGAGTAAGCTTGCTTTTTTGCGGAGGGCTTGCATTGTGCATTCAAATACAAAATTGGTTATTAATGCAATATAGTACTTATGTATACATGATACAGAACATGAAAAAAAATGTAATAATAAAAGTTGAAGGCTGTTTTAAATAAATCACTATTTTTCCATCTAAATATTCATACATAAACAAAATAACAACTATGAGTTTATTTGTAAAGAAACCAATGAATGTATTAATGGCCGAAGCCGCCGATACTGAAAAAGGTCTTAAAAAAACCCTGGGTGCAGGTTCATTAATAGCATTAGGTATCGGAGCTATTATTGGGGCTGGTTTATTTTCCATTACCGGTCTTGCAGCAGCAAATAATGCGGGACCAGCTATAACTATATCGTTTATAGTAGCTGCCTTTGGTTGTGCTTTTGCAGGATTATGTTATGCAGAGTTTGCTTCTATGATACCTGTAGCAGGAAGCGCCTATACTTATTCTTATGCCACGATGGGAGAATTTATAGCATGGATAATCGGTTGGGATCTTGTACTTGAATATGCTGTAGGAGCTGCTACCGTGGCGATAAGCTGGAGCAGGTATCTCGTTAAGTTTTTAGAAGATTTCAATATCCATATTCCCGCATCTTTAGCGACAGGACCATTTGATGGAGGAATGGTAAACGCACCCGCCGTATTTATTGTTGTTATGGTAAGCTTACTGCTTATAAAAGGATCACAGGAAAGCGCCATGGTAAATGCGATTATCGTTTCACTTAAGATTGCCGTTGTACTAACTTTTATTTTTTTAGGATGGAAGTATATTAACAAAGGCAATTACGTTCCTTATGTACCGGATAATACAGGAGATTTTGGTCACTTTGGTTTTAGTGGTATTATCAGGGCTGCTGCGATTGTGTTCTTTGCTTATATTGGTTTTGATGCGGTCTCAACTGCAGCGCAGGAAGCGAAGAACCCTAAACGAGATATGCCTATCGGTATTCTTGGATCGTTGGCTATTTGTACCATCCTTTATATTCTGTTTGCACACGTAATGACAGGTGTAACAAGCTATCTAACCTTTGCAGGTAAAGATGGAATAGCGCCTGTAAAAGTGGCTATTGACCACATGGGAACTACACTGCCAAATGGCCAGATACAACCTGATTACCCCTGGCTGAACCGTGCTATCATTGTGGCTATTCTTGCCGGGTATGCATCTGTTATACTGGTAATGCTGATGGGGCAGTCACGGGTATTTTTCTCTATGAGTAAAGATGGTTTATTGCCACCCGTATTTCACCGGGTTCATCCAAGGTTTAGAACGCCTGCAAAATCAAATTTGTTGTTCATGGTTTTTGTAAGCTTGTTTGCTGCTTTTGTTCCTGCAAGAGTAGTGGGTGAAATGACAAGTATAGGTACTTTATTTGCTTTTATTCTTGTTTGTATTGGTGTATGGGTGCTGCGGATAAAACAGCCAAATCTTGAAAGAGCATTTAAAACTCCGCTGGTTCCGTTAGTACCCATCCTCGGTGTTTTTACATGCCTTTTTATGATGGTATTCCTTCCGCTGGATACATGGATACGCTTAATAGTGTGGATGCTGATTGGGTTTGATGTGTATTTATCTTATGGCTTAAACCACAGCGCTCTTTCCGATCACCAGGTAACAACCCATGCAAGAAGCAACAGAATAGTTTCTATTATCGGATTTGGTTTGGTAGCGATGTTGGTTGTTGTAGCGCTTATACACCACAGCGTTGCAGATTCTTCAGACGTAGGGCTGTTTATATTTTCACTTGTATTTGCAGCATTACACCTGCTTTACTTTTTTACGAAGCTAAATAAGAAATAAGATCGTTTGTAAAGAAAAACCGCCTCTTTAAAACAGGCGGTTTTTTTTATACTACGCAAGGGATAAAAAAGTGAAAAGATTTTTTTTTGAACCGGGCAGAGGTACTACTATGAGGCATCGTTGCGTCGCACTCGTGTACTTTTTATTCTTTATTCGACAAAAAGAAAGCCGTCATTACAAGGCACAGCAATCCGAAAAAGAAAAACTTACCGTTAATTAAGGAGAGTAAAATATTCAACCCCTGCGGGGTTGTTATAATCCTATTGTAAGCAACCATGGGTTGCACCCGTGGCTACTTTTGTTTAACCCTTTCAGGGTTTTACGTCTATCGAAAAAGGATATGGTCAACAGGCCGAATAAAAAATCTGCCGCACAAGTGAGTGACACAACAATGCCGAAAGAAGGTCTGCGGCCGGCTAACAAACTGATTTAAAAGAAAAGATAAACATACCAAGGTCATAGTAACCCTGATTCAAGCTTTAGTTAGCTATCATCGTCACCTTTAGCCACTGTTACAGGAAAGTTTGAAATAATTTATATTTTGTCAAATATTCACTATAACTTAATTTTCAATTAAAACAACTTCGCTTACAATTAATAAATAACACTGCAACGGCTGAAAAAACATTTTGATAAAAGATGTATAGAAATGTTTTAAAAAAGGCAGATCTTTTAATAATTGTAAAGTCAGAAACAGTTAATGAATGAAATCGCAATTCTATGAACATTAGCACATTGGCAGATATTGATTGGGACGAACTTGTAGAAAATATCTCGGAAGGCGACCTTATACCGGTTATTGGTAATGAAATATATAAGTTCAGGTTAGCAGACCAGCTTATAGCAATGGATGAATATTTAGCGGATAAAATATTTCAGGAGAATAATCTTCGTCTTACGCCTGGCTTGTCTTTGGCAGAGGCAGTAGCGCACCTGGAAACGGAAAAAAACATGCATCCCCGTGATATAATCAGAATGCTGAAAGAAATAGTCGAAAGGGCTTCATTCGACTTTCCCCTGCTCACTAAGTTTGTTGGAATTAACCAGATGCTTTTTTATATAAACACGACTGTTTATAACAACATACTCGAAAACACAATTAAAAAAGTAAGAAACCAAACGCCCTCTTCCATCAATTTTTCTATCCGTTCCAAATTTCCTGATTGTGAAAATATTGAAGAACTTACAAATCCGCTTGTTTTCAATGTTTTTGGTTCTTTTAAGTCTGCCGACCCCGCCCTGAGTGAAGAAGAAATGCTTGAGTTTACGGCCTCATTCAAAGAAAGAATGAACGATAATGCAAGGACTATTTTAGATGCATTAAAAAATAAGAGTTTATTGTTTTTGGGATGCACTAACCCCGATTGGCTGATACGCTTCTTTTTACGTGTTTTATCAAATGAAAGA
>CAXUMK010000230.1:0-2466 GCA_964251885.1 uncultured Segetibacter sp. | reverse complement strand
AGAATGCATGACTGGCTTAACAGAAGGACGCAGATAATTGTAGTGAATGACTTATCAGACTACCGTAAAAAACAATACGAATTTCTGAAGAATTATAATGTAATTACTTATGAAGGAAATACAAGTGAATTTGTTGAAGAACTGACCGAAAGATGGAAAGAACAACATCCGTCATTAGTAAAGTCTAAGACAGTATTTCTCAGTTATACACATACTGATAGAAAAGCAGTTGAGAAACTAAAACAAGCGCTGGAAGTACTAAATAATGTGACCTGCTGGTACGACTCTGAAAAACTATTTTCAGGAGACAACTTCGAAACCAAAATAACTGAAAGTATAAGAGATGCTGATATATTCATTCCTCTTATTTCATCAAACAGCTTAAGTCAGCAGGACAGATACGTATATGACGAATGGTTTCAGGCGTATACTTTCAGCAAAGTAAGAAGAGATAAATATTTAATGCCGATAGTAATTGACGATGCCGATTTGAATAACAGTATCGTAAAAAAATTCTATCCTCAAATGAGTATTGAAAAAGTTCCTGACGGTGATCCTACCTCAGACTTTATAAACCGTTTAAAAGCCAATCTGAATTTAATCTAATTAAAACAACCGTATGACAACCCATGACGAGGCTGTAATAGAAACAGATAAGCCATTGTTTATCGGATTAAAAGCATACACCGAAGAACAGTCATCTATTTTTTTTGGCAGAAGCCACGAAATAAAGACTTTGTTTAAACTTATAAAAGCAAATACCATTACCATTGTATTTGGTAAATCGGGAACGGGGAAAACTTCTCTTTTAAATGCCGGGGTTTTTCCAAAGCTGAGAGAGATTTATTGCTTACCATTTAGAATAAGATTAGAATTTTCAGACAACAGTCCAAATTTAATAACCCAAATAAAACAGGTTTTAAAAACCGAAATAGATAAATATGAATTTCATGTCGAATCCTATCCCGGTAAAGAAACATTGTGGGAATATTTTCATAAAGAACCTTTGTGGAAAATTGTTACCCCTGTTTTAATTTTTGACCAGTTTGAAGAGATCTTTACACTTGCAGGCAAAAGCAGCCGTTTTAAAAAAGAAGAATTAGACCTTTTGATAGAGGAATTATCTGATGTGGTCGAAAACTCTATTCCCGAAAAATTGAAAGACGAGTACGTGAATGGAAACGAGGACCTGGATTTTGACTATGAAAAACAGAGGGTAAAAATTATTTTCTCTTTTCGTGAAGATTTTCTGGCAGAAATTGAAAGCATTACTGTAAAAATTCCTTCTGCAAAAAACTCACGTTTCAGGTTGTTGCCTATGCATGGAAGGCAGGCTTATGAAGTAATAACAAAAACCTGGAAAAATGCAATTGATCCGGCAGAGGCAAATAAAATTGTTTATTTTCTTACCAATGAAACAGAAACCGACAGCATTGATATTGAAAATAAGTATGGCAAATACGATATTATCGAAGTAGAGCCTTCGTTGCTGAGCCAGGTTTGCTCTTCTATTGAAAAAGAAAGAATAGAAGAAGGCAGCGAAAAAATCTCAGCCGACTTTTTAAAACATCATTCCAAAGACCAGATTTTAAGAGGACTCTACAACCAGGCATTAAACGAGAGCGACCAGTTAATTACTTCTACGCAAAGTAAATATCCACGGTCAGCAAACACGTTGAGAGAATTTATAGAAGATCATTTAATTACCGACGAAGGATACCGTACAAAATATGCGATAAAGGAAATAAATGAAAAAATAACACCCGGAATACAACTTTTAGAGAAGAAATATTTATTGCGTGAAGAAGGAAACTCGATAGAACTGACACACGACGTAATAGTAACACTGGTAAAAAGCGACCGGGAAGAACGAAGAAAGAAAGCGGCTCTTGCCAAAGAGAGAAGAAAGGCAAAAAAGAAAATGAGAGCAATTATAGCCATTGTAGCCGTATTGGTTATACTGGCAGGCTTTGCCATTAATTATTTCATAACAAAAGAGGCTAAACAAGAACGAAAAGAAGCATTTGCACAAAGAGACCAGGCAAATGCACAAAAAAATATGATACTGGTAAAAAACGAATCATTAAGAACAGATTCGCTGAAACTTGAACATTTTTTAAAAGAAAAAAATAACGCTGCAGACGATACTATCACAGAGGTACATATCAAAGTACTCAGCGATAGCATTACTAATTTGAACGGGGTGATCACTACTATGCAGAATGATTATACAAATACTTCGAAAGTTTATAAGGACTCTATAAATCATCTCGGGCTGATTGCGGTAAACTACCAGCAAAACGAAAATCAATTAAAAGACTCGATACATAATTTGATTAAATCGTCACTCAACAATAATCCCGCATTTGAAAGTAAGGAGAAGGGATATTTGTTACGAATAAATTTTTTACAGCAGCAGGTTGCCCTGTTGCAAGAAAACCGTGATAGCTTAGCAGCTTTACTTGC
>CAXUMK010000229.1:7042-9340 GCA_964251885.1 uncultured Segetibacter sp. | reverse complement strand
CACGGGTTTCACCCGTGGCTATTTTTGTTTAAGCCCTTTGGGCTTGAAAATGTATCCCTTGACAACTATAACTAATATTACGCAATTCCTTACCAACATTTCTGGCAATTGTCAATCATCAGCTTTTATCTTTAAATTTAATTTCAATCTGACGTGATAGACATTTTATTGCCCCACCCTGGCAAGCACTATTCGTCGGAAAGATGTTAACCCCTGCTATTTATACTTTTAAAAATTTAATACAACATATCATGACTGTACAAGACATTATGACTGAATTAAAAAGCAAAGGAAATGAGAGTACTAAAAAAATATTACTGAAGCACGGTATTAAAGAACCATTCTTTGGAGTGAAGGTTGAAGATTTAAAGGTTATCCAGAAGAAAATTAAGAAGGACTACCAGTTAGCAAAAGACCTTTATTCTACCGGAAATACAGATGCGATGTATCTGGCAGGATTGATTGCTGACGAAAAGAAAATGACAAAGAGCGATTTGTCGGCGTGGATAAAGCAGGCTGTATCTACTAACATCAGCGAGTATACTGTGCCCTGGATAACCGCGGAAACTAATTTCGGCTACGACTTAGCTATGGAATGGATTGATGCAAAGGAAGAATTTATTGCAGCCGCGGGCTGGTCTACATTCAGCAGTCTGGTGTCGGTTAAGCCGGACGATGAATTAGACATTCCATCTTTGAAGACATTATTGAAAAGAGTTGAAAATGATATTCATCAGTCGGATAACAGGGTGAAATCTAAAATGAATGCTTTTATAATCGCAGTTGGTTGTTATGTAATTCCTTTGACTGATTATGCTATTGATGTAGCAAAAAGAATAGGAGATGTGAAAGTGGATGTCGGCGATACAGCCTGTAAAGTTCCTGATGCAATCGACTATATCGCCAAAATAAAAAATAAAGGCACGTTGGGTAAGAAGAAAAAAATGGCAAGATGTTGAGAGAGATGACAGTTGGGAGATGACAGTTAGAGATGACAGTTGATAGATGACGGATGACAGATTGTTTTCGGTCATCCGTCAACAAACATCTGTCAACTTCTTCCGTCTTTTCTGTCATCTGTCAACTAACATCTGTCATCTTATTCCTTCTTTCCTGTCATCTGTCAACTAACATCTGTCATCTTCTGTCAATAAACATCTGTCAACTTCTCCCGCCTGTTAGCCTTATTTTTGTTTTTATAAAACTGATATTTTGACTACCGAACAACTATACGAACTTTTCCTGCAATATCCTTCTGTTCAGACTGATACCCGCAAGCTGAAAGAGGGTGATTTGTTTTTTGCTCTTTCCGGCCCAAACTTCAATGGGAATGATTTTGCAGTAAAAGCTGTCGAAGCAGGGGCAGCTTATGCAATCGTAGACCAGGAAACAGCCAATTCGAACGGAAGGATTATTAAGGTTGACGATGTTTTGGATAGTTTACAACTGCTGGCGAAGCATCACCGCGAACAGTTTGATATTCCTTTTATAGCCATCACAGGCAGCAATGGCAAAACGACTACTAAAGAACTTGTCAGTTCTGTTTTAGCTTCTCACTACAAAACCTATACTACACAGGGTAACCTGAATAATCATATCGGCATTCCGCTTACTTTGCTGCGGGTGAAAACGGACGCAGAAATGGCCGTAATTGAAATGGGCGCCAACCACTTAAAAGAAATTGAAGGCTATTGCAATTATGCTGAGCCAACTCACGGCATTATTACCAATTGCGGCAAAGCTCACTTAGAAGGTTTTGGAGGAATAGAAGGTGTAAGAAAAGGAAAAGGAGAACTCTTTGATTACCTCCGTACTCACGATGGAACTGCTTTCATCTTTAACGATTATGACTACCTGAACGAAATGTCTAAAGGCATCGAAAGTATTATTACTTATGGAACACACGATGCAGGAGTTACCGGTAAAGCATTGCCTTCTCCAACCTTTTTAGAGGTTGAATTAACAAATGAAGAGTCTGCGACAATTAAAACGCAGTTAGTGGGAGATTATAATCTGCCAAACGTTTTATGCGCTGTAGCTGTTGGAAAACACTTTGATATTCCGCTTGAAAAAATAATACAGGCAATTGAAGAATACGCTCCCGGTAACAGCCGAAGCCAAATGATCGTAAAAGGTTCTAACCACATAATTTTGGATGCGTACAATGCCAACCCGTCGAGCATGAAAGTGGCCATTGAAAACATTGCCGCAATAAAAGCTGATAAAAAAATACTGATGCTTGGTGGCATGATGGAATTGGGAGAAGAAAGCGTACAGGAACACCAAAGCATCATTGAT
>CAXUMK010000229.1:0-7032 GCA_964251885.1 uncultured Segetibacter sp. | reverse complement strand
GCTGGTTGGAGGTGATTTTAAAAAATTACATCATTCTTACGAATACTTCGATACTTCTGATGAAGCGGGAAAATGGCTGAAGCAGCAAAGCTTTTCTGACACATACTTTCTGGTTAAAGGAAGCAGGAGTGTGCAAATGGAAAAGATTTTGGATAATTTGTAACCTGCTATGGCAATACCGTTACCGGCTAAAAATGGTAAGAAACCTTTTGAAATGAAAACTGAAGATGCACAATGATTTGCTGATGAACGGAGCGTCGCAACAATGCCTGATTGAAAACGAATGCTGATAAAATTACTCCTCATCTTACACAGAGGAATAGCACGCAAAGGCGCAACGACGCAAAGGAACAACACGAAGGCGGAGGAAAGAAAAAATGCAACAGCAAGACATAATCTTTGCGCCTTTGCGCCCTTGCGTGAAAATTGCCAACGACAAAGGAACAGCTACGCAAAAGAACGCAAAACAATAGCACGCAAAGGCGCAACGACGCAAAGGAATAAAGGCGGAGGAAAGAAAAAAAACAACAGCAAAAACATAATCCTTGCGCCTTTGTGCCTTTGCGTGAAAATTATCATTAGTGCATGCAGGTACGTAAATTGTTATAATACTAATGAGATAAACAAAACCCGATATTATGAACACAGTTGCAAAAGAATCTTTTGGAGACATTATAAAGGGCGACAAACCTGTTTTAGTTGACTTTCATGCAGAATGGTGCGGCCCTTGCAAAATGATGAAACCAGTTTTGGACGAACTAAGACAATTGATGGGCGACAAAATAAGGATCTTAAAAATAGATGTTGATAAAAACAAACCGTTAGCTGGTTCACTCAACATTTCAGGAGTGCCGACTTTGATGTTGTATAAACAGGGACAAAGTGTATGGCGCCAGTCCGGAGTTCATTCGGCCAAACAATTGCAATCAATCATTATGCAAAAAGCAATGCTTCAGTAAGAGGTATACACGCTATACCAGAATGATTATCTTGCACTGACAACATTATTATTATGAGTGCCAAAGACAGGAAGCCGATGTATGTATGGGCAGTTTTAACGAACCGTTGTCCGCGCTGCCGAGAAGGAAAAATATACCAGTCAGACAATGCATATAACCTTAAGAGCAATTTAAAAATGTACGAAAAGTGCCCTGTCTGCGGTCAGCCTACCGAAATTGAAGTAGGCTTTTATTATGGAACCAGTTATGTAAGTTATGCCCTTACGGTTGCTTACAGCGTGGCGAGTTATATTGCATGGTGGGTCATTCTGGGTTTTTCATTGTACGATAACAGCATCATATACTGGTTGATATTTAATGGTATCACATTGCTGTTACTGCAACCATTGTTTATGCGCCTTTCGCGAAGTCTCTGGCTAAGCTGGTTTGTAAAATACGACCCCGACTGGAAAATAAAAAAAGCGAACGAATACGAAAGAATTGTAAAAGAACAAATGAATAACTGGTAATGTATAATCGTTATTTCATCTCTTCACAAGTCCACTTACCTTCTTTATTTCTAAAACAGGCATAGTTTGCATTGATTGTTTTGCTGGTTGTTTTGCCCAATACCTGTTCGCATAATTTGTATTGTGCTGTTACCGGGTAAATCATTGCTCCTGCCGGCGCCAAAGCAAGCTTAAACTCCAAAGTGTTAGTTGCAGATATAGTTACCGTATTTACGTAAGCCTCTTCTGTTTTTAATGACAGGAATGTAACGCCTGTTTTTACCCCGTTATTACCCTTTTGTGCGGTTACATTACTTTCATATATTTTCCTTTTGGCAATTTTTTCAGAAAACTTATCAGCATTAGAAACAGGCGGAGCAGGCGCCTCGAAAGAACAGTTTACATTTACCACTACTTTTGGAATGCTTGCAGGCTTTACATTTTTCGCAGCAGCCGTTACGTTTTTTGCAGGCGCAGTTACTATTACAGTAGAGTCAATATTTCTTAATTGCGTTACAGGTACCCATTCATTATCTTCGGCAGTTTTACCAATGTAGTGCACCTTATATAAAAACTCGGTTTCTTTATCTATAATGGTAACCTTTTGCCATTCACCTTTTGAGCTTACCTCTGCTGTTTTGCCTATTACATTCATTTTTGAAGCCGAAGCGTTTCCATCACTTACAACAAATGAACTTTCTTTTGTGGGAGAATTTGTAATAGCTGTTGAAGTTGTACTGCCCGCAAGAGAATCTTTCTTTTCAATCATTTCTTTTCCGGATATAGTTGCACCTGGCACTAAAGGCTGATTAGTCATCGTGTCTTTGAATATATTATTTGCTTTAAATGAGGTAGCAGTATCTTTTATACTTTCGGGCATTGGGGTTACGCCTGGATTATTTACAGCTATGGCAGAATTATTTTTAGATGTATTTGCTTTTATAGCTGCAGTTGGTTGCTTTTTTACATTTTCTTCTTTCTTATCTGCATTTTTGCTTTTTAAAACAGGCGTACTGATTGTACCTGGATCTGCATTCGCCAATGCCTTTGGCGCTTCAGTTGTATTTGCAGTTGAAACAGTTTGTTTCACATTATCCTGCACTGTTTTATTTACTGCCGGCGCTACACTATCTGCAGCAGTTTTTATATGCTGATATTGTTTTACCCAATTGTGTTCGGCAGTATCTTCATTTTGGAGAGCAATTCCAGTAACAGGCGGTAGTGCAACAGAAGTATCTTTTTTAGCTTGGATTACCGCTTCAACAGGAGCTGGCTTTGCCAAGGCCGGAGTACTTACGGCAGATGAAGTTGGTTTTGGAGCCTCTTTTTTTGCTGCTTCAGCCGTAGTTTGTTGTGCCGGTTTGGATAAAGCTGCAACCGGTACAGGCGTTATGGTGGCCGAAGTTCTATTAGCATTCGTATCTGTTATCACAGCGCTTTTAGACTCATTAGCAGAAACAGGTGGATTATTAGCAGGTGCAACCGTATTAGCAGACGTATCTTTTTTAACGGAGGTTATACCGGTACTTTTATCAGGAGAAGAAGTATTTTGTGCATTTGACTTAGCAGCAGTGTCTACACGTATTCCTTGCGCTGTTGTCATTTGCGGAATATACACTTTGTCTGCTTCTGCAGAGTCTTCTGTTGCAATGGTTGCAGCCATGCTTTCATCAAATTTTCGTGAACGGGCTTTTGCGATGGAATCTGCCCGCATGGCAGCATCCTGCAAGGTCGGTTTTCTTACCCGCTTCGGTGCATTTGGATCAGGAGTGATCGATAAAGGAATCGCTTTATCGTCACGGTTGGCCGATGTAATTAAAGCTGTCCGGGCTTTGCCTGATTGTGGCTTATTTATGTTTTGCGCTATCACTGCAGCACGCTCTTCTTCTTTAATCCGGTTAGCGTTTTGCTTCATCCTGGTTCCATTCTGCCTTTTGTCGGTAAAATAAATGCAGTCGCAGATTTCAGCCGGTCCTTCGCCGGAACACTTCAATATTTCAACCTTCATTCCGCCGCCCACGTCTATTTCTTCGTGGTTCCTGTAAGTCTGTTTGGTTTCAGGATAAGAAGAATTGGTTTGAGAATAAGCAGACACCGACACGAATAGAAATAATACCTGAACCAGAATAACCAAAGGGTTTACATCTTTATTCACCTTCACACTTTGCATAAAAATTGTAGTATTTTAAGTCCTTGCTCTTGATTTACAACAGAAACAAGTAAATTATTTTTGTGAACCAGGCTGCAACACCCTGTGCAGCTTATGTTGCGTCGCACTCTTGTACATTTTTATCTTCTCTGAGCAAGCGCCTCGTCAATTATTGATTCATCTGCAAAATACAAGTCTTTTTGTTAGCAGATTTTAATAGGGAGAATTTAAATAGAATATTCTTCAGGTTGCTGTTGTAAAGCAAATTAACTACCTGATAAGTCAAACCTGACTGAAGCCTCTCAGATGGTGAAGGATTTAAAAAACATCCTATTATTGGCGATACTCTTATATGCAACTTTTATTAGTCCAATAAATTTTCTGTACTGGTTAGAAAAGTATTCAAAGCGTCTTCAATATCAATGTCCATTCGGTTAGCTAACACAATAAGCCACCAAATACTTTCGCCTAATTTGTGTTGTAGTTCGCTTTGCGTATTCGATTTTGGCCATCGCTGCTGATGCGACATCGTATGCCGACCTACCAATCCCGCGTCTGTAAGAAAGGCTAATGCATCTTCTTCTACCGTCCATTCGCTGCCGTGATGTTGAAGTTCTAATTCGTGGTAGCGCTGCCTGATTTTTAATGACCGTTTTATAATAGTATCAAGATCTGTATTTGCCATATTTGTTTTTAGAAGATTGCTTTCATTCAATTTGCATCAGATGTCTTAACTGTATTTGCACTCCTAACTTCAATATAGCAAATTGATGTAGGCAAAAAACAATTTCTGATCTACAAGATTGGTATAAAGTTGCACCCACTTACAAGTCTGCAAAACATTCTTCGTTCTGTTAGTTCCTCACCATTTTTCCAAAGCCTGTACAATATCATTTAAAATATCGTCCTGGTGTTCCAGTCCGACTGATATCCTGATCAATCCGGGAGTAATATTTACTGCCAGTCTTTCTTCCTCGGTTAATTTGGCGTGGGTTGTACTTGCGGGATGAGAGGCGATACTTCTTGTATCGCCCAGGTTCGCCGTTAGGGTCAGCATTTTCAGGCTGTTTAAAAAGTTTCTTCCTGCCTGCAGACCGCCTTTCAGCTCAAAACAAACTATCCCGCCGCCATTCTTCATTTGCTTTTTTGCAATAGTATGTTGAGGATGACTTGCCAGAAAAGGATATCGTAAACCTGCAATTTTGGAATGACTTTCTAATGCAGATGCAATATGCAAAGCATTTTTTGCATGACGCTCCATTCTTACATCCAATGTTTCGAGACTGCGGCTTAGAACCCAGGCGTTAAAAGGAGACATAGACGGGCCGGTGCTTCTGCAAAAAGCAAGCACTTCTTTTATCAGATCTTTTTTACCTACCACTATTCCGCCTAAAACCCTGCCCTGGCCATCAATCCATTTTGTAGCAGAATGAACAACCAGGTCTGCACCAAAATCAATCGGTCTTTGGCCTAAAGGAGTTGCAAAACAATTGTCAACATTAAAAATGACATTGTTTTTTTGCGCCACAGAAGAAACCATTTCAAGGTCTATAATGTCAAGACCGGGATTGGTAGGCGTTTCGATATAGATCATTTTTGTGTTTGCCTTAAGAGCAGCTTGCCACTCTTCTGCGGTTGCAGCAGCATGAATATAA
Source organism: uncultured Segetibacter sp. (assembly GCA_964251885.1). Taxonomy (GTDB): domain Bacteria; phylum Bacteroidota; class Bacteroidia; order Chitinophagales; family Chitinophagaceae; genus Segetibacter. The sequence continues at coordinate 1,781 of CAXUMK010000229.1, read as the reverse complement.
CTGTACTCAATTCCGTATTTAGGCAAAAACTTAGAGATGACGGTATGCGTGCTGCCAAAGACGGCATTGCACGATAACAAATGGTCGCCTTTCTTTAACAAAGCCATGAAAGACGCAAACACAGCGCTCATACCGGATGCGGTTGCAAAGCCCGCTTCTGCGCCTTCGAGCGCAACCATCCTGTCAATAAATTCCTGTACCGTTGGATTGCTGAAACGGGTGTAAATATTATTGTCATTCTCGTCAGCAAAAGTGGCTCTCATTTCCTCGGCGTCGTCGTAGCAAAAGCTGCTCGTCAAAAACAAGGGAGACGAATGCTCCATTTCATTTGTCTGTTCCGTTCTGATCCTGATGGCCTGCGTTATCGGGTGTAGTTCCATTAATTGATTTTAATTAAAAAAGTTGGATAAAACCTGTTCTGCATCGAGATTTTAGTAATGACATTGAGAAAAGCCGAATAGAGTAGCTACAAGTACAAGTGAGTGACACAACGATGTTGAAAAAAGTTATTCCGCCGGATATCAAAAATTCTCTCACGACAAACTTGCTTCAGGTTCAGGCGTTAACACCTTTACATCCCAGGTAATATTTGTCCCTGCACCACGCAATGTTGCGGCAACGGAACAATATTTATCCATTGAAAGCGCACATGCTTTTCGGGCCTTTTCTATATCGATGTCGCCTTTCAGTTCAAAAACTACATTTACCGTTTGCCACAATGATGGCTCGACGCCCTGCTGCCGCTCGCCTTCAATCTTCATATCAAAACCTTCCACTACCTGCCGTTGCTTTTTTAAGATAGAAACGATGTCAATGCCCGCACATCCGCCGAGACCCATCAGCAGCATTTGCATGGGTCTTACGCCAAAACCTTTTCCACCAGACTCAGGATTGCTGTCTAAACGTACCACGTGCCCGTTAGAATCTTTGGCTTCGAAACCAAAATCTCCCTCAACACGGGTCAATGCTATATTAACCATACAAAATATTTTTGCAAAGGTAATCAGGCAAGCTGTTACTTTGAGTTTTTTGAACAGAGAAGAAAACAATGAATTATTTTAATTCTAACATGCCTTTTAAAACAGAAGCAGGTGAAATTATAAGTCATCTAACTATTGCTTATGATACTTATGGCAAACTGAACGAGGCGAAAAACAATGTGGTTTGGGTCTGTCACGCCCTTACCAGCAATTCTGCTGTTACGGAATGGTGGGCGGGAGTTGTGGGTGACAATTGTATCATTAACCCTTCCAAATACTTTATTGTTTGTGCTAACATGCCCGGTTCGTGTTATGGCAGTAGCGGACCCGCCAGCATAAATCCTTCAACAGGACAACCGTATTATAGTCATTTCCCGATGATTACAATAAGGGACATGGTGAAAGCTTATATTCTGCTAAGGCTGCATTTGGGTATTGAAAAGATTTATCTGCTGATGGCCGGAAGCATGGGCGGCTACCAGGCTCTTGAATGGTGTGTAATGGAAAATGAATGTATTGAAAATCTTTTTTTGATAACCACTTCTGCAGCCGAAAGTGCCTGGGGAATTGCCATTCACACAGCTCAAAGAATGGCTATCGAAGCAGACAGCACCTGGATGGATGATAGTTTGGAAGCCGGGAAAAATGGATTGAAAGCTGCCCGTGCAATCGGAATGCTTACGTACCGAAACTATAAGCTGCTGGTTGAAAAACAAACGGATACAGACCAGGAGAAAATTGACAACTTTAAAGCTTCGTCTTACATACAATACCAGGGAGATAAACTGGCAAACCGCTTCA
>CAXUMK010000228.1:0-9377 GCA_964251885.1 uncultured Segetibacter sp. | reverse complement strand
CAGTGGAAGGAAAGAAAAGGATCACTCTTGTACAATTTCTCCAATATTCAGCTATGCTCATGCACGAGACGCAAAGCAAATAATAAGGGTCTTGTAACTGAAAAAGTGTAAGGCTTTTCGCGTTACCTTACATTTCAAAACATACTCTTTGCGCTATTGCGCCTTTGCGTGAAAATTAATATTCGTTGCGTCTTTGCGTGAAAACCAAAAGAAACAAATTCAGTAATCTCGTAGCTGAACAAGTACAAGGCTTTTCGCGTTACCTTACATTTCAAAACATACTCTTTGCGCCATTGCGCCTTTGCGTGAAAATTAAAGCAACCAAAGTCAGCACCTGTATTACCGCAAAACATGATCTTTGCGCCCATGCGCCTTTGCGCGAAAAAACTAAACTCCTCACCAATTGAAATAATACTTCTATGCTGATTATTGACGCTCATCTTGATTTAAGTATGAATGCGCTTGAATGGAACCGCGATTTAACCCTGCCGGTAGACGCCATTAATGACCGGGAAAAAGGTATGACTGATAAACCCGACCGGGCAAAAGCTGTCGTGTCTTTGCCGGAGCTTCGCAGAGGCAACATTGGATTGGTAGTGGCTACACAAATCGCACGGTTTGTGGCGCCCGAAAATAATCTGCCCGGCTGGAATTCGCCTGAACAGGCCTGGGCGCAAACACAGGGTCAACTTGCCTGGTACAAGGCTATGGAAGAAGCCGGTGAAATGGTACCGATCAACAATTTAACCGGCTTAAATAATCATGTGCAACTTTGGAGCAATGATAATAATAATGATAAGCCTGTAGGATATATTTTAAGTCTTGAAGGAGCAGACTCTCTTATTACTCCGGCACATTTAGAACGTGCTTATCATTATGGTTTGCGTGCAGTTGGTCCTGCCCATTATGGCCCCGGAAGATATGCACAGGGAACAGATGCATCAGGATACATGGGCAAAAACGGGCACGAGTTGCTGCGTGAAATGGAACGCCTTAATATTATTTTAGACACTACTCATTTATGCGATGATAGTTTTTGGGAGGCCTTGAAACATTTTAACGGGCATGTATGGGCAAGTCATAACAATTGCCGCGCACTGGTACAGCATAACAGGCAATACAGTGATGAGCAAATAAAAGCTCTGATTGAACGTGACGCGGTGGTCGGTACAGCTTTAGATGCCTGGATGATGGTTCCGGGATGGGTAAGAGGTACATCTTCTCCGCAGGAAATGAACTGCAATTTAAATGTAGCGGTTGATCACATAGACCACATTTGCCAACTTGCAGGCAATACACTTCACGCAGCTATTGGTTCTGATTTAGATGGTGCTTTTGGAAGAGAACAATGCCCTTATGATATAACGACAATCGCTGATTTAAAAAACCTTGAAAATCTGCTGGCGAAGCGCGGGTACAAAGAGGTTGATATTGAAAATATACTGCACGGAAACTGGCTTCGTTTTTTAAGAAAAGCATGGGCCTGAACGCACCATCAAATTTAGCGACGTTCTATGCTTTGACCTTTGCTTTTACAAATCTCGGCAGCCTGGTTGAAAAGAGCCTGCTTTCTCTTCAACAGACTTATTTTATTCTTAATTGCTTCCAGTTCATCAGTTCCCGAATTGTTTAGAAGAGCTTTGTTATAATTTTCTTCCTCAGCAATAATGTCTTTTGAAATTATAGAGGTTCTTAATAATAGTTCTGATACTTTTAAAGAAGTTGCATCATTCATTGTGCAAAACTACCTTAACAATAAAGAGGCATCCCTTTCGGCTTACTTAAGTTATACATATTTTATCCTCAAAGACAATAAAGCACACACTCTAAAATAAAAATGCAGCACCTGCAGATATGAATTAACAGTAACTTAATGGACGCTTCATTTAAAAAACGTATAAAAATTGACGTTTAAATAATGTTTCAAAAATTACCAATGCAAGTCTTCCGTTTTCAAACCTGTATCTTGTAACCTGAAACCTGTCACAAAACAAAATTACTTTTCAATGATTAATATTAAGATTGCTACTGCTCAATTTGAGAATAAAAGCGGCGACAAAACATACAATTTAAGTGTGATAGAAAAGCTTGCTGAAAAGGCTGCACAACAGGGAGCGGCTGCTGTTGCTTTTCATGAATGTTCGATCACCGGATACTCGTTTGCAAGGCATTTAAGCAAAGAACAAATGCTTGAACTGGCAGAGCATATACCCGGCGGAGAAAGCATTGAACGGCTTACCGAAATAGCAGCAAAACATAAGATTGCTGTTTTAGCAGGATTGTTTGAAAAAGATGATGAAGACAAACTATACAAAGCTTATGTATGTGTTGACAAAAACGGGCTTGTCGCCAAACACCGCAAGCTGCATCCGTTTATCAATCCTCATCTCACACCCGGAAATTCTTATACCGTATTTGAACTGGAAGGCTGGAAGTGCGGCATCTTGATTTGCTACGACAGCAATATTTTCGAAAATGTAAGAGCTACAAATTTACTGGGAGCCGACATTATTTTTATGCCGCATGTTACCATGTGCACGCCTTCACCCCGGCCGGGTGCAGGTTTTGTTGACCCTAAGCTGTGGGAAAACAAGGAGACTGATCCTACTTCTTTACGGCTTGAATTTGATAGTATGAAAGGCCGTGGCTGGCTGATGAAATGGCTGCCCTCAAGAGCGTATGATAACGCGGCTTATGTTGTTTTCTCTAACCCGATCGGGATGGACGATGACCAGCTAAAAAATGGCTGCTCGATGATCATCGATCCTTTTGGAGACATTATAGCTGAATGCAGAACCCTGGGCAATGATATTGTAACCGCAGTTTGCAACCCCGAAAAATTAACCGATGCAGGCGGATACCGGTACAAAAAAGCAAGAAGACCCGAACTGTATGGAGCCATTATAAGTGAACCGCACAAAGCAGAGCAGCATGTAGTTTGGCTGGAAACAGAGCAGCAATCTGATTCGCCTGAAGGAGATGGAGCGACGCTTTAACATAAAGTCCTATCCCTTAATGTCTCTGGCGTTAATTCTAACCGGCTTGCCGTTTACTGAAACAACAACGCAGGAATTGTCTTTGCGTTTACGTTCTAAAAGACGATCTATTGCCAATTTCCCTCCTTTCAAAAATTTATCTTTAATTTCCTCATTTGTCATTTTCATTTGAATTTGTTTTATGAACAGTAAAAGAAGCAGTTGTTTTACCAGCACCATTACAACCTGAGATGATAAATAAATTAGGCAACTTTTTAGTAGCAAGATAAAGCATTGAATAATAACTCAGCTTTATCAATTAATTTGGCAGGAACGATATCTTACCATTTTCAACGACGATCCAAATGCTAAAGCCCCTTCTCCTAAATTTATTTTTATGTAGCGCCATTCTGATGCAGGCGCAAACCGCTAAACCTCTCCCTGTAATTTTTGATACCGATATGGGACCGGATTATGATGATGCAGGGGCGATCACTTTATTACATGCTTTTGCTGACAGTGGTAAGGCCAATATTTTAGCTACCATTGCCAGCACAAAATACGAAGGCGTTGCAGCGGTACTCAACGTCTTTAATACTTACTTCAAAAGACCTGGGCTACCCATCGGTGTTCCGAAAGGGGAAGCTATCACAAAAAAAGACTGGCAACACTGGACCGATACTTTGATTAAAAATTATCCGCACGTTATAAAAAATAACAGTGAGGCTCCTGACGCAGTCGATTTGTACAGACGGGTATTGGCAAAACAAGCTGATAAAAGCGTTACCATCATAACGGTTGGGTTCTTAACCAATCTTGCTAATTTGCTTAGGTCTCAGCCCGATAAATATTCTTCATTAACAGGAAAAGAACTGGTGGAGAAAAAAGTAAAATCATTAGTCAGCATGGCAGGCAGGTTTCCTGCAGGTAAAGAATTTAATATTGACCAGGATGCAGCAGCAGCAAAATATGTCTTTGAGAACTGGAGTACACAGGTGATTTTTAGCGGCTGGGAAATTGGCGCCAATATAAAAACAGGTTTGCCACTAATACAAAATAATGCTATTCAAAACAGCCCTGTAAAAGATGTATTCCGTATCAGCATTCCTCTCGATCCGCCGGATAAAGAAGGCAGAATGAGTTGGGATGAAACAGCGGTATTTACAGCAATTGCCGGCTACAAACCTTACTATACATTAATCCCCGGAACTATTGAGATTGCAAATGATGGAAGCAATACCTGGAGTGATAAAGGCAACAAGCATTTTTATCTTGTCGAATACAGACCTGCCGTAGAGATTCAGGAGATTATCAACAGGATGATGATGCATCAGCCAAAAAAGAAGGTACCGGCGAAGTAACGAATAGAACCTTAAACTAATACTGTCATAAATCTGTCTCACCTACAACCATTTCTCAAACAAAATTCTCGTGGCATTGTAACCTGATTTTGCTAAAAAACTCTTCATCCGATCATTATTGACGAGTGTAAAACGGGTGATACGCTTTACACCTTTAGCAATATACTTCTGTTCTAAAAGTTCATTCATCTTTTTATAAATGCCTTGTCTTCTGTATTGTGGCAACACATATCCATCTGATACATACAGTTCTTTGCCGGTATATATTTCTATCCGGCTTTCATCCTGTTCTTCCACATACCCGAAAATAAAACCGGCGGCAATGGAGTCAATGTAGGCTATCAGACAGGTGCCGTCGCATTCTTCCTGCATAGATATCAAATGGTGTAAATAGTCCTTTTCAATATCCGGCCACAAGGCTGTCTTATCAAAAAAATCATGTTCCGACTGATGCAATCCCTGCATAAAAGCCGAAATAACAGAACGGTATTCATTTATGCTTACTTCCTTAATTTCTGCAGATGTTTCCATATTTATCGTTGTTATAATTAGCTAATGTGCTAATTAGCCAATTAGCTAATTATAGCTCATTAGCACATCAGCACAATAGCATATCAGCACATTAGCACATCAGCACATTAGCTAATTCTAGTTGCTTGTCGAATAAAGAATGAAAAGTAAACGAGTGCGACGCAACGTTGACTCATAGTAGTAATTCCGCCCGGTTCAAAAAAATTCTACTCATTTTTATTCCCTACTCAATATAATCTTATGCAGGTTTAACCGGACTGCCAATCCAGTTTGTGTTTGGAGAAAGTACTTCGCCTTTCATTATTAGCGATAAAGCATCAATTTTTACATCGTTACCTATACTGGTATCGTACAAAATAATGCTTCTTGCGCCTATGCTTGTCCGCTCCCCTATTTTGATGCTGCCTACTTTCATTACCCGGTCCTCAAACAGGTGCGTTTGCGGCCCGCTGTCTTCATTCAATGCAGAGTCAGTTCCGATTGATACCATGTCAAACTCCGTTATATCAGTCGTATTCATATAAACCCGCTTACCCATTTTTGTTCCAAATAAGCGCAATGCCATCGGCAGCCAGGGTGTGCCGCGTAAAAAATCGAGCAGGAAAGGAACTGCCAACGCTTCGTAAGTTGTGGTGATTGCCTCACTTCTCCATACCTTGTTTGTCCACATCGGCTTTTGCCCTGGCTTATATCTTCCTATAAATACCCATTTTAAAAGAGCCGTAAGCAACAATGCAGGTATGCCTATAAATCCTAAATAATATAACGGCATAAAAACAATTACTTCCCACAGCTCGCCATCTACAATCAGGTCATGGGCATAAGCGATAAAAAGAATACTAAAACAAATAATGGCGCTTTCAGGAAGAATGATCCTGATAAATTCTACAATACTTCTTGCAGCACGTAAAGACCGCGTTGGATCTGAAGTTAGTTTTTTTGGAAATGGATTGCTCGCCTGTCGTTGCGGCATGGGTATACCCGGTGAGCCAAACCAATCTTTTGCTGCAGAGTTTTGTAACTGTTCCTTAGAAGGAGGCGTGGACAAAACACCAATCAGCATATTGGATGGAAGTTCATAACCTTGTGGTATCAAAGCGCTGTTGCCAATAAAGCTGTTACTGTGTATAACCGTTTTGTCGAGTATAAGACGCTGTGCACGAACGTCTGCTTCGCCCAATGTAACCGCATCTGCAACAAAGGCATCGTCGCCTATTTCGAGCAAGGGATGAGTAACACTGCTTGCCGTAGATATCTCTGTATTCTTTCCAATTTTTGCCCCAAGCAAACGAAAAAAACCAGCGATATAAACAGTGGCATAAATAGGATGCATCACCACAAGGCTTAACGACAGGAACTGATCGGCTAACCATTTTTTCAGGTATCGAAAACTGTAAATGGAACAGGTTCCGGTTTTAATTCCCGCATTTAAAAGGCGTGTAAAAAGAACGGTTTCTGCACCAAACAAAAACATATATAAAATAGAGAGGGCAGGCACAACGATGACATAAGTAAAGTCATAATCAGAAGCGGCATTATCTAAAATATGAATTGTAATTATGACCGGCAGCAAAGGAATAAGAATGAACAAGGGGAAAATAAACAGCATGAAAAAGAAAGCGATGCTGAAAGAAACTTTTCTTCTGTTCGATACTCTTAAAGGCTGAGGTAAATCTTCAGGTTGTTTTTTTTCTTTTAATTGTGCCGGGCTTCCGTTCCATACTTCGCCTTCGGCTATTCTTCCCTTTGCTGGTAAATAGCTCAAGTCCTGCAGTTCACCATATCTTTCTATCACCGTATCTCCGCCAATTACCGCGCTGCTGCCTATATAACAATGATCTCCCAGGTATATTGAACGTAACTTAAGAAGTCCATCCTCCACAATTGCATTATCCAATACCACCTGTGAACTCAGGCTTGCATCACTGCCTATTGTTACCAAATCTTCAGCGCCAATAATAATGTTACTCAACTGGGCATCAGAAGCAACCTTTGCTCCAAACATTCTTAAAAAATAGGGGTACAATGGAGTTCCATTCATAAACTGCGATGGCAATAAACGCTGCATTGTTTTTACAAACCACCACCTGAAATAATAGCTTCCCCACAAAGGATAATCTCCTTCCTTCATTTTGCCTATCACAAGCCATTTTGCTGCTACCACAATGGCTGTAAAAACCGGCGGAATAAGGCAATAAGAAATGATAGCTGCAAATATGCCATAGAGATAACTATCCGTTTCTTCACTTACATAATAGTAGCTGACATAAGGAGTAAATACCTCTACCGTAAACAAACCATAAATAAACAGTAACGAAAAAGTCTGGGCAAACCAGCAGGTATAGTAACGCCACCGTGAAATGGTTTTGAATTCTCTTTTTTCTGATGTCTTCGCCTCAGGCACTTTCTCCCATGCAGAAACCAACTGTGCCAATGGCCGGTTAATGTACACGTCTTTCAAAGATGCATAAGGCACTCCGCCCTCGCGTCTTAACCTCGAAATAAAACCTGCAGCAATGAGTGAATGACCGCCGAGGTCTGTAAAAAAGTCGTTGGTTAAATCAATATTTCTGCCGGGAAAAGTTTTGTTTAGAATGGCAAGAACTCGGCTGGCAACCGGCGAATTCAGGTCTATTGTTTCAGCAGCCGTTTCTTCTGCTATTTGCTGTAATGATATTGGTATTGGTAGATCTTTTCGGTTGATCTTTCCGCTGGGCATTCTCGGCATATCCTTTAAAGACACGATTGCAGAAGGCACCATATAAGGAGCCAGCACTTTGGCAAGTTCATTACGCAACAGCCGTTCATCTATACAAACTTCATCTTCAGCCACTATATATCCAACCAGGTGATCATTACCATTACTGTCTTTTTTTATCGCTGCGGCAGATGCAGAAACATTTGCCAGTTCGTTTAACCTGCTTTCAATTTCACCCAACTCTATCCTGAAACCCCGCAGTTTTACCTGGTCGTCTAATCTTCCTAAAAAATCTATGCTCCCATTGTGATGTATGATAGCGCCATCACCTGTCAGGTACATCCTGTTTCCCGACATGATTTGAAGAGAAGCAGGTTTGCGAACAAATTTTTTCCGTGTAAGCTCAGGCAGGTTTACATAACCCTTGGCTACACCGGGACCTGATATGGCGAGTTCACCGCGTTCACCTCTCGGCACAGGGTTGCAATGTTCATCCACAACAGCCACGCTATAGTTAGGCAAAGGTTCTCCGATGGTGATGGGATCGCCTGGCTTTAACGAAATGATCGTTGCGGTTACGGTCGTTTCGGTAGGGCCATAACTGTTGTAAAACTCCCTCGAAGGTTTTGACCATTTATTTACGACCTGCGGAGTACAGGCTTCACCTCCTGCATTGATCAACCTCAGCGAAGGCATATCTTCTTCTATCACGGCAAGTAAACTCGGCACCGCATGCAACACTGTTATTTTTTGCTGATTGAGCACATTGCTTAATTCGTCGATCGCTTTAGATGTCGTGTCATCAGCAACCCAAAGTGTGGCTCCCGCAAAATAACTGACCCAGGTTTCCTCGCACCACATATCAAACGACACAGAAAAGCCCTGGTAAACCCGGTCGTCAGGACGGATGTTGAAAATGCTTTGTTCAGCTCTTACCAAATGGCAGATCTGCCTGTGAGAAATGGGAATACCTTTAGGCTTACCCGTGCTGCCCGAAGTATACAGGATGTATGCGCAATCATCGGGCTGGGGAGATGCCGAAACCTCAATTGTTGTATCAGCCTCGGGCATAGGTACAACAGACAAAATGAGGCAATCAGTGTTCAGCATAAACCGGCTGAAACAGGCAGTGGCCTGTGCTTCTGCCAATACCAGTTCTACTCTTTCGGCAGGCATTTCCCTGTCAACAGGTATGTATGTTGCACCGGCTTTTACAATTCCTAATATTGCTGCATGCAGTTCCAGTCCGCGCCGCCACCAAAGGCCCACTTTACTTCCTCTGCCTATTCCTCGTTCTATCAGGTCTGCTGCAATAGCATCGCTCCACCTGTCTAATTGCCGGTAGGTTACTGATTGTTGCTCAAAAATTAAGGCGATCTTATTAGGATATGCAGCAGCCGATTGACGAAACAAATCAGGCAGTGTTTCATCCCTTAGCAAGTCTGGCCTGTATGGTCCGTTAATAATACTTTGTTCTAATTGTACACTTACCACTGAATATATTGTTTATAACCTTTCTGACTATTGTAATTCTTCTAACGTTTAAAATTAATCATTCTTTCAGGCTTAAAATTGTATTGACTTCTTAAAGTTCTTCGCACTTGTCCTTCTTTCAAAGAACAGGTCTTTTGCTTTCGATGTAAACTTTTACGGTTGTCACTTACTTGAACGCTGTATAAAAATGTAAAGAGATTTTATGAGCCGGACTGTAGTACTACTATTTTTCATCGTCCCCGCCTCAGGCGGAGCTACTTGTGCGCTTTGTTCGCTGTTCGGCAAGACCTCATCCTCCGTCTCCTTCTCCTCGTGGAG
>CAXUMK010000227.1:0-9450 GCA_964251885.1 uncultured Segetibacter sp. | reverse complement strand
TTCTTTCCTTCCACTGGAAGAAAAGAAAACGACAAATCCATGATTGCAACAATGTGTAATAGAAGCAATATTGCTGGGCTCATAAAAATTCTTTTTCGCATTTTATGCTGCTTAAAGATTTAATAGAATTGTCAAAGCCATTGAGTAATACTTAATGGCTTTGCTGTTTTTAAGAATAACAGAGAAAGTTTTTTTTGTAACCGGCAGAATATCTTTTTTCGGCATCGTTGTGTCACACCCTTCGACTTGTAAAACCTTTCTCAGCAAAAAAAAGCGCTAAAAGCAGCATAACTCAAAAAAGTATAATCTATGATAGTAATTTTACTTTCCGTAGTTTTACTGATTGTAAACAAGGTTGGTTAGTATAAAATGAATTATTTACTCATGAAAAATGTAAAAAAGGAGTGTTTTTATCATTTTGTTTTCAAAAACCAATAGTTTGAATTGTGAAAGTAAATTACCGGCACTTCGATCTTCCTTTTAAACATCCTTTTACCATTTCGAAAGGCACAAAAACACATCAGCCCACATTTGTTGCCGAACTTGAACTGGGCCCTTTCAAAGGATATGGAGAAGCGCCTGCCATTACTTACTACAACATACCTGTTGAACAAATGATTGCAGACCTTGAAAGAAAGAAAACATTTGTAGAAAAATTTGCTTTTACCGACCCCGAACGTTACTGGCATTATCTGCATCATTTATTTCCGGATAATCCATTTTTAGTTTGTGCGCTCGATATGGCCGGATGGGACTTGTTCGGCAAGATGAAGCGGAAGCCTTTATACGAACTATGGAATACAAGCTTTGAAAAAACACTTTTGACCGATTTTACCATTGGCATAGATACGATTGACAAAATGGTTGAGAAAATGCAGGAGAAGCCGTGGCCGATATATAAAATAAAGGTTGGAACAGCAGACGATATTGCCATAGTAAAGGCATTGCGGAACCATACTGATGCTGTTTTAAGGGTCGATGCAAACGCAGCATGGACAACTGAAGAAGCGCTTGAAAAAATTCCACTACTGGCAAAGCTTGGGGTAGAACTTGTGGAGCAGCCCTTAGCCAAAGACAATTGGGAAGGTATGAAAATGCTTTACAAAGAATCACCTTTGCCTTTGTTTGCGGATGAAAGCTGTGTATTTGAAAATGACGTAGATAAGTGCTGTGAACATTTTCATGGAATAAACATTAAACTTACCAAATGCAGCGGAGTCACACCCGCCAGAAGGATGATTGTAAAAGCAAGACAATTACAGATGAAAGTAATGATGGGCTGCATGAATGAGTCGACAGTCGGCTCTGCTGCGGTTGTTCATTTTATGCCGCAGTTAGACTTTGTTGATGTAGATGGTCCTTTATTATTAAAAGAAGACATCGCAACCGGTGTTCGCTACGAAAAAGGAAATGTGAGCATAAGTAATGCACCGGGACTTGGAATTTTTATCAATTTTTAGTTTTATTTGACGAATTTTTAATATATTTTTAAAAACGAATTCCGGTTTTGGGATGACAATTTTGGAATTTGGAAAGTTCGCAAAAATAGAATTTATACAACTGCTTGGTTTTCAATTTTTTTGTATTTGGCATTAATATCGTAAACAGGATAGAAACAACTAAAACTAATGAATATGAGTGCAACTTATACTTTTGAAGGACAACTTATAGAAAACTGCATCAGGGGAGAGAGAAAAAGTCAAAAAGCTTTGTATGATTTATATTCTTCCAAAATGTATTCCATTTGCCTTCGATACTCAAAGAATCAGATGGATGCCGAAGATATTCTCCAGGAAGGTTTTGTGAAGCTTTTCAACAATCTGCACAGGTTTAGAGGTGAGGGTTCATTTGACGGATGGGTAAGAAGAATTTTTGTAAACACTGCCATCGAGCATATCAGGCGTAAAAGTTTAAATACTTCGGTAGGTGAAGGGCTTGAAAATTCTATTGCCGACAGACATCAAAGTGCATTGGATAACCTGTATGAAAAAGATATCATTAAGAGTTCTATGACATTAAGCGAAGGTTATCGCACGGTTTTCAATTTATATGCGGTTGAAGGGTTTTCACATAAAGAGATTGCCAGTCAGCTTGGAATAACCGAAAGCACCAGCAAGTCTCAGTTTTCCCGCGCCAAAGCTTTGCTTAGAAATATTATTCAGCATAAGTCTGCTAAGAAAAACACAGCTATTGAAGTTTAAATACCCGCAATATCTATTTTGTAAAAGAGGCCGTCTCAAAATTTGTTTTTGAGACGGTTTTTTTATTATATACAATTAGCCCGTAATTTCTTATCGTCACACTTCCTATCTTCCCCTCTTAAAATGTAATATCCACTTATCAAAAACAATCACAAAGGATAAGACTTTTTAAGGAGTATATTTAAATGAGACCTCCTCCTTATCCACGTAAAGAGAACTCAGAGAAAGCAATTTCTTCTGTCTTAATAGAATAAGATCAAACAAAGGATATGAAAATTCATCAGCAAACGCTAACACTGGCAGAAAGAAAAAGAGGCTTTCACCTGATTACCACAGAGGTTAGCCGTGCTATTCCGCAGCTATCAGAAATAACAACAGGTATATGCCAGGTTTTTATTCAACATACTTCCGCTTCGCTCACCATTAATGAAAATGCAGACCCTACTGTAAGAAAAGACTTTGAGATGTATTTTAATAAAGCAGTCCGTGAGAATGACCCGGATTATATTCATGACTATGAAGGTTCAGACGATATGCCGGCACATTTGAAGGCCGCTTTGCTTGGCAGTTCTGTTTTGATACCCATTCAAAATGGCAGGTTAGCTTTGGGTACATGGCAGGGAATTTATCTATGCGAGCACCGCAACCGGGGCGGTTCAAGAAAACTGGTTATTACTGCCTGGGGTGAATGACATGTTGTAAAAAACTAAGATGCACTTCCCGCCTTCGCTGTATATAGAACATGTAAGCATATAAAGGCAATTATGATTGACGAAGTAAACTAAGGACTCAGTGGGCTTGTCGAATAAAGAATGAAAAGTATACGAGTGCGACGCAACGATGACTCATAGTAGTAATTCTGCCCGGTTCAAAAAAACTACTCTATTTTTTTATCGCTTACATAGTATCGCTAAAATAACATCAGATTGAGTTTTTTAAATCACATCAAGTATATTTATGCAACAACCAATTGTTATGAAAAGAATTTACTTTCTGTTCCTGCTGTTTATAATTGCCGAATCTCGTGCACAAACTTTCAGAATTACTATTGCAGACTCTTTACACACTTCAGCGCTCGATGGAAGGTTATTGCTGCTGCTTTCTAAGAATAATAAGGCGGAGCCAAGATTTCAAATAAATGATGCTGCGTCAACGCAAATGATATTTGGTGTAAACGCAGATAACTGGCAGCCTAAAGCTGATGAACTGGTCGACATGCATGCATTTGGTTACCCGGTGGAAAGGCTTAAAGATGTGCCTGCAGGTGATTATTATGTTCAGGCGATGCTGCATAAGTATGAAACTTTTCATTTGCAGACAGGCCAGACAGTGAAGTTGCCAATGGACCGCGGAGAAGGACAGCACTGGAATATAGCGCCCGGCAATATTTATTCGACCCCGATAAAAATTCATTTCGATCCCGATACTTCAAACGAAATACATCTTGTTATCAGTAAAATTGTTCCGCCCGTAAAAGAGCCTGAAGACACGAAGTATATAAAGCATATCAAAATACAAAGCAAGCTGCTTACTGCCTTCTGGGGAAGGCCGATGTATGTTGCTGCACATATTCTTTTGCCCGAAGGTTTTGATGAGCATCCAAAAGTTCATTATCCCCTCGCAATTTTTCACGGCCATTTTCCCGAAGACATCAGTGACTTTCGCACAACTCCGCCCGATGAAAATTTAAAGCCTGACACAAGCGACCGCTTTCATATTACCGGTTACAACAAAATTGTGCAGCAGGAGGATTATAATTTTTACAAAATGTGGACAGGCAAAAATTTTCCGCGTGTGCTGGTTGTTGAGATACAACATGCCAATCCTTACTACGACGATTCTTATGCTGTAAACTCTGCCAACCTTGGGCCTTATGGCGATGCCATTACTTATGAATTGATACCCGAAATTGAGAAGCGCTTCAGGGGTATCGGCCAGGGCTGGGCAAGGTTTATGTACGGCGGCTCAACCGGTGGATGGGAAGTGTTGGCAGCGCAGGTTTTTTATCCCAATGAATACAACGGCTGTTATGCTGCCTGTCCCGACCCTATTGACTTTCACCATTACACTACCATTGATTTGTATAATAACCGGAATGCCTATTATGTAGAAAGCGATTTTAAAAAGACGCCCCGTCCCGGTCACCGCGATTATCTGGGTCATGTAAGTGCAACGGTGCAGGAAATGAACCATCGCGAACTTGCTCTTGGCACCCAAAGCCGCAGCGGCGACCAGTTCGATATTTGGGAAGCTGTGTTTTCACCAATGGCTGCCGATGGATACCCTAAAAGGATCTATGACAAATATACCGGCGCTATCGACTCATCAGTGGCTGCTTACTGGAGAGAGCATTACGACCTCACACATATCATTCAAAGAGACTGGGCAACCATTGGCGAAAAGCTGAAAGGTAAGATACACATTTACGTCGGCGACATGGATAGCTATTACCTGAACAATGCCGTGTACACTGCCGAAGACATGCTGAAAAAACTGCAGCAGCCACCTTGCGATTGCGAAGTAGATTATGGCGACAGAGCCGAACATTGCTGGAACGGCGATCATACCCAGCCCAACTATATCAGTCGTTTGCGTTACAACAGAATGTTCATTCCCAAATGGGCTGAAGAAGTAAAAAAGCGTGCTCCAAAGGGTGCTGATCTTACTTCGTGGAGGTATTAATGAGTGTTATACTACGCAAGGGAAAATAGAGTATTTTTTGAACCGGGCCAGGTTACTACTATGAGTCAACTGTTGCGTCGCACTCGTGTACTTTTTATTCTTTATTCAACAAGCCAAAGAGTCGCTCATATCCCTTAACAACTATAATAACACAGATAATATTAACCGATGAAGATAACAAGACTGCTGGAACAAGTTCTTCAAGAAAGGCTGCCTGAATACAAGCCTGCTGTCATAAACGAGATCAATAACTACGCAGCTTTTCTTACAAGGGCAATGCAGGAGGGTTATTCAAAAGCCAGCATCGCTGCTCATGTAATGCTCGAGGTGGAAGAAACCATGCAAAAGCAGGTTAAATGGGAATTGATCAAATGCTCAAAAGGTTGTGCTTTTTGCTGTAATGTAAATGTGCACATCAGTGAAGGGGAGACTGAGTGTATGATCAACTATTGCCGCGAAAAGAACATCGGGATTAATAAAGAAGTTTTACAGGCCCAGTTGAATCTAAGCAACGAAGAAAGGCCGCTGCACAAAAATTCAAGGTGTGCTTTTCTTGGCGAAGACAATGAATGCACAATATATGAAGCCCGGCCGCTTAATTGCCGTAAACATCTCTCTCAAACCGACCCCGATCTCTGCGATAACGCAAAGCATATTAACGGAAGGGTAGGTGTTAATTTTGAGATCAAAACAGAAATACTGGTTTCTGCTTATAGCAGTTTAGGCATGAAGGAGGGAACGATGGCAGAAATGCTGCTAAACAGATTATGAAAAAGATAAGTTGATGAGCCAACTGCCCTGTTCAACGCCTTTACGCCTTTGCGTAAAACCTTCTTCTCTGAAGGTACTTCTTTCAACAGTTTCACAACACAAAAAGCCTGTGTGCTTTATGAACTACAACAGCGGTTTACTTTATCTAAAAATATTTACCGACTTTCTGAGAATTTATTATAAAACTTCTGTTTCTAACTATATCTTTCTGACCTAAATGATTTAAAAACCGCAATATGAAAAAACTCTCTACTCTTTTTCTTTCCATCATTTCCTGTTCTTTTCTTTATGCACAAACTTTCACATCGTCTATCACACTTGATGGCAATACACAGTTTGCAGCTTTGCCCAAGAGCTTATTAAATAATGCATCTGTTTTTACTATTGAGTTTTGGGTAAAAACAGGTGAAAGTCGCGGCAGCGGCACCTTCTGGCAAAGGCCTTACCTCTTAGGAAATGCCACCAATGGCGACAATAGTGGCGATTTTGGTATTACAACTGATAACGGATACATCAGTATGTTTGAGGGATTCTCTTCGCTTAACACAGATCAAAGTTTTGAATCTGCCTCGGTCAAGATCAATGATAACAACTGGCATCACATTGCAGCAGTAAATAACGGTGCATATATTTATTTGTATGCGGATGGGAAACTTGCTGACTCATTAACATCAGGAAAGCCTTTAATTACGGCCAACGCACCTTTAACAGTCGGTGCTGCTTCTCTTGATTTTGACTATAACGGTAATTCTTATGCAAACACTAACTTTCCGTCTGCAGGTACTTTTGCTGAATTAAGAATATCAAATAATGTCCGCTACCCGGCAAATTTTACACCTGCCACTTCCTTTTCTGCGGATGGCAATACTGTCGCCCTTTATCATTTTGCCGGTCAATGCGGATTGTCTTCGCCTGATGCATCATCCAACCAAAACAACCTGCTTGTAAACAATGCTGCAACCGCCTGCAGCACTCTTCCTTTTGGAAGCGATTATACATATAACGGCACCACTCAATACGCCCAGGTTCCTGACACTTTAATGAACGGGTTAAATACTTTTACTGTTGAGGGCTGGATCAAAACAACCGATATGAATACCAGCAGTACATACTGGCAGCACCCTACATTTTTTGGAACAGCATCGCCGGGCGGTAATTCGGGAGATTTTGGAGTTAGTTCACAAGGCGGTTATTTGTACATGTGGACGGGCATGAATGGCGGTGAAAACTATGTGCAGACAAAAGCTTTTGTCAGCGATAACAAATGGCATCATATAGCTGCATCAGCCAATGGTACTGCTGTAAGACTTTTTGCAGATGGTGTACTTACAGATTCTTTACCTATTTCGCGTGGCTTAAATACTGCCGGATATCCTCTTACCATGATGGCTCTGTATGCGCCTGAAATCGGGAGTGCAAATAATAGCGTTTATTTCTATCACGCAGGTGAACTGGATGAGGTTCGTCTTTCTAATACAACACGTTATACCGCTGATTTTACACCTGCAGCTTCTCCGTTCAGTACAGATGCCAATACTTTAGCATTGTATCATTTCGACGGTTGCTCCGGTCCTTTTACTGCCGATGCAAGCGGTAATAATAAAAATGCAAGTTTGCATAAGATCGCTGCATGTAGTTTGCCACCACAATTTTTGCAGGGTAAAATTTTGTATAGTCATCACAATCAAAATGCTGCTGCAAAACAGGATAGTATTTATACCATTGACAGCAACGGAGCAAAAGTTTTCGTCACACTTGGTTATAGGCCACGTTTATCGCATACTGGTAGATATTTAGCTTTTTCAAACGGCCCTAACTCAAACTCCAGCTATGGCGCCAACCTTTGGATAAGAGACCTAATCACCCAGGAAGAGCAGTTGATTGTCTCTAACAGTGATTACCTTGATTATTATGATTTTTATCCTAATGACAGCGCTCTTGTTTATTCGCAGTCCTGTAGTGTGTATAAAGTAAATTTAGATGGAAGCAATGCTTATCAAAATTTAAATAGTTATCCCGGAGATTGTTTTTCAGACGATCCTACTATACGCATATCTGACTCATTAATCGCGTATCACAATGTTCATTATGGTTTATTTACTATGAAGGGAGATGGCAGCAATCCTATGCAGATACCCAATACAGTTCCCGGAGATTTAGTACCAAGCTGGTCACCCGATGGAAACTGGCTCGCCTATTATAAGCCTATACCAGGAGCATACAATGGTGGAACAGGAGCTTATGTACCTACAAACAGCGTATATAAAATAAAGGTGGATGGCTCAGATTCAACAAGGTTGTCTTTTCTTTCTGTGAATGATACACTGGCTGCTGACCCTATCTGGTCGAGAGACATGAAAAACATTTATGCAATCGGCAGAATAAGAGATACGATGGGCATTTACCAGATAACAACCGATGGCAGCGGTAGCTATGGCAGGATTTATACTTTTGATACGTCAGGTGCAGTATCTGACTACTGGCTGGGTTTAAGTGACTCTTTAAAGTCTGAAATTTTACCCATAACGCTAATTAATTTCAGTGGTACTAATCTTGGTAAAACTATCCGCCTTACCTGGCAGACAACTGAAGAAATAAACAGCAGGTATTTTGTTGTAGAAAGAAGCCTCGACGGAAGGAATTTTTCAGATATAGCAAGTGTAGCAGCAATGGGTAATAGCAGTCTTACTCAGCAGTACGTATTTAATGACGCAGATATTCCTGTGTTTAACAGTGCTGCCATTATTTACTATCGCTTAAAACTGGTTGACAAGGATGGTCAGTATAAGTACACAAATGTGATCGCTATAAGAATGACGCCTGTTGCAGAATTTTCTGTTTATCCAAACCCGTCTAAAGGATTTTTTAATATTACTACCAAAGAGATAAGTGCAAGGTTGAATATTGAAATATTGAATACCGGCGGACAACAGGTATACCGGCAACAGTTTAATAATACGCAAACCGCTACTATTGATCTTCATATTGCCAGGGGTATTTATTTTATAAAAATATCTGACGGAAAAACGATAACGCATAAAAAGCTTGTCATCGAGTAAAACAACGGGCAGGTAAGATTTACAAAAAAAGGATCGCCACAGCAGTTGAGGAATTTGCGAATGAAAGACATCACTTTATACACGAATACCTTTTGCCAACCTTGGTATGCTTCCTGCATAAAGACATGAAACCATAAAAATAAAAATCATGTTCGATCAAATTTTAGACCTTGTAAAACAACATTTGGGTAGTAATCCTCAAACAGCCTCGGCTATACCAGCAGACCAGGCGGATGATGTGCATAAAGAAATTGCAACTCATATAACAAATGGCTTGGCTACCCAGGCATCCTCTCAGGGTGGTGTCGGTGGTTTATTGTCTATGCTACAGGGCGGCGTGTCATCAGGCAGTCCGGTAACCAGTGCTATTGAAGGAGGTCTTGTAAGCAGTATTACAAGTAAATTTGGATTATCTCCTATGGTTACCGGCGCAATTTCTGCAGCATTGCCAGGTATATTGCAAAAATCTGCCAGCAAAGCCAATGACCCAAATGACAGCAGCGTAACTCCTGACAGTATTACAAAATCTTTATCAGGTTTTGGAGGTGGATTAGGTAGCTTAGGCAATCTGTTCAAATAAGCGTAATAAAAGTTGTAAAAAGAGGCTGCACTTGCAGCCTTTTTTACAACTTTATGTTTATAATGAAGTTTATACTTCCCGCTGCATAGCAAATGTGCAATAATTTTTTTGAGCCCGGCAGAATTGCTACTATGAATCATCGTTGCGTCGCACACTT